>JBLNCE010000042.1:0-3151 GCA_050260415.1 Bacteroidota bacterium | reverse complement strand
CTAATTGCGTGAATCATTGACGGGTCCACCACCGGATGTCATCCAGTTCGTCGACTGGAAAATGCAAGGTCTCGCCTGATATGGGTTCGGCTTTTGTGTTAATAGTCGGACTAACTCCTAGTTGAGAGCCCACACGCCCCCCCGAACCCCCGCGGGGGTTTCAGAAGCGGCCTTGAATCCATCCTCACCCTCAACCTGACGTATATCCGGATTTATCTCATCATCCTGCTGAGGTTTTATCACTCACCCTGCAGACTTCACACGGCTCTTCCGAACTCCCGTTCTCTGACCATCCCTTGTCAGTCGTATTTGTTATGCTCAGGTGATTAAAAACAGTGTGAAGAACGGTCATCTCCGCCAGGGGCTAAAGGCCCTGGCTGGGTAGATAAATGCTGCAAGGCCCCGCCTTCGAGTCCAGGCATAACCCCGGCAGCAATGCCATCCGCGACGGCCTCCGCGCCCAAAACCCCTGGCCCCTGTAAGCAATGTCGGGGCAGGATTTGTGAAAGTAACTTTAAGACCGCCAGTATTTGGCGGTCTCGTTTGTTATGTTGAAGGTATTGCAAAAGATCCAACCGCCCCATAAACACATAGAAGAACTGGTGTTCTCTGACCGGCCCATGTCAGCCCCCTCTGTTATGCTATAAATGCCGAATTGACGGCGCCCTGAGAGGACGCCGCCACAGGAGGGGGTGCCCGCAGGGCGGGGGTAAGTTGACAAACGCGGAAGCCGTCTCATTGTCCCGGCAGAATGCCGGGGTGGATACTACAAAAGAGAAAATAATCTATCGGAGGTGCAATGCGCATGTCCGGACCCGGCAACGAGAAACCTTACCGCGACCCCATCCAGGTATTGATTTCCCCGAGCCATCGTGTGGTGCCGCCCGGGCGGCCGGGAACCGTCTGGTTCCTCATCAAGCTCACGGCGACCAAACCTGACGGTCTCGAAGCCCCGCGGCGGCTGCCGCTCAACCTGGGCCTGGTCCTTGACCGGAGCGGCTCCATGGCCGGTAAGCCCCTGGACTACGTGAAGCGCGCCGCCTGCCGGGCCGTGGAGCAGATGGACGCGGACGACCTCTTTTCCATGGTGGTCTTTGACGACCAAGTGGACGTGGTCCGCCCGGCCGGGCCCCTGGCCGACAAGGACCCGGTCAAGGCGGGGATCGCCGGCATCCGGACCCGCGGCTCGACCAACCTCTCGGGCGGGTTGATCCAGGGCTACCAGGAGGTGCGCAAGCACGCCGGCACGGGCTGGGTCAACCGGGTGCTGCTCCTGACCGACGGCCGCGCCAACGTGGGGGTGGCGGATCCGCGGCTGCTGGCGGCCAAGGCCGTCGCCATGGCCGGGACCGGCGTCACGGTTTCCACCGTGGGGGTGGGGGAGGATTTCGACGAGGATCTCCTGCTGGCCTTGGCCGAGGGGGGCAAGGGCAACTACTACTATCTCAAGACTCCGGACGAGATCCCGGCGGTCCTGGCCAGGGAACTGGAGGGCCTCTTAGCCATGGTGGCCCAGGGCTTGCGCGTCACGGTGCAGTCCGGCGCCGGCTGCCGGGTGGTGGCGGTCCTGGGCTACGAGCCTTGCCTGGGACCCGAGGGGATCTTGCTGGACCTGCCCGACATGTACGGGAACGAGATCAAGACGCTGGTCCTGGAGGTCGAGCATCCGGCCCTGGCCGCCGGCGCGCATGAGTTGCTGCGATTTAACCTCGCCTACACTGATGCCCTGGGCGGGCTCAACGCCGTGGATCTTTCCGTCGCGATCCGCCTGACCGCCGCCGAGGGTCCCGAAGACCAGGCCGTCGATTTCGAGGTGGTCAAGACCGTGGAACTGACCAGGGCCGCCCTGGCCAAGGACAAGACGGTGGAGGCCATGGACCGGGGGGATTTCGAGGCGGGCCGGCAAGTCTTGCGCGAGAGAATCGAGGCCCTGAACGGGCTGAACGCCGCGGCGTTGATGCCGGATGCGGAGATCTTGGTCGAGGTGGAGGAACTGGAGCACCTGGTGCAAAGGATGGAGAGCTTCGCCGATGGCGGCGCCAATATGTGCTGCATGGAACCGGATCTCCGGAAGAGTATGCAATACCAGAGTTATCAGTGGCGGAGGAATAGGAGATAACGTGCGATGGAGGAATGAAGGATGAAACGTTTGTGGAGTATCTTTGTGCTCGGGCTGGTACTGGCGCTGCCGGTACTCGCCGAAGAAGGATACGACCTGCGCAAGATCCGCTGGGGCATGTCCATGGCCGAAGTGCAGGCGGCGGAAGGGCGGGAGCCGGTATTTCGCAATGACGAGGCCATGGCGTATGCGGGCATTTCCATGGCGGCGCATAGTTTTGACCTGGCATACTACTTCAACGATGATCGGCTCTATCAGGCGATCTACATTTGGTCCGACAAGTCGTTTGGCGCCAAAGAGTGCTTTACCGTTTTTGACAACCTCAAGGAACTGCTCAACGCTAAATATGGCCCCAGCCTCAGGGACGACCGGATCTGGAGGAACAATCTGTACCGCGACGATCCCGACTCTTGGGAATTGGCGGTCACCACCGGTAGCCTTTCCTGTTACGCCTTCTGGGAGACCGAGCGGACAGCCATCACACTGATTCTGACGGGCAAGAACTACGAAGTATCCTTGATGGTCGGATATGAGGCCAAGGAGATGCAGGAAGAGGTGGAACAGGAAGAGCGGGAGAAAGATCTGGGGAATCTGTAGGGGCTCGTATTGTCATAGGTTGAAGACAGTCCTGCGCTAGATTGCCTAAAATAGCGTAGGCCAATATCCCAGGGGGAGTGGCGCCCTATGTCCATCAGCCTCGAACGCATACCATTCACGGAGGTTTGTACGATTGCGCCCGACCGGGATGAGACCGGGGCGGTGCGTGAATTTTTTCCGCAGGAAGAATACGCGGATCGGGAACAAAAGGAACTGCACGAGTACGGCCACGGGCCGTTCTGCCGGTTCCGGATCCCGGCGGGGTACGAGGGCAAGACGGGGGTCTACGCTATTCTGAGCGGCGACGAACTACATTACGTCGGCGAATGCGAGGATTTGGCCGTGCGTTACAATACGGGCTACGGGCAGATCTCGCCGCGCAATTGTTACGAAGGCGGCCAGCCTACCAACTGCCGCATCAACGCGGCGATCCTG
>JBLNCE010000041.1:0-18096 GCA_050260415.1 Bacteroidota bacterium | reverse complement strand
TTCCTCCTCCAGCTGGCGCAGGCGGGCGGCCTTGGTATCCAGGTCAAAGATACTCCCTGATCTTGCCCATCCGGCTCGAGAGTTCCGTCAGGGTCGCGCGCAGTTCAGCAACCTCCGGCATTTAAGTTCCCTCCTGTTTTAGGCGAGGGGTGAGGGGGTGAGGGGGTGAAGGGGTGAGCGGGTGAAATCTTTGCCTGTCAATAGAGAGCAGATTTGCACGGGCGAGTCACCCTGCACCCGTTCACTTTCCCTCGTTGTCACCCCTACACCCCTTCACCCGTTCATTTTCCCTCGTTGTCACCCCTACACCCCTTCACCCGTTCACCCATTCATTCTAACCTACCCCGTCACGCATTCGCTCCGCAGCACTTCTTGTACTTCTTCCCGCTGCCGCAGGGACAGGGGTCGTTGCGCCCGACCTTCCTGTCCACTTTGCGCTGGGCCACCACGCCGTCCTCGTCGCGGTTGGTCATCATGCTCCGCGGCCTGCGCTGGCGGGGCACGTCCTCCCGCTGCAACTGCAGGTGCGCCAGGAATCGGACGACCTCCACCTGGGTCTCGTCCGTCATCTCTTTGAACATCTTAAAGGCCTCGAACTTGTACGCGATCAAGGGGTCATGCTGCCCGTACGCGCGGAGCCCGATGCCCTCGCGCAGATCGTCCATGTCCTGCAGGTGATCCATCCATTTGCGGTCGATTGTCTGAAGCATGACGATCCGTTCGATCTCCCGCAGTTGCTCGGCGCCGATCTGTTTCTCTTTGTCGTCATAGGCGGCGAGGACCCACCGCTTGAGCTCGCTGCGCAAGGTATCCCGGCCCAGCCCGGAGAGGGACTCCACCGAGAGACCCCAGGGGAAGCAGATCATGCGCCCCTCATGCAACAGGCCCTCGAGATCCCACTCGTCGGACGGAGCCTTTTCGGGCACATGGGAGGCTACGATGCGGTCGATGACCTCTTCGAACATTTGCACGACGCGGTCGCGGATGTTCTCTCCCGCCAGCAACTGGCGGCGCTGGCCGTAGATGATCTCCCTTTGCTTGTTGAGGACATCGTCATATTCCAGCACGTTCTTGCGCAGGTCAAAGTTCCGCGCCTCCACCTTGCGCTGGGCGCTCTCGATCGATTTGGAGATGCGCGGGTGATCGATGGGCATGTCCTCCGCCCAACCGAGCCGCTGCATGAGATTGGAGATCATCTCGCCGCCGGCGAAGAGCCGCATGAGGTCGTCCTCGAGCGAGACGTAAAACCTGGAGGAGCCCGGGTCGCCTTGGCGGCCGGCGCGCCCGCGCAACTGGTTGTCGATGCGCCGGCTTTCATGGCGTTCGGTGCCGATGATATGCAGCCCGCCCAGGGCCACGACCCGCTCGTGCTCGGCGGCGGTGACCGACTCGGCTTTGCGGCGGGCTGCTTCATACTGCTCGCGCGTGGCTGTCGCCGGATCGATGCCCTCCGCGCGCAAGGCGGCCCGGGCAAGGAAGTCGGGGTTGCCGCCGAGCATGATATCCGTACCGCGGCCGGCCATATTGGTGGCAATGGTCACGGCGCCTAGACGGCCCGCCTGGGCGACGATCTCGGCTTCCTTCTCGTGGTACTTGGCGTTCAAGACCTGGTGCGGGACTTGTTCCGTCTTGAGCATCTTGGAGATGCGTTCGGACGTCTCAATCGTGATGGTGCCCACCAGGACGGGCTGGCCCCGGCGGTGGCATTCCTTGATCTCTTCCACCACGGCCCGGAATTTGTGCAGTTGCGTACGGAAGATTACATCCGGGTAATCCTGGCGAATCATGGGCAGATTCGTGGGGATCACCACGACATCCAGATTATAAATCTTCTTGAACTCCGCCGCCTCGGTCTCGGCCGTGCCCGTCATACCCGCCAGTTTGGCGTACATACGGAAATAGTTCTGAAAGGTGATGGTCGCCAGCGTCTGGTTCTGCTCGGAGACCTTGACACCCTCTTTGGCCTCGATGGCCTCGTGCAATCCATCGCTCCAGCGGCGGCCGGGCATCAAGCGGCCGGTGAACTCATCCACGATCAGGATCTGGCCGTCCTTGACGACGTAGTTCACGTCTTGTTCAAAGAGCCAGTATGCTTTGACCAACTGATGAATGGTATGGATCCGTTCCGAGGTCTGACGGTAGCGCAGATCCAGCGCTTCTTTTGCTTGGAGCTTTTCCGCCGCCGTCATGCTTTCGTTGCTCTCGATCTCCTGCAATTCCACCTCCAGTTCCGGCACCACAAAGTCGTCCGGCCGTCCCTGGCCCAGGTGATCGAGGCCTTTCTCCGTCAGTTCCACGGCGTTTGAGCGCTCATCGATAACGCAGTATAGCTCCCCATCCAGTTGGGGCAGGGCTTTTTCCACGTGCAACCTGGCCTCGAGACGGTCGATCCGGCTCTTCAAGACCGGCTTCTGCGCAATAAGTTCCAGCAAGCGCGGGTTTTTGGGATCGCCGCGCTTGACGAGCAGGAGCTTCTCGATGGCTTCCTCGTCGTTTTGATCTTGCTGAAGACGTTTGACGGCCTCATCGATAATGCTCCTGATTAGGCGGCTCTGGCTCTGGCGAAGACGTACCACCAGGGGCTTGAGTTCGTCGTACATACTTGCGTCGTCCCGTTCCACGGGGCCGGAGATGATGAGCGGCGTCCGCGCTTCATCGATCAGGATCGAGTCGACCTCATCGACGATGGCGTAATTCAGTTCGCGCTGCACCATTTCCTCGGGACGGATAGCCATGTTGTCGCGCAGATAATCGAAGCCGAACTCGTTGTTCGTGCCGTAGGTAATGTCGGCGCCGTAGGCCTCCCGCCTCTGCGCCGCGTCGAGGTGATGGAGGATAACGCCCACTTTGAGACCTAGATAGCGGTGGATGACGCCCATCCATTCGCTATCCCGCTTGGCCAGATAGTCGTTGACCGTCACCACGTGCACGCCGCGCCCGGTCAGGGCGTTGAGATAGGCAGGCAAAGTGGCGACAAGCGTCTTGCCCTCGCCCGTCTTCATCTCGGAGATCTTGCCTTCGTGCAGAGCGATGCCGCCGATTAACTGCACGTCGAAATGGCGTTGCCCCAGTGTGCGCTTGGCCGCTTCGCGCACGGCCGCGAACGCCTCGGGCAGCAGATCGTCCAGCGTCTCACCGGCGGCCAGACGCTGGCGGAACTGATCCGTCTTGGCCCGGAGTTCGGCCTCGGTCAATCTCTCGTACTCCGGCTCAAGGGCGTTTATCGCCTCGACCTTGGCCGACAGGCGTTTGATTTCACGCTGGTTCGTATCCCATAGATTCTTCAGCGCATTGAACATCGATTGCACCCCTCTCCGAAGCGGGCAATTGGCAGACACACCGCAACTATTATACCATAACGGATCCATCTCTTGAACGAAGACCCTGACGATTGAACGTCCCGTGCCTTCCGCCATACGTTTTCTCCAAAAGAAAAGGACCGGCACTGCCAGTCCATTGTCGTTGTTATCGCGCGCGGCTCGCTTTGGGACTACCGCTCCATGATGCCGATCAGGATCGCCAGCAGGATCAACGCGCCGCCCAACCAGGCCGTCGCCTTCTCCAGCAGTCGCTCGAAGTTCTTATTCTTGGCGAAAAAGACTTGTCCGCCGCCGCCGATGGCGCCGAGCCCCTCACCCTTGCTGGGCTGGATGACGACCAACGCCGTGATGGCGATCGCGATAATGACCAACAGGACGCGCAAGAAAACCAAGTGCCCCACTCCCTCCGTTGCCAAGCCTCACCCGTGTATTCTACCATAACGGCCTGCGCTTGGCAAGGCTAACCTGGGCTAATCGCAGATGCCCCGGAAGGCGTGCGTCAGCCCGCCGTCGCGGATCGCAAACCTCCAGCCAGCGCCAGATCCAGCACCTCATCCATGCTCTCCACGAGGGCGAATTCCATCCGGCGGGCGACATTATCCGGGATATCCTCCAGGTCCTTCTTGTTGTCCTTGGGTACGATCACGGTCTTGATGCCGGCCCGATGCGCGGCCAGCACCTTCTCCTTGAGCCCGCCGATCGGCAGTACGCGGCCGCGGAGCGTGATCTCCCCGGTCATGGCCACATCACGCCGCACAGGCCGGTTGCCCAGGGCCGAGACCATGGCGGTGGCCATGGTGATGCCGGCCGAGGGTCCGTCCTTTGGGATGGCCCCTTCGGGAATGTGGATATGCAAATCGCATTGCTCGTAAAAGTCCGGCGCAATCCCCAGCGCGCCGACCCGCGATCGGATAAAGCTCAACCCGGCCTGGGCCGACTCCCGCATGACCTCGCCCAATTTGCCCGTGAGGATAAGTTGGCCCTTGCCCTTGACCACGGTCACCTCGATATTGAGAATCTCGCCGCCGACTTCCGTCCAGGCTAGTCCGGTCGCCACGCCGACGCGATCCTCCTTCTCCGCCGCCCCGTAACGGTACTGCGGGATCCCGAGGTACTTGTGGAGGACCGCCGGGCCCACCTTGAGCGGCGGCTTGTGGCCCTTCACGATCTGTTTGGCCGCGCGCCGGCAAACGGTCGCCAACTGCCGTTCGAGGCCGCGTACCCCCGACTCACGCGTGTACTCGCGAATCAGCCGCCTCAGACTCTGATCCGGGAGGACAAGATCCGTCAAGGCCAGGCCGTGTTCGGACATCTGTTTCGGCAGGAGGTGGCGCTTGGCGATCTCCACCTTTTCCTCCTCAGTATAACCTGAGATCGTAATGATCTCCATCCTGTCCAACAGGGGGCGGGGAATGCCATGGAACGTATTGGCCGTGGTGATGAAGAGCACCCGCGACAGATCGTAGGCGACCTCGAGATAATGGTCCCCGAAATTGCTATTCTGTTCCGGATCAAGCACTTCGAGCAGGGCCGCGGATGGATCGCCGCGAAAATCCATGCTCATCTTGTCAATCTCATCGAGCAGGATGACGGGGTTCGAGGAGCCGGCCTGGCGCATCACTTGCAGTATCTTCCCGGGCATGGCGCCGACATAGGTCCGTCTGTGTCCGCGTATCTCCGCCTCGTCCCTGACGCCCCCCAGCGAGAAACGGACGAACTTGCGGTTCACCGCGCGCGCGATCGATTTGGCAAGCGATGTCTTGCCCACGCCGGGCGGCCCGATGAGACAGAGGATGGGACCTTTGAGCTTCTTCGTCAACTGGCAGACGGCCAGGTATTCGAGGATTCGTTCCTTGACCTTCTCCAGCCCATAATGGTCCTCTTCGAGAATCTGCTCGGCCACCTCAAGATCCAGGCGATCCTCCGTCGACTTCTGCCAGGGCAGGGCGATGATCCAATCCAGATAATTACGCACCACGACGGCCTCGGCGGCCATTGGCGGCATCCGTTCCAGGCGCTCGATCTCCTTTTGCACCTTATCCTGAACCTCTTCGGGCAGAGTCAACTCGGCCACCTTGGCCCGCAGTTCCTCGACCTCGGCTTGGCGCTCGTCCTTTTCGCCAAGTTCCTTTTGGATCGCCTTCATTTGTTCGCGGAGGTAGTATTCCTTTTGGGTCTTTTCCATCTGTTTGCGCACCCGGAGCTGTATCTTGCGTTCCATCTCGAGGATCTCCAACTCGCGCATCATCATGGTGCAGAGTTTCTCCAGGCGCTCCTTGGGCGCGTCCGCCTTCAGGAGCTCCTGACGGTCCTCGAGCTTCGCCGTCGAGCTCGATAGGTGGGAGGCGATCGTATCCGCCAGGCGGCCGGGCTCCCCGATGTTCGTAACGGAGACCAAAACCTCGGGCGGTGTATTCCGGCTGAGCTTGACGTACTGTTCGAATTGATGGATCGCGTTCCGCATCAACGCCTCCATCTCCACGGAACAATCTGTTTCCTCGGAAAGGCGTTCGATAACGACGCGATAATACGGCTCTTCCTGAACGTATTCCTTGATCCTGACCCTGGTCACGCCCTCGACGAGGATGCGGATGGCTTCGGGCAGCTTGACCAGTTGCTTGATCTCCGCCAACGTGCCGGTGGTATAGATCTGATCCGGAGCCGGCTCGTTGACCTTGGCCTCCTTCTGGGCGGCCAGGACGATCAGCCGGTCATTGACCATGGCTTCCTCGATGGCGCTGACTGACTTTTCCCGCCCGACATCGAGGGGGTGGACCATATACGGAAAAACCACCATGCCGCGTAAAGGGAGGAGCGGCATAATCTCAACCTGAGACTTGGCTTGGGGCAACTACGACACCTCCCGGGGCTTCGCACTTGTAGCGCTCCCAAGTTATTCTCGACCACGATCGCAAATCCTTTCGCAAGATCCTGGGACCTGAGGCATAAAGACTGCCAA
This sequence comes from Bacteroidota bacterium, assembly GCA_050260415.1. Classification (GTDB taxonomy): domain Bacteria; phylum Bacillota; class UBA4882; order JAAYXC01; family JAAYXC01; genus JBLNCE01. The sequence continues at coordinate 11,817 of JBLNCE010000041.1, read as the reverse complement.
CCGGGGCTGGTTGGCAGTTTTAGTTTTGCGTTTTGACCCGGATCTCGAACTCGATCCGAGAAGACTATGGGGATTGTGATCCGATCGTCATCCTTGCACCGCCACGGGCTTGTCCAGTTCCAGGAGGCCTTTTGCCGGGGCCGGTACGACCGCCAACCGGTCTCCCTCGGACAAGAGCGTCAGCTCGATCAACTCCTGCACATCGCTGACGGGGATGATTCGTATTTCACGCTCATCGCCGAAGAGATCCTGCCAGTTTTCCTTGGGGATGATCACGCGGCGGGCGCCGGCGCGGCGGGCCGCCTCCACCTTGGGCACGATCCCGCCCACCGGGAGGACGCGTCCCCTGATGGAAACCTCGCCGGTCATGGCGACCTCGTTATCCACCGGTTTGCCGGTCATAGCGGAGTAAACGGCGATCAGAAGGGATACTCCCGCTGACGGGCCGTCCACGGGAACCGCGCCGGGGAAGTTGATATGTAAATCGTAGTCGCGCGGGTCGATGCCCAAGTGGCGGCGGATCACGGTCAGGACGTTCTCCACCGAGCCCCGGGCCATGCTACGGCGCTTGATCTTGCGCCCGGCCTCGCCCAATTCCTCCTCCTCAACCAGGCCGGTGGCCGTGACTTTACCGGTGCCTTCCGCCACGCGCACCGCGGCGGCTTCAATCTCCAGCAGCGCGCCGACGTTCGGCCCAATGACCGCCAGACCGTTGGCCAGGCCGATCTGGGGGACCAGCGGCACGCGTTTGTCCGGCCGCGGAGAGTACTGCCCGCTTTGCACCACCCATTCGATGTCCGCCTTCCGAATCGCGCCGCGCCCCTCGGTCATGGCGAGGCCGGCGGCGATCTGGATGATATTGACCGCATCACGGCCGTTGGCCGCATAACGCACGAGCACTTCGAGGGCGCCGTCCAGGTCGGCCATGCCCACCTTTTCGAGGGCGTGGGCGGCAATGCGCCTGACCTCTTCCGGCGCCAGGGCGCGGAAGAAAATCTCCACACAGCGGGAACGAATCGCGGCCGGAATCTCGCCCGGCAGACGCGTGGTGGCGCCGATTAGGCGAAAGTCCGCGGGCAGGCCGTTTTGAAACACATCGTGGATGTGATGCGGGATGTTTGTATCTTCCGAGCTGTAGTAGGCACTCTCCAGAAAGACCTTACGGTCCTCCAGGACCTTCAGGAGTTTGTTCAATTGAATCGGATGCAGTTCGCCGATCTCGTCGATAAAGAGGACCCCGCCGTGCGCCTTGGTCACGGCGCCGGGTTTGGGTTGGGGTATGCCGGCGATGCCGAGGGGACCGGCGCCCTGATAGATGGGGTCGTGCACCGAGCCGATCAAGGGGTCGGCGATCCCGCGGTCGTCAAAGCGCGCCGTCGTGGCATCCAATTCCACGAATTTGGCGGCGTCCCGGAAAGGTGAGAGCGGGCTTCGCTTGGCTTCCTCGAGCACGATCCGCGCCGCCGCCGTCTTGCCGACGCCGGGCGGGCCGTATAGCAGGACGTGCTGGGGATTCGGCCCGCAAAGGCACGCGCGCAGAGCGCGTAGACCCTCTTCCTGGCCGATAATTTCCGAAAAATGTGTCGGCCTGGTCTTTTCCGATAGGGGTTCCGTGAGAGAGATGCTCCGCAACCGTTGGAGGCGGTCCATTTCCTTACGGGATTCCTTTTCCACGGCGACTTTATTGCCTTGCTGCGACCGCAGAAGGTTCCAGAAATATAGACCGATGACGATGGCGAAGAACAGATTGATAATCCCGATGATGTTGGCAGCAAAGTCCATCTGCTTTTCCCTTCCCTCAAAGCCACTACCAACCTATTATGCGCCCTGGCAAGCCTTTTATCCGGCCCATCATGTTGGGACGTCGAGATCGCGCTGGAAACGGTCGCTAATTGAGAGAGGTCGATCGACCGCACCGCGGCGGCGCAGAGACATGGCTGGGAAGAGCGGTGTTTTTGACGCGATGGTATGCGCACGGCAAGTCTGCGATAAAAAAACCACCGCGAATGCGGTGGCCGGCGAAGCTTGATGCGGTCATACGCTAATGCGGGAGCTCCCGCGGCCCCTCCTGCCTGAACAAGGTCTGAATCTTCTCGATAAGCTGCGGGGCGACATCAATCAGCCTATCGACGAGCATGTTTCCCTCGACCGGCAAGAGCCTGGTCTGGTCCTTGCCGACGACGAGGAAGGCGACCGGATGCAGGGTGATGCCGGCACCGCTGCCGCCGCCGAACGGCATCTTGCTTTTATCCTCCCCGCCGCCCCCTTGCGCACGGGTATCCTTGGCCTTGCCGTTGCCCTCGAATTCGGTCCCGCCTGCCGCAAAGCCAAATGTCACACGGGAGATCGGGATCACGACATTGCCGTCGGGCGTCTCCACAGGATCGCCCAGAATCGTATTGACATCGACCATCTCTTTGATATTCTGCATGGCCGTTTTCATTAGACCTTCGATCGGGTGGTCGTTCATCATGCCGTCGGTACACTCCTCTGCAGCTTGTCCAGCAAAAAACCACGTACACTGGCACTGATAATGTGTCCGGCCCGCAGTTTGAATATGCACTCCAAAGTCGTGTCGAGCTGCATACCGGCGAAGGTAGGTTCGACCCTGATCCGAGCCACCGCGCGCGGCAGTCCGTACCGTTGATCCAGCATCGCAAGGACCATCCCTTTGCATGCCCAGAGGAAACCGGCCGCCCAAGCGGTGGCAGCGGCCTCCTCAAGCCCGATTCTCGTCGTCCACTGCAGGCGGGTGAATCTTCCTTTGCGTTCCAGCCGCTCGGCCACATGCATCCAAGGGAGGTGTTTCCGGGGGATGAAATAAGAAAGAAACATCCCCCCGATGCCGTATTGTACCAGACGATCCCGTACTTCCACGAGCCGGTCCCATAGCCCGGCCGGTCCAATGCGTTGCTCGAGCGACTCTTGCTCATGCTTTACGGGCGAGGTCTGTGCTCTATGCGTATGAACTCTGCCAAGCATCGTCCTCGGTCCCAGGAAAACGTGTTCCTTGCGGACTATGCCCATGAGCGCCGTCATGTACAGACGCAACTCCACGCCGTTCTTCGAATAGGCGAAGCGAAAACCGAATGCCACGGGCACGAAATACCCAAACACAAGCAAGAGTACGACCAGTAGGAAAAAGGGCATCCCCTGCCCTCCCCGCCCCGTGTGATATGCGAGTGACGGCTCTTTCGGCTGTAGTCTGTCGCATGTTGGCGCGGCTATGCACTTCACCCTTCACTCTTTACCAAGCGGGTTCTGCGCGCCAGGCGGCGTGCCGGTCGATGCGCCGCGCCCAGGAGGACCGACCACGCGGTCAGGCCGAGAACGATCAGCCAGTCGAGCGGGCCGAGGGGCACCGTGTGAAAGAGGCCGCCGATCCAGGGGAGATAGATGACGGCCAGGTGCATGAGGCTGGAACCAAGGATGGTCCAAAGCAAATATGGATTGCCGGACCAGTCGAACGCACGCAAGGGTGCGTGCTCCGACCGGCATGCCAGGGCGAAGACGAGCTGTGAGAAGACCAGGACCGAAAAGGCAACCGTCCGCGCCCGGCCAATTTGCCCCGGGAAGACGGCAAGGATCAGCCCGAAAGAGACTAGGGTGCAGAGTCCGATCGCCATGCCCTGCCAAACGATCTTGCCCCAGAGCCCGGCGGCGAAGATCCCCTCCTTCGGCGGGCGGGGTGGTCTCGACATGATCCCTTTTTCCGCCGGTTCCAGTCCGAGCGCGAGCGCGGGCAGACCGTCCGTGACCAGATTAATCCAGAGGATCTGCATGGGCAAGAGCGGTAGCGGCAGGCCGCACAACATCCCGAGGAACATGGTCAAGATCTCCCCGGTATTGCAGCCAAGCAAATAACGGATGAACTTGCGGATATTATCGTAGATTGCCCGGCCTTCCTCGATCGCGGCCACGATCGTGGCGAAATTGTCATCCATGATGACGAGTGACGCGGCTTCCTTCGTTACATCCGTACCGGTCTTCCCCATCGCCACGCCGATGTCCGCTTCCTTGACCGCCGGCGCGTCGTTGACCCCGTCGCCGGTCATGGCGACCACATGCCCTTTAGCCTTCAGGGCACGCACGACGCGCAGTTTATGCCGCGGCGACACGCGCGCGTATACCTTGATTCGTTCCACCTCGCGGAGAAGATCCCGCTCCGTAATCCGATCTAGCTCATTGCCGGTCACCACGCGTCCACCTTTGTCAAGCAAGCCGATCTCCAGGGCGATGGCCCTGGCGGTAAGGGGATGATCGCCGGTGATCATCACCGTCAGGATGCCCGCCTGACGGCAAGCCTTGACCGCTCGCGCCGATTCGGGCCGCGGCGGATCGCTCATGCCCACCAAGCCCAGGAATGTGAGGTCCCTTTCCGCCTCCTCCCCCACGGAACGGTTGGCGAGCTCAGCCGGCGTAAGAAGCCGGTAAGCCAGGGCCAGCACGCGCAAGCCGCGCGCGGATAGCCGGTCGGTCTCATTTTGCCAGCGTTGACGCGCGTTTGCCTCGAGGGGCATGGGGCCGCCATCGGTGAGCTGGTCCCGGCTGACGGCCAACAAGACATCGGCCGCCCCCTTGACAAAGAGACAGGCGCGCCCATCCGGACCACGGTTGATGACCGACATGCGTTTACGCTCCGAACTGAAAGGTACTTCTCCCAGCCTGGGCCAGGTTCGCGCGAGATCGGACAGCGGCAGACCAGCCTTGGCCGCCAATACCAGCAAGGCCGCGTCGGTCGGATCTCCCTCCGCGCGCCACCCGCCGCCCCTTGCGGGCGGGACCAGTTCAGCGTTGTTGCACGCGGCGCCGGCCAACAGCGTGGCCAGCGGCGGCGGCGCGGCGGTCATCGCGCGCGGCCAAGCATGCCAGGTGTGACGGGTTCCGGACGCGCCGGCGATCGACCCGGCGGGATCGTAGCCGACCCCGGTGACCTCGTACCAATCGCCGGCCGTGTTGAAGGTCGCCACGCGCATCTCGTTCATCGTCAGGGTGCCGGTCTTGTCGGAACAGATTACGGTGGCGCAACCCAGCGTCTCGACGGCCGGCAGACGCCTGACGATGGCGGCTCTCCTCACCATGCGCTGCACGCCGATGGCCAGCGAGATCGTGACTACCGCGGGGAGTCCTTCCGGTATGGCCGCCACGCCCAGGCTCACAGCCGCCATGAACATCGTGCGCAGGGATTCACCCCGCGCCACGCCGGCCGCGCCGACGGCCGCGCAGACAAAGAGACAGAGAAAGACCAGCCATCTGCCGACTTGTTCCAGCCGGCTCTGCAAGGGCGTCGGTCCGGAGGCGGCTTCCTCGATCAGACCGGCGATCTGCCCGATCTCGCTAGACATGCCGGTGGCCACGACGATCGCCTCGCCCCTGCCCGCGACGATATTCGTGCCGCCGAACACCATGTTGGTACGGTCGCCGAGCGGGAGGTCCTCCCGTCCCAATACCGCGCAGGATTTTGCGACCGGTACCGATTCGCCGGTCAAGGCCGCTTCCGCCGCGGCCAGGGCGGTGGCTTGGCTGAGCCTGGCGTCGGCCGCCACTCTGTCGCCCGCTTCGAGCAGCAGCAGATCGCCGGGGACTACCTCTCGGGCGGGAACGATCGCGGTCCGTCCCTCGCGGCGCACGCGGGCCTGCGGCGCCGATAGAGCCTGCAAAGCCAAGAGGGATCGCTCGGCCCGGTACTCCTGGTAGAAACCCAAGACCGCGTTGAGCAGGACAATGGCCAGAATCGTCATGGCATCGGCGTATTCATGCAAGATTCCGGAAACAGCCGCCGCCCCGAGAAGCACCAGGACCATGAAGTCCTTGAACTGGGCGATGAGAACCGCCAAGACTGACAACCGCTGGGGTTTATGCAGGCTGTTCTCGCCCTTCTCCCGCAGGCGGCGTCCAGCCTCGGCAAAGGATAGACCCTGGTTCGGGTCCACGCCGAGCCAGGCGGCGACCTTGGCTGCATCCATTTGCCACCAATTAGGCAAGTCGGTCCCTCCCGAGTTCCGCAAGCAATCCTACGGACGAGGCTTCCGCGTCGCAGATCATACCTATGCCCGGGCATGAAAAGACATGCCGCGCGGCAAGCCGCGCGGCATGTCTGAAAGGGTATCTAGATCCTACAGGTTGTGGTACTCTGCGTCTTTGCGCCTCCGCGGGAGATAAAGAGGCCCCGATTCCTACCTCCGCCTAGAGCGGATGGCCTAATCGCCGCCGAGCGCCTTGCGCGCCTCCTCGTTCTCAGGCTCCAGCATGAGGACGTTAGCATATACCTCGCGGGCCTTATCCTTCTGCCCGAGCTGCTGCAGCAGGCGGGCCCAACGCAGGCGCAGTTCGACATCGGAGGGATTGCTCGCGCCGGCGCGCTCGTAGACGGCCGCGATATCGGCCAATTTAGCGCCGTTTGCCGCCATGAGGTCGCCGAGCAAGAGGAATGCCGCCGGCCAGGCCGGGCAATCCTTTGTCAACCGCTGCAGGACGCCGATGGCGGCGCGTTTGTCTCCCGCCCCGGCCATGGCCTGAGCCAGGCCGTAACTAGCCTGGGCAAGATCAGGCGTTTTTGCCAGGGCCTCGCGGAAATATCCGGCCGCTGTCTTCCATTCGGCCCGCGCCAGGGCAACCTGGCCGAGAGAAGTCAGCAGGTACGGACGGTCTTCACTGCACGGAAAGGCGAGACGGAACTCCTTTTCGGCCCGGTTACCGTCGCCCCGTTCCTGCAAGAGGAGGGCGAGAATGAGATGCGCCTCGGTATCGGCCGGCCTCAACCTGACGATACGCTGCGCTTCAGCCAAGGCCCGTTCATTGTACCCGAGGCCCAGCCAGTTCCAGATGCCACCCATGGGACCTATGGTGCTTCCTCCTCCCACGGCCAGCTGGCCAAGGCCATGGCGGCCAGGCCGAATACGGCGGCGATGAGCAGGATAAGAACCATCCAGCGGCGCATAGGATGTCACGCTCCACCAAGAATTCGAAGCTTTGACCGGCAGGGATCGAGTCCTACGTTCGCCATCCTGTTCCCCGTTCCTGCCCGGAAGATCGACCCATGTAGCTCGGGCCGGCATAACGACTGATGATATAGACGTCGGCCGCCCGGAAAATGTTGACGCTGCCAAAAAAAGCATGATATACTTCTTTGTAACTGCGGGCCGGAGGTGCGCACGCCGATGCCCCTTGACGCTCTCTCACTCGCCGCCATCCGCCAGGACCTGGAGACAAAGATCATCCAGGCGCGGTGCGAGCGCATCTTCCAGCCTGGGCGGGGCGACCTTCTTTTCTTGCTACGCAAGGGTGCGGAGCAATACCGGCTCTACTTTTCCGCGGACACACCCTGTCCTTGGCTGGGACTGGCCGACTCCTTGCCCGGCAATCCCGCCAACCCGCCGGCCTTCTGCATGCTACTCCGCAAGTATCTGGCCGGCGGGCGAATTCTGCGCCTGACGCAGCCTCCTTACGAACGGCTGGTGAGCCTCGGCGTGGAGCACTATGATGAACTGACGGGACTGAGTGAGCGCACCCTCCACCTCGAATTGATGGGCCGCCGCGGCAACGCGGTGCTCGTCGACCCCGATGGGATGATCCTCGATGCGCTCTGGCGGACCCCGGAAGAGAGCGCCCGGCCGCTCTTACCCGGCATACCCTACCAAGCGCCGCCGGCCGGCAATCGCCTGAACCCGGAAACCATCGCCGAAGGCACGTTCAGAAATCTGCTCGCCTATGCTCCGCCGCGCACCACGGTGGCGAAGATACTCCAAGAAAAGCTGTTGGGGCTTGCCCCCACGACCGTGGCCGGCCTGCTCGACCAGGCCGGGCTCGCCTCCGGGCGCTTGGCGTGCGATCTATCGGAGCCTGAGGTTGCCGCCCTTTGGACCGCTTTGGCCCGCTTAGCGGGACGGGTGCGGAGCGGCGATCTCGCCGCCCAGGCCATTTTCGATCCGGACGGCCGCGCCGTCGAGATATCCGCCTTCCCGAACCCCTGTGCCGCTGGGCATGCACAGGTACCGATACGGGAGCCCGCGGCGGAGGCGGGACGGATCTACATGCGGATCGCGGCCGGCGAAAGGGTGGCGCGGCGGCGCAACGAACTCCTCGCCAAGGTTCGCGCGGACCAAGCCCGCGCCCGGCGAAAATACCAGAAACAACTGGAAGAAGCGGCCGCAGCCGGCCAGGCCGATGTATTCCGGGAATACGGCGATCTGCTCCTGGCGAATCTGCATCTGGTCCCCCGCGGGGCCGATGCGGTGGAACTGGCGTCGTTTCTCGATCCGAATCGAAAGATCGTGGTCGACCTCGACCGCGCCCTCTCACCGAGCGCCAATGCCCAGGCGTATTTCCGCCGGTACCAGCGGGCCAAGCGCGGACAGATGGCCATCGCGGCGCAACTGGCCAGAACCGAGGATACACTGCACTACCTCGATCAGCTAGCTTACTCGCTGGCCGCGGCCGAGACGGAGTCCGAATTAGCAGAGATTGCGGCGGAAATGGCGGCGGAGGGCCTCCTGCCTAAAGCCAAGACGGCGGCGGTCAAGCAGTCGGGGCCGCGCCGTTACGTCTCCCTGGAAGGCGTGGAGATCCTGGTGGGACGCAATAACCGGCAGAACGAGCACCTTACCTTCGGCGTTGCCGAACCGGCCGATACCTGGCTGCATACCCGCCAGATCCCAGGGGCGCACGTGATCATCAAGCAAGGTAAAGCGGCCGGCGTCTCCGACGCGACCCTAATCGACGCGGCTAACCTGGCCGTCTATTACAGCCAGGCACGCCGGGGCACCAAGGTGCCGGTGGACTATACCCAGCGCCGGCACGTCCGGAAACGGCCCGGCGGCCATCCGGGCCTCGTCAACTACGACCGTTTCCAGACGGTCATCGTCGACCCGGATCAGGAAATCCTCACCCGTCTGCTCCGGCAGAAGGACTTGGCCGACCCGCCGCGTAGGTCTTTACCATAAAAATACGGGGCGCAAGACGCACGAAAACACGAAAACGATTGAAAACCGGAGGCACTAACATGGCAAAACTCAAACTCGCCCTGCCCAAAGGCAGCCTGCAGGAACAGACCGTGCGCCTGTTCGGCAAAGCCGGGTACAACATCACCGTCTCGGAGCGCTCTTACTACCCCCGGATCGACGATCCCGAACTCGAGGCGATGCTCATCCGGGCGCAGGAGGTATCGCGTTACGTCGAGCAGGGCGTGCTGGACGCGGGGATCACCGGCAACGACTGGCTGCTCGATAGCGGGGTGCAACTAATCACCGTGGCCGATCTGGTCTATTCAAAACAGACCCTTAATCCCTGCCGCTGGGTCTTGGCCGTGCCCAACGATTCACCCTTCCGACGGCCGGAGGATCTACGCGGTAAACGCATCGCCACCGAACTCGTCAACGTGACCGGCGCGTTTTTTAAGGAGCGCGGTATCCCGGTGGAAGTGCAGTTCTCCTGGGGCGCGACCGAGGTCAAACCGCCGGTCCTGGCCGACGCCATCGTGGAGATTACGGAGACTGGCAGTTCGCTCCGGGCCAACAATCTGCGGGTGATCGACACCGTGCTCGAAGTCAAGAATTGCCTGCTCGCCAACCGGGCGGCCTGGGAGGATCCGTGGAAACGCGAGAAGCTGGAAAACATCGCGCTCCTTCTGGTCGGCGCCCTGGCGGCCGAGGATAAAGTGGGCTTGAAGATGAACGTTCCCTGCGCACAAGTGGGTACGATCCTCGAGATCCTCACCGCCCTCCGCCGTCCGACCATCAGTCAGCTCTCGGATCCGGACTGGGTCGCGCTGGAGACCATCATCGACGAACGCACGGTGCGGGACATCATTCCGCAGCTCAAAAAAGCCGGTGCCGAGGGGATCGTGGAGTATCCATTGAATAAGGTGGTATATTGAAATAGGGTATTATTGATGCGAGATGATAATTTATGTTAATCTTTGGTCAATCTTGAAGGAACCAAGATGAAGACTGCCTTCATGATTTTTGACGGCATGACCGCGTTGGACTTCATCGGCGTCTACGATCCGTTGACGCGCCTCAGGACCATGGGGTCTAGACCCGAATATTCCTGGGAGATCTGCGCGGCGTTGACGAAGGTGAGGTCATTACCGCCGGGGGGGTTACGGCCGCGCTGGACCTGGGGTTGTATCTCTGCGCAAAGATCCGCCGGCAAAGCGGCTGGAGAAGCGATTGCGCGACCGATGGATTACCGGACGTGAGCCCCGGTCTCACGAGGGCTCATTATGAGCTGACGGCGGCCGGCGGAAAAAATGAGTCCGAAGCATCCCGCCCCCTACCCCCGCACGATCTCCATTGATATGATGAGCTTGAGATTCATGGCCGACGAAGGGAGTGATGTCTGATGCTGTTGCGTGTTTCCGTTTGTGCTTGGCATCCAACATTGTCTGGCAGGCTCCCGCGGTCTCCGGGCTGACTCTCGGTCTCGTCAGCTTCGCTGAACACGCCCTCGACCCGTGGAGCCCCAATCCGCGGGTATTTTTATGTCCCTAAGGAGCGTGTAACGTATGACTGACGAGCACTCCTCCACCACCAATGCGGAGCGTGGGTATTCCCTTTGGCAACTCGGTTGGCGGCCCTCCCTGGATGAGTTTTTGGCCCCCTACGCGCAGCATTACCAGGCCGGCCGGGTCGCGGTCGAACAGCGCGGACAGTATACCCTCTATACCGAGCACGGCGAGATCCAAGCCGCCGTGGCCGGTAAGCTGATACATCACGCCGGTGGCCGTGAGGACTACCCTGCCGTCGGCGATTGGGTGATCGTCCCCCGTTCCCAGGGTGAAAAGATGACCGTCATCCACGGCATTCTCCCCCGGACAAGCCGCTTTACGCGCAAGGCGGCCGGTGACACGAGCGAGGAGCAGATCGTGGCGGCCAATATCGACCGGGTCTTCCTCTGTATGGGGCTCGACGGGGATTTCAACCTGCGCCGCCTGGAACGGTACCTGGTCGTCGCCTGGGAGAGCGGCGCCTTGCCGGTGGTCGTCCTCACCAAGGCTGATCTCTGTCCCGATCCGGAGGCGCGGATCAGGCACGCCGCATCGGTTGCCGCGGGCGCGGAACTCTTGGCGGTTAGCAGCTATGACGGCCGCGGGATCGATCGGCTTCGGGAATACTTCACGGCCGGAGTGACCGGAGTCTTGCTGGGCTCCTCGGGTGTGGGCAAATCCAGCCTCGTCAACGTGTTGCTGGGTTGGGAGCGCCAGACTGTGCAGGAAGTGCGTGTTTCGGACAGCCGGGGACGCCATACGACCACGTACCGTGAACTGATCGTCCTGCCCGGCGGCGGCCTGCTCATCGATACGCCCGGCATGCGGGAACTGGGCATCCTGGAAGCCCAAGACGGCTTGGCGGCCGCCTTTACCGAGGTCGAGGCATGGGCGCGCAACTGCCGCTTTCGTAATTGCCGGCACGGTCGCGAACCTGGCTGCGCGGTTCGCGCGGCGATCGAGGAGGGCGTCCTGGCGCCGGAAAGGCTGGAGAGTTATGCGCGGCTGCAAAGGGAAGAAGCCTTTGCCGCGCGCAAGGCGGCCGCCAGGGCGGCGATGCTCGGCAAGGTGAACCGGCGGGGAAAGCCGCGGGTCAAACGGGTGGAAGCGGACGGAGATGGATGATAACACTCCGGCTCTGCGGGGATCCGCTGCCATGATCTCTGTGTAGAGAGGTCGTTCTCAGCCACCCGGGCGTATTTTCCCCATATGCCGGCGCCCGCCGAAAAGTCTTTTGATCCGGCCGTGATGGTCGCCGATGAGGAGCTTGCGAGAATCCCGGTCAAGAAAGACCGTGAACCTCCCCAGTCTGAATAGGCGCACCAAACGTT
>JBLNCE010000040.1:0-6919 GCA_050260415.1 Bacteroidota bacterium | reverse complement strand
CGCCTGAAGGAACTGGAGTTCCTGGAGCGGATCTGCGAGAAGATCGGGAGCATCTCCGTTGTCGGCGGGGGATTCCTGGAGCAGTTGAACTCGCTTTTGGAAACCAAGAAGAATACTTAATTCAATGACGGATGGATCTGGGAAGCCCTCAGCCGAAGGCCGGGGGCTTTTTCTTTTGGCTCTGTTCTGTAGTATGGCTGATCCTACACATCCATCAAACAGCGGTAACAAGGCGGGCAGTACTGACGGCAGTAATAGAGCTTATGTCTATAGCCCCAGAGCACCTTAAGCAATCATCCAAGCAACCCCCGGCGCAGACATAGATGTCGAGCCACGCGGCATAGGCCTGGGCTCGCTTTGTGCCATCCCTGGCAGTCGCGGCCCCGAGGCCATCGTGGCCCCTGGGATGCGGCCTGCCGTCGGCTTCGAAGCCCAGCGGTGTATTGGAGCGCCATGGAATGGCGCGGAACGTTCCCTCACAGGAGTCATGGATGACGACGTGCACCTTGACCCCATCATTAGGAGGTCCAGGAACCTTGGTTCCGGTCACGGGATTCTGCTCTTCCCGCTCCTGGGTGGGATCGCGGGGTATCTCTATTACCGCTTCGTTGGCTGCACAGGCGGCACTTGTGCATGGCAACACCCCGCCGTTGGATGATGATGGTCATAATAGTACCACATTGCAACTTTTGGTCGACGGAATAGTTCTCTAGTAAGTGAATGTTATATCGTACCCTTGGGCCCACTCGAAGTTGTCCATCAGGCTCCGGACCATGAAATCGCGCAGATCGACACCGTCCGCGATCGCCAGGTACGCGCGTTGATGTGCGCACACAGTTACTCCAGGCGGTACTGGTCGTCAATCTTGCCATCCGGACCGACCTTGTCCGGATAGGTCGCGCCGTTTCCCATGATTTGGATGGGTATCGGGCCATAATCGCTCCGGAGCGCGAGCATCCAGTAGAGCCCCTCCGGGTAAGACTCGTTGCCCATCGCGGTCTTTGACAGGGGGCCGTCCCCTGCTTCGCGCCGGTGATGGAGTTCCGCTGCGCCGCCTTGGAGACGAGGCGTGAATAACAGTAACGAAAACGAGGAGGTTCGCCCCATGCCCAATTCCATCGCCATCATCGGCGCGGGTCTGGCCGGCCTGTCCACCGGCTGCTATGCCCGGATGAACGGTTATCAGACTGAGATCTTCGAGATGCACAACCTGCCCGGCGGGATGTGCACCTCCTGGACGCGCCAGGGTTACGTCTTCGACGGCAGCCTGCACAACCTGGCCGGCACCGCTCCCGCCTCAAGGCTCTACCGGGTCTGGGAGGAACTCGGCGCCGCCCCCGGCTGGAAGACCATGAGTCACGCGGAGTTTACCCGCATCGAGGACTCCCACGGCCGCGCCCTGACGTTCTATACCGATCTCGATCGGCTGGAGCGGCACCTCAAGAAACTCTCCCCCGCCGACGCCGGGCCGATCGAGGACTATATCCGCGCCGCGCGCCGCTTCACCCGCTTCGATCTAATGGGCATGCTCATGGCCGGCCCCGGGGACATGTTCCGGCTGCTGCCGAACGTCCCGGCCATGATGAAGTGGATGAGGCTCACGCTGAAGGACTTCGGCGCCCGTTTCCGGGACCCGTTTCTCCGCCGGGCTTTTCCCTGCGTGCAGTACGATCTGCAGGAGGCGCCCGTCGCGATCAGTCTGGCCTTCCTGGCCGGCATGCAGCGGGGCGATCTAGGCTGGGTCGAGGGCGGTTCCTTGGCCCTGGCCCGGGCCCTCGAACGCCGCTACAAGGAATTGGGCGGCGAGATCCGCTACCGGGCCAAGGTCGAGCGGATCCTGGTTGAAAACGGCCGAGCCGTCGGCGTCCGGCTGGCCGATGGATCCGAGCACCGCGCCGGACTGGTAATCTCGGCCGCCGACGGTCACGCCACCATCTTCGAGATGCTGGAGGGCAGATACCTCAATGACAAGATCCGGAAATACTACGCCAAGCCCCCGGAACGTTCCCCCATGAGCCTCCAGGTCGGCCTGGGCCTGAACCGCGATCTCTCCCGCGAGCCGCATGCCATGGTCCTCCTCCTGGACGAGCCGGTGGTCGTCGCCGGCGAGGCGCGGGATCGGCTGGATCTCGAGATCTACGCCTTCGAACCCGGTTTCGCTCCCGCCGGCAAGACCGCCCTCAAGGTGATGCTGGAGACGACCTACGATTACTGGCGCGGCCTCATGAACAAGAGCCGGGCCGAGTATGACGCGGAGAAGGCGCGCGTTGCCGCGGCGGTCATCGACGCGCTCGATCGGCGCTTCCCTGGGATAAGAGAACAGGTCGAGGTGATCGACGTCGCCACGCCCCTGACCACCGAGCGTTTCACCGGCAACTGGCGGGGGCTCCAGGCCTATGCCTCGTCCTGGCGGGATGGTCTCCTGGGCGGCGGCATCTCCAAGACCCTGCCGGGGCTGGGGAGCTTCCACATGGTCGGCCAATGGGCCGGCGCAACCGTCGGCCTCTCCACCGTGGCGGTGATGGGGCGGAATCTGGTCAAGGAGATCTGCCGGCGGGACGGAAGGCGGTTTATGACCACGAGGGCCTAACATTCGCTCCCTCCCGTGGGCGGTGTGCCCTTGGCCGCCATCCTATTCCTTGAGCCTCTCTTCAGCGCTTTGTATCGCAGATTTTGGCAGCCCGCGGCCTCGAGACAGTCCACCGCGGAACAAGGCTCCCGCCAGTATTATTACCAGGGGCACATTGTTTGGCGGCAACGCCAAAGGCCCCGAATGTTTCAGTCCATTTGCCTTCCGATACGGCAGGTAGAGGACAAGGGCGATATCTGGAGAAAAGCTAGGTCGAATCGGTCGAGGTGCAAGATGCGGACAAAGAAGGTCTTAACGATCGCACCCCTGATCATCGTCTCCTGCCTCGCCGTCTGCGAGATCGGCTTCAGGCTGCTGGCGGCCGGCGCCGGCCATGTACGCTCGACCGGCGGCAACGCGATCTGGCTCCGCCACGCCTGGGTGGGCGAATGGCACGAGGAGGAGTCGTACCGGGACCTGGCGGCGCTGCTCGAGGAGATGCGAATCGCCGACGGCTACTTCCACGCCGGACCACTGACGGCCGCGGGCACGGTCGCGCCGGAGAGGATCGCCCACGCGTCCAGGCTCCTCATGCAGATGCGCCGGCACGCCCCTAATCTCCGCCTCCACGCCTGGCTGGGCCAGGTCGAGGCGCGGGCCGGCGGGCCGCTCGACCTGGACTCCCCCGAGGTACGACGGGCGTTGGTGGCAACGGCCGAGACCTTCCTGGATATGGGATTCGACGGCATTCACTACGATATTGAGCCGATCTACAGCGGCGATCCCTCCTTCCTGGCTCTGCTCGGGGAAACCCGGGCCTTGACGGCAGAACGAGCCAAGCTCCTCGCGGTGGCGGCCTGCCGGCCGGAGCCGCTGCCCGGAGTGGAGTGGCTTGCGCGGCGTTTCGCCAGATACCCGGGGTATTGGCGGCGGGATTATTACCTCCGGGTGGCGGCAGCCTCGGATCAAGTGGCGGTCATGACCTACGACTCGGCTCTTTGGCTGCCTTCGCTCTATGGCTTTCTCGTCGCCTGGATCACCCGGTGGTCGGTGCGCAACGGCGTGGAAGGCCTCCTAATCGGGGTGCCCACTTACGACGAGTGTACGGCGAGCCATCTTCCCCCCGTCGAGTCGATCGCGACCGCCTTGCGGGGCATGAAGATCGGCCTGGCTTCTCTGCCCGCGGCGGAGCGGCGCAAGGCCGGGGCCGCGCTCTACGCGGAATGGACCACGTCCGAGCGGGAGCGGGAGGAGTACATCCGGTCGTGGTGCGCCGAGCCGCCGGATTGAACGACAGAACATAGAATACATCCTCGGGGGATTGCGTGGGAGTTGTTAAGCGCCGCCGCGAGGTTGAAAAAGGTCCTCTCCACCCTGGCGGGGGCTCCAGGCCTATCCCTCGTCCTGGCGGGATGGCCTCCTGGGCGGCGGCATCTCCAAGACCCTGCCGGGGCTGGGGAGCTTCCACGATGGTCGGCCAATGGGCCGGCGCAACCGTCGGCCTCTCCACCGTGGCGGTGATGGGGCGGAATCTGGTCAAGGAGATCTGCCGGCGGGACGGAAGGCGGTTTATGACCACGAGGGCCTAATATTCGCTTCCTCTATGCTCCTGCCGCGATCCAGTGCAGACAGGGGTTGGGACAAGCTCGTGACCCACCCGGTCACCCACAACGTGGAGCCCTCAATTCTCGACGCCATACTTTTTATTAAGCAACAAGAGCGCCCAGGCCATCACTACTCCCCAGATTATGGCACCCGCCATATTGAAAACGGCGGTGCTAAAATCAACCTTCCCGAAGATACCTTTTACCTTAAATAAATTAATAACTGTATAGATAACGAACCACGCCGCACCGCCGTAGATGGCGCCTTTGATGCGGAGATTCCGGCTCGAAATGACCTTAACCAGCATCGCAAAGATACCGCCCAACGTTGACAACAAAGCGAACATGATAAATTCGGCGAACAACTCTTCTAATAATCCTTTGGGTCTAAAGCCCCATGCCAATACTCCCGCAATATCCGAATAACGGAACTTGCCAAGATGTAATCCAAACATTATCCAGGTGAAGATTATCTCGGGTACCCATCCTATCGTGCCGGCTATCAGCCCTTGTGTATATCGATCTTGAATGAAATTTGTTTCTTTCTTATTCATTTTCTTTTTTCTCTTCCCTCAATACTATTCTTCCCCATGTTTTTGAGTTAGGAACGAGAAAGCTCCGCCCAGTGTAATTCCCCAAATTATAGAACCGATGAGATTAAGAACTGCGGTTTCAAAATCAGTGACTCCATAAATACCCTTCACCCTAAAGACATTAACAACAGTATAAATTATAAACCAGCTAAGGCCACCGAAGATCCCGCCTTTTAGAAGCGGATGAGGGTTGGCAATAACATTCATTACCATAGCATAAAGTATGCCTAAGCCAGCCATATGGAAAAGAACAATAGATTCTGAAAACAACGCCTCGACAAATCCGTGAGGTCTGTGGCTAAATGCCAATACTCCTCCAAAATCCATAAAACGGATCCTTGTCAGATGGAATCCGGTATACACTGTCATTGAAAAGATAAATGTTGGCAACCACCCAACAATTCCTGCGATAAATCCCTGTATGACCCGATCTTTCAACGAATCACCCCGTATGATGGCGATAAATCCATACTTTACCAGTATTCTTTCTAAGGAGTTCATGGTATGACCGTATTATGCCCGTAATGCTCCCACAAATCTCCCCCTTCCCGATTTCCACTTCCATCCAACATGATTATTGTTGAATAAGAAGGAAGCATTAATCCCTCTGCTACTCCTGCAAGCGCAAGCGGGAGGGTCTGCAGATGCCCTCCCGGGGTGTCACGGATTGTTACTCCGGCGGTGCGTAGACCGAGGCCTTTCGGAAGATGGACGCCGGCCCGGAGGGGCTGATCTGCAAAGCTTGCGGCGCCACGGAGCGGAAAGAGATCCTCTCCGCGCCCAACATCGTGCCGACCTCCGGCGCTCCTACCGAATTCTGATGAACCCGCCCAGAATGCCGATGGCAACCTGCTTTTTCCCAAACACGTCCGTCTCGAAGATGGAGCATACCTTGTAGTCCCGCACCGTCGTCGCCGCGCCGATTGCCGGGGCGGCCAGAGCCGCGCCGGCCTCGGCCATAACGTTCCCGGACTGGCCGGCCAGGCGCTTTTCGGTCCAGGATACGAAACCGGCCTTGTCCGGGTTGGTGAAGACCAGGCAAGCCCCCAGAGCGAGAAAGATCAGGAAGGCCCGTATCTTTTTCATCCCTAAGGCCACCATCCTTGCGTCAAAAACGTACCCAGATCGATCTCAACGGACGCGCCTGGAATCCAGACTGGTAACGTCCGGAAAAACGCCGGGCAGTTCAATATCTGGTGGCCGGGTTTTGGGAGGAACCGGGAATCACGCGGGATTTGCTCATTCCAGATTCTCATGCCGGCATAGTAGCTCATCCAACACGATCTCCCCTCCCGCCTTCAGCTTGATCTCCGCCGTTGCCTCGCCGTACCTGACGATGTGCGTCCCGCCGCGGAGGGAACGCAATACCGCCCGCGCAAGCCTGCCTTCGCGCCATTCGATATCCACCTCGAGCCCGCCGCGAGCCCTGGCGCCCGTGAGCCGGCCGCACGGCCAGGCCCTTGGCAGGGCGGGCAAGAGGCAGATCTCGCCGGCGTGGCTCTGCAGCAGCATCTCCAGGATGCCGGCGGCGGCGCCGAAGTTGCCATCGATCTGAAAGGGCGGATGATCGTCGAAGAGGTTGGGCAGCGTGGAACGGCGCAGCAACTCCAGCAGGTTTCGGTGGGCCTGTTCCCCATCCTCCAAGCGCGCCCAGAGATTGACGATCCAGGCCCGGCTCCAGCCGGTGTGCCCGCCGCCGTGCGCCAGCCTGCGTTCCAGGGTTCTCCTTGCCGCCGCGGCCAGTTCCGGGGTGCCGCGCGCGGTGATGAGATTCCCCGGGTGCAGGGCGAAAAGCTGGGAGATGTGCCGGTGGCCCGGTTCCGCTTCCTCGTAGTCCTCGGCCCACTCCATGATCTGGCCGTGCCTGCCGATCTCCGGACGGGGAATTCTCTCTTGCGCCGCGGCCAGCCGTTGGCAGAAATCGGAGTCGATTCCCAGGATCCCCGCGGCCTGCCGGCAGCGGGCGAAGAGGGAGTGGATGATCTGGCTGTCCATGGACGGTCCCGCGCAGAGGCACCCCCGCTCGCCGTCCGGCAGGATGTAGGTGTTCTCGGGCGAGACCGAGGGGCACGTCACCAGGCGGCCCCGGCCGTCCTCGATCAGAAAATCGAGGAAGAACTCGGCCGCTTCTTTCATGATCCCGTAAGCCCGCG
>JBLNCE010000039.1:0-11079 GCA_050260415.1 Bacteroidota bacterium | reverse complement strand
GGCGCCTTTTGTTCACCGCCGTCATGGCGCGTAATTATCCGATCGTCATGGGCATTGTTATGATCACCGCCGTGCTGGTGATCGCCGGCAATCTCCTGGCCGATATCACCTATGCCTTCCTAGATCCCCGGATACGTTACGATTGACCGGGTCCTAAATAGAAACGCCGCTCGTCGCTGGTCGCTCGTCGCTCGGGGAACGGGCGCGGATTTTCTGTCCCGGAGGCACGCCGGGGGGAGGCTGGTCCGAAAATGAACTGGGGCTTGTCGATCGTGCCGGGCTTGGATCTTAATGCTTTGTTGTGCTGTCTTTGACGATCCGACACGCGCAGCGTCCCTCAGCCCGCCAATCTAATGGCGGCGCCTCTAGACTTGGGGTGACGTTGCCCGGTGAGGTCGCAAATCCATGGCAGGTGAGAGAATAATGTCCCTTACCCAAACCGAACGTCGGCCCGCGAGTGCCGGCTATGATACAAAAGCCCTGGCGGAGGAGAAGGTCCACGGTTTATTCTATGATTTTGTCCGGGCTTTTCTCAAGAACCGGATGGCGATCGTGGGCGCCTTCGTGCTGGCGGTGATCACCCTGGCGGCGGTTTTTGCCCCGGCCATCGCCCATGATCCCAACAAAATCAGACTCTTGGCGATGAAACTGCCGCCCGGGAGCGAAGGTTTCCTGCTCGGCACCGATGAACTGGGGCGCGAGGTGCTCTCCCGCCTTCTCTTCGGCGCGCGCGTCTCGCTCATGGTGGGCATCTTCTCCGCCCTCGTCGCCGTAACAATCGGCACCACGATCGGCGCGATCGCGGGCTATTACGGCGGCAAAACTGATGCGGTCCTGATGCGGATCGTCGACGGTCTGATGTGCCTTCCCACAATCTTCCTGGTCATCATCATCTCGGCGTATATACTAAAGACCAGCGTCTGGCACGTCATTATGGTCATCGGCGTGACCGGCTGGATGAGCACCTCCCGTCTGGTCCGCGGCCAAATTCTCGCCATCAAGCAGCAGGATTACGTCGAGGCCGCGCGGGCGCTGGGCCTCTCCAACTGGCATATCATTCGACGCTACATCCTCCCCAATGTACTTTCGCCGGTGATCGTGGCGGGCACCCTCGCAGTCGCATACTCGATTCTCTATGAGTCGGCCCTCAGTTACCTGGGTCTCGGCGTGCAGCCGCCCACGGCATCCTGGGGCAATATGCTCCACAATGCGCAGGACATCATGTATGACGCTTGGTGGCTGGCGTTTTTCCCCGGTCTGATGATCTTCGTCACGGTGTTTTGCGTGAACTTGATCGGGGATGGACTCCGCGACGCGCTGGATCCACGGCTCAAAAACACTAAATGACGGAACGTGGTGTGGAGAGTTGAGCGCACCCTTGCTGGAGATCAAGGATCTCAAAACGCACTTCTATACCCAGGACGGCATCGTGCCGGCCGTGGACGGGGTCGACATCTCGGTTAGCAAAGGGCAGATGGTTGCCCTGGTGGGCGAGTCCGGTTGCGGCAAGAGCGTGACCATGCTGGCGACCATGGGTCTCATCCCCTGGCCGCCGGGGAAGATCGTGCACGGTGAGATCATCTTCGAGAACGACGATCTGGCGCGCATGAATCAAGCGGAACTGCGCCGGATCCGCGGCAATGAGATCTCGATGATCTTCCAGGAACCCATGACCTCGCTCAACCCGGTCTTTACGGTGGGCGACCAGATCGCCGAGGCGCTCATGCTGCACCTCAAACTCGGCAAGACCGCCGCGCGCGCGCGGGCCGTGGAGATGCTCAGACTCGTGCGCATACCGGACGCCGAGAAGCGCATTGACGATTATCCGCACCAGTTATCGGGCGGCATGCGGCAGCGGGTCATGATCGCCATGGCGCTCTCCTGCAACCCCAAGCTATTGATCGCGGATGAACCCACCACCGCGCTGGACGTCACCATCCAGGCGCAGATCCTCGATCTGCTCCGCCGGCTGCAATCCGAGTTCGGCATGGCGGTAATCCTCATCACGCACGACCTCGGGGTTGTGGCTGAATTAGTGGAAAAGGTGACCGTCATGTACGCGGGCAAGATTGTCGAGGAGGCCGAGGTCAAAGAGCTCTACCGCAATCCCTCCCACCCGTATGCCCAGGGTCTTCTGGCCTCGATTCCCAAGGCGGACCGCGTCGTGGAACGGCTCAGGGTAATCCCGGGCGCGGTGCCCAACCCGCTCCATATGCCGAGCGGTTGCCGGTTTCACCCCCGGTGTGAGCAAGCCAACGAACGCTGCCGGACAGTTGAGCCCGAGGCGAGGACCGTCGGTTCCGGGCATATCGTCCGGTGCTGGCTTTACTAAAGGGGGTGGATGCAGTGGCGCAACCGCGGGCCGCGGAACGTTCCGAGTACCTAGTCGAGGTAAGAGACCTCAAGAAGCACTTCCCGGTCAAGTCGGGCATCGTCTTCAACCATACCGTGGGTTCGATCAAAGCCGTGGACGGGATCTCATTCGGGATATACCCCGGCGAGACGCTGGGGCTGGTCGGAGAGAGCGGGTGCGGCAAGTCCACCACGGGACGCTTGGTTTTACGGCTCATTCCGACCACGAGCGGCGAGGTTTTCTTCGAAGGACGGAACATCATGGCCTTGGACAACAGCGCCATGCGTGAGTTGCGGCGTCATATGCAGATCGTCTTCCAGGACCCCTTCGCCTCGCTGAACCCCCGCATGACGGTGGGCGAGATCATCGGGGAGCCGATCGCCTTTCACCGGTTGAGCCAGGGTAAGGAGCTAAAAAACCGCGTCGCGCGGCTGCTCGAGACCGTCGGCCTCGATCCGCAACACGCCAGACGCTATCCGCATGAATTCAGCGGCGGCCAGCGCCAACGGATCGGCGTCGCCAGAGCCCTGGCCCTCAACCCCAAGCTCATCGTCTGCGATGAGCCCGTCTCCGCCTTGGATGTCTCGATTCAAGCGCAGGTCATCAACCTGCTCCAGGATCTCCAGCGCGAGTTCGGGTTGACCTACCTCTTTATCGCGCACGACCTAGCGGTGGTCAGACACATCAGCGACCGGGTGGCCGTGATGTACCTGGGGAAGATCGTGGAATTGGCCGCCAAGAACACGCTGTATGACAACCCGCTGCATCCGTATACCAGAGCGTTGTTATCGGCGATCCCCGTGCCGAATCCGGAGTTGAAACGGGTACGAACGCTGCTGGAGGGCGATGTGCCGAGCCCTCTGAACCCGCCGCCGGGCTGCCGTTTCCACACCCGCTGTGCGTCGGCCGGTGACGAGTGCCGGGAAAGGGAACCGGCGTTGCTTGCCGTGGGCGACAACCATTTCGCGGCCTGCCACCGGATCAAGGCGGTTAAATGAGATTCCACCCAACAAATGGCCTTACATCATTGCACGCAAGAGGAAGGAACTTGCCCGGCGCTGTCTAATTGTATGATCCGGCAATACAGGAGCCGGACGGGCGGTATCCCATCAACTGGCCGCGTGACGCGGATCGTTCAGTTGAGAAAGGCTCCTTTAAGTGGCCGCTTGAGGCGGAGGAAGGGGGGAAGCCTAGCCGCGGATAAGCCGTTGCAGGTTTTGGTTTTAGCCTAAAAGTAGGAAGGGAGTGGCATTGTTGCATAAGAGGTTTTTCGCAGTCCTGTCGGTGGTCCTGATCGTCGTGGCGTTGGCCGTTCCCGGGTTGGCCGCCACCACCGCCGCCCCGGTGCTCGCCGCTGAGCAGTACGTGCGGTTCAACGCCGGCTCCGAGCCGCAGTACATGGATCCCAGCCGTTCGACCGGCGTCCCCGAGGGCCATGTGCAGTTGGCGCTCTTCGAAGGCCTCACCCGTTTGGACAAGAACGACCAGCCGATCCCCGGCATTGCCAAGTCCTGGGTGGTTTCCAAGGACGGGAAGACCATCACCTTTACGCTGCGTCCGTCCAAGTGGAGCACTGGTGAGGCTTTGACCGCATACGACTTTGAGTACTCGTGGAAGAGGGCGCTCTCGCCCGAACTGGCGTCGGAATACGCCTACCAGCTATACTACATCAAGAACGGCCAAGCCTATAACGAAGGCAAGGCCAAGGCCCAAGACGTCGGGGTCAAAGCGCTCAACGCCACCACGCTCAGGGTCGACCTCGAAGCGCCTTGCAGCTATTTCATTTCCCTCTGCTCCTTCCACACGCTGTATCCGGTCAAGAAGAGCGTCGTGGATAAGTACGGCGACAAATGGGCCAACGATCCCAAGACTTTCGTCTCCAACGGTCCTTTCCGGATGGTGGCTTGGAAGCACAACAGCTATATCGATGTGGTCAAGAACAATAATTATTGGGACGCCGCCAGCGTTAAGATCCAGAAGATCCGCTTCACCCTGGTGCCGAACGAGAATACCATGCTGACCATGTATGATACCGGCGTTATCGATCAGACCGACACCGTGCCCATCTCCGAGATCGATCGTCTCCGCGCCGAGGGCCAGCTCAAGGTAGCCCCGTATCTTGGCACTTACTACTATATGTTCAACGTGACCAAGCCGCCGCTGGATAACGTCAAGGTCCGCAAGGCGTTGACCTTGGCCATCGACCGCGAAGCCATCGTCAAGAACATCACCAAGGCCGGACAGATTCCCGCCATGGCGTATACGCCGTTCGGCATACCTGATGTCCCGGGCGCGAAGGGTGACTTCCGCACCATGGGCGGCGTCGCCTTCTTCAAGGACAACGACGTGGAAACGGCCAAGAAACTCCTGGCTGATGCCGGTTATCCGGACGGCAAGGGTTTCCCGACGATCGAGATCCTCTACAACACCAGCAACGCGCATAAGGCCATCGCCGAGGCCATCCAGGAAATGT
Source organism: Bacteroidota bacterium (assembly GCA_050260415.1). GTDB lineage: Bacteria > Bacillota > UBA4882 > JAAYXC01 > JAAYXC01 > JBLNCE01. Next base: position 6,253 of record JBLNCE010000039.1, on the reverse strand, counting down.
GGAAGAAGAACCTGGGCATCAATGTCACCCTGACCAACCAGGAATGGGGCGTCTACCTGACGAACAGGACGGAATTGAAGTATCAGGTGGCGCGCGCCGGCTGGATCGGCGACTATGTCGACGCCATGACCTTTATGGATATGTGGGTCACGGGCGGCGGCAACAACGATACCGGCTGGGGTAACAAGCAATACGACGCCTACATCGATCAGGCCAAAGCGACCGGCGATCCGAAGATCCGCATCAAAGCAATGCATGACGCGGAGAAGATCCTCATGGACGAGATGCCGATCATGCCGATCTACTTCTACACCCGGCCCTACCTGCAGGCGGATTATCTCAAGGGCGTCACCCACTCGGCCATCGGTTTGGTGGACTTCAAGTGGGCGTATGTGCTCAAGCATTAATCACTCTCTAGTTACGGTGGGAGGTATGCGCTCCGGCGCATACCTCCCTGTCTATGACGGCAAGGAGTTGAACCCGGATGCTAAGATTCTTGGTGCGGCGATTTGTCTCAATGATCCTGGTTCTCTGGGTGATCGTCACGGTGACTTTCATCTTTATGCATTTGATCCCCGGCGGCCCTTTTACCAGGGAAAAGAAGCTGCCCGAGGCGATCATGAAGAACATCGAGGCACGTTATCATTTGAGCGACCCCTTGCCCAAGCAATATTTGGACTACATGCGGGATATCCTGCGCGGGGATTTGGGTCCGAGCTTCGCCCACGAAGGACGCACGGTCAACGAGATCATCGCCGAAGGTTTTCCGGTCTCGGCGGTCCTGGGATTGTGCGCCGTGTTCATCGCCTTGCTGATCGGCATCCCGGCCGGTATTATCTCCGCCCTCTACCGCAACAAATGGCAGGATAGCGCGGCCATGCTCATGGCCACCATCTTCGTCTCGGTGCCCAATTTTATCCTGGCTAGCCTCCTCATGCTGGTCTTCGCCCTGAAGCTCAGATGGTTCCCCGCCGCCATGTGGGGAGAGCCATCGCAAGTGGTATTACCGTCGCTGGCCCTTACCGGTTTTCCCACCGCTTTCATCTCCAGGCTCACCCGCTCGAGTATGGTCGAGGTCATGCAGCAAGACTATATTCGCACCGCGCGTGCAAAAGGTTTGAGCCGGTTCGCGGTCGTCATCCGGCACGCTTTGAAGAATTCCCTAATCCCGATCGTGACCTATCTCGGTCCTTTGCTGGCCGCGGTCCTGACCGGCAGCTTCGTGGTGGAGAATATCTTCGCCATTCCCGGCCTGGGCCAGTATTTCGTGACCAGCATCTATAATCGAGATTATACTGTCATTCTTGGCGTGACGGTTTTTTATAGCGCTTTGCTCGTGTTGCTGAACTTTGTCGTCGATCTGACCTATGCATGGATCGATCCGCGTATACGTTTCGCGGATTCCGGAAGGGAGTGAGCGTATGGAATCCGGAACCGGGGTGGAACTCTTTCAACCCGTCAACCGCACGACCGAAGGCGAGTACACTTTCGCGCGGCCGGCCACGACCTATTGGCGTGACGCTTGGCGGCGTTTGAAACAAAACCGTACGGCCGTAGTGGGTCTGGCCATCATTGTAGCCTTGTTTTTGCTTGCCACCATTGGACCGTATCTTTGTGCCTTTTCGTACTCCGATCAGAACTTGACGGCGCAAGGGATCAATCAGCCTCCATCGTTAAAGCACTGGTTCGGCACGGATAATCTCGGCCGGGATCTCTTCGTCAGGGTTCTCTACGGCGCGCGCATTTCTCTGGCCGTAGGGATCTTCGCCAGCCTGATCATTCTCGTCATCGGGGTAATCTACGGCGGCCTCTCGGGTTATCTCGGCGGCAAGGCCGATAATATCATGATGCGCATCGTTGATATCCTCTACGGCATACCGCTGGTGCTCGTGGTCATCCTGCTGATGGTAATCCTCAAGCCGGGTCTGAAGAACGTGATGATCGCCATCGGCGCAACTTATTGGATCAGCATGGCCCGTATCGTGCGCGGCCAGATCCTCAGCCTCAAGGAACAGGATTACGTCATGGCCGCCACGACCCTCGGCGCGAGCAGACGGCGTATCCTTTTCCGGCATCTCATTCCAAACAGCATCGGCCCGATCATAGTCACCGTAACCCTGAGCATCCCCCAGGCCATCTTCACCGAAGCCTTTCTGAGCTTCATCGGCCTAGGTGTGGCGGCGCCCATGGCGAGTTGGGGCGCTCTCGCCAGTGAGGGGGTCAATTCTCTGAGGTCGTATCCATGGCAGTTGCTCTTCCCGGGATTTGCAATCTGCATCGCGATGCTGGCATTCAATTTCTTCGGTGACGGTCTCCGGGACGCACTCGACCCGTGGATGCGGCGATAGGGGGTTTTAACGCATGGCACTCTTAACGGTCTCCAACTTGAAAACCTCATTTTTCACTTATGCCGGCGAGGTCAAAGCCGTCGACGGCGTTAGCTTCTCGCTCGACGCCGGCGAAGCGATCGCCTTGGTGGGCGAGTCCGGCTGCGGTAAGAGCGTAACCGCCTTATCCGTGATGGGTTTGATTGCCCCCCCCGGGAAGACCACGGCGGGATCGGTGCATTTCGACGGCCGGGAACTTACCAGCCTGCGCGAACGAGAACTCCGCAGGATCCGGGGCAATGAGATGGGCATGATCTTCCAGGATCCCATGACCTCGCTAAACCCGGTGCTATCCATCCGTACGCAGATCGTGGAAGCGATCCGTCTCCATCAAGGGTTGCGCGGCGCCGCGGCGCGGAAACGCGCCGTGGAACTCCTGGAGATGGTGGGGATCCCATCGCCGGAACAACGGGTTAAGCAGTATCCGCATCAATTCAGCGGCGGTATGCGGCAGCGGGTGATGATCGCCATGGCGTTGTCCTGCTGTCCAAAGCTGCTCATTGCGGATGAGCCTACCACGGCGCTGGATGTCACCATTCAAGCGCAGATCATCGAACTCATGAAAGAACTACAGGAAAAACTTAAAATGGCGATTATCCTCATCACCCATGACCTTGGCGTGGTGGCGGGACTCGCCAAGCAGGTCTACGTAATGTACGCGGGCCGGATCGTGGAGCGCGGCACAGTCGAGCAGATCTACGAGCATGCCAGGCATCCCTACACGTGGGGTCTGCTTAAATCCGTCCCGCGCCTTGACGATCGGACCAAGCGCCGTTTGGTTCCCATCAAGGGGCAGCCACCGGATCTGCTTGCCCCTCCGCCGGGTTGCGCTTTCGCGGCGCGCTGCCAATACGCCATGCGCATCTGCGAGACCGAGCGTCCCGAACTTGTCTCATGCCAAGCGGAAACGGGACATCAGGCGGCGTGTTGGCTTTTGCATCCCAACGCGCCCGCCGTGCAACGCCCGATGGACGGAGGTGCGGCGTGATGGCCGAACCATTGCTGGAAGTGCGCGGTCTCAAGAAGTACTTTTCCATGACAACCTCGGGTTTGAGTGGAAGAAAGGGTACGCTCAAAGCGGTCGATGATGTATCCTTTGCGATCAGCCCCGGTGAGACCCTGGGTCTGGTCGGCGAGAGCGGTTGCGGCAAAACCACGGTCGGCCGCACCATTCTCCGCCTCTATGAGCCCACTGCGGGTGAGACCATCGTGGCGGGCACGGATATCAACAAACTTCCACCGGCACAGGTCTTGCCGTACCGGCGCAAGATGCAAATGATCTTCCAGGATCCGTTCGCCTCCCTTAATCCGCGCATGACTGTGGGGGATATCATCGGCGAGCCGCTGGATATCCATGGGTTGGCACGGGGGAAGGCCCGCACGGAGCGGATCTATGAATTGCTCCACAAGGTGGGACTCTCTTCCGAACACGCCAACCGTTTTCCCCACGAGTTCAGCGGCGGCCAGCGGCAGCGGATCGGCGTGGCCCGGGCTTTGGCCGTGGAACCGGAATTCATCATCTGCGACGAGCCGATCTCGGCCTTGGACGTCTCGATCCAGGCACAGGTCGTGAATATGCTACAGGAATTGCAGGCTTCCCTGGGGCTCACCTACCTTTTCATCGCCCATGACTTGGCCATGGTCAAACACATCAGCAACCGCGTGGCCGTCATGTATCTAGGCAAGATCATGGAAGAAGCACCCAGCGGGGAGCTTTATGAAAAGCCATTGCATCCTTATACCCAGGCGCTTCTCTCCGCGATCCCGATCCCGGATCCGAAGGTGGAGAAGGAAAGACGCCGCATCCTCCTCACGGGCGATGTGCCGAGTCCGGTGGATCCCCCCAAGGGATGCCGTTTCTGTCAGCGTTGTCCGCGCCCGGAACCCATCTGCCGGGACGTCCCCCCGGAGATGAAGGAGATAAGCCCCGGACATCGGGTGGCCTGCCATCTCTATTGAGCCCGATGCGGCCGTTTTCCATCGAGCTTTGACAGGACGAATGCGGCATGCCCGCTCAACGACTCCCCCAAACTCCTCCCGCAAACCACCCGTCCCTCTCTCTCACCAAAGAGAGGGGGCGGGTGCCGCGGCGCCCAGGGTGAGTTCGTTCTTTGAGGAGGGAGCTGGATGCGTTTCCACAGATCCAGGCGTCATCTTGCTCTGATGACGCTGTTGGTGCTGGCGGTTCTGTTCACGGCGGAAAATGCCTTGACCGCAGCCAAACAGGATATCGTCTACAATATCCCCGGGGAACCGATGACCCTCGACCCTACCTATGCTTACGATACTTCCAGCTTGACCGTGGCGCTCAACATGTTTGAGGGTCTTCTGCGCCTGGATCAAACACATCGCCCCTCGCCCGGCATGGCGCAATCCTGGAAGATTTCCCCCGATGGACTGGTCTATCGATTCACGCTGCGCGAGGCGTCGTGGAGCGACGGCCAACCCGTAACAGCGATGGACTTTGCTTATGCCTGGATGCGGGCCTTGACTCCCGGGCAGCCCGCCGAACATACGCCGTTTTTGTTCGTTTTAGCCAATGCCGAGGCTTATCACAAAGGCGCGTTGCTGGACCCGGGCCAAGTGGGAGTGAAGGCCGTCGACGCCCGCACCCTCGAGGTGCGCCTGGCCAAACCGACGGGGCATTTTCTCACGCTTTGCTGCCTGCCGCCTTTTCTACCGGTCAACCGGCGCGTGGTTGCGGCCAATCCCCGCGACTGGAGTCTGTTCCCAAAGACCTCGATCTCCAATGGGCCGTTTCGCCTGGTGGAGTACAGTCCCCAAGGTCATGTCATGCTGGTGCCGAATCCTTATTATTGGCAGAAGGGGCAAACCCGGGCAAGATCGGTCACGTTTACCTGGCTGAAGCCGGCCGAAGCCAGTTCGGCGTATACCGCGGGCCTGCTTGACGGGATGATCGACCCGCCGGAGGGGCTCCGCGGTCAGTATCTGACCAGGACCGAGCTCCGCCTTACCTATCTAGTCTTTAACTTGAGAAAGCCGCCGCTCGACCAGTTGGTCGTGCGCAATGCCATCGCGGCCGCTCTGAACCGGGCCGATTTCGTCGCGCAAGCCGCCACGACGGACATGCCCGCGTTCGCCGTGGTTCCACCGGGCCTGCCCGACGTCGCCATCGGCAAGGACTTTCGTGCGGCGGGCGGTGGCATCGTCTTCGCCGACCGCGATGCCAGCCTATCCCGGCGTCTTCTGTCCGTGGCCGGTCTGTCCGGGGGAACCGGTCTACCCACGCTGGATCTTGTTTATGTGTCCGGCCAGAGAAATCAGGCGTTCGCCAATATGGTCGTCTCCAGTCTGGCGGAGGTGGGCGTCAAGGTGGCGCCGGCCCCGGTCAGCTGGACGGACTATCAACGCCGGCTGAGCGCCGGTGAATTCTCCCTGGCCAGAGTGGGATGGGTGGCCGATTATCCCGATCCATACTCCTTCCTGGGACTCTTTGCGAGCGGGGCGAGTACCAATTTCTCCGCTTACCATAGCGTAACTTACGATCGAACCCTTGCGGAGGCCATGAACGCCACGGATACGGTGCGGCGCGTGGAGGCCATGCATCGCGCCGAAGCCATCTTGGCCAACGATCTGCCGCTGGTGCCGGTATCATTTGGCAAGCGCCTCTATCTAGAGGGGGCGCACCTACGCGATGTGGTCCACCTCGCCATCGGCGTCCCGCTCTTCCGCCTGGCGTGGATGGCGGAGTAGCTTTTGGTGTGGGCAAACTTGCTATTGACAGCGGCTTTAACGCCAGCGTATAATGTTATTTGCAGATGTGCCCGGGTGGCGGAACTGGCAGACGCGTACGTTTGAGGGGCGTATGGGCAACCGTACCGGTTCAAGTCCGGTCCCGGGCACCA
>JBLNCE010000038.1:0-6674 GCA_050260415.1 Bacteroidota bacterium | reverse complement strand
CTTGGCGGTGATCTCGCCCATGTGGTACTTGATCGACCGCTCGCTTAAGCCCAGCGCAACGCCTATCTCCTTGTAGGTCATGCCCCGGGCCGTCATGGTCAGGATCTCGATCTGGCGGGGGGTGAGTTCCGCGTCGATCCGCTCCTTCTCGGGCGAGGCGGCGCCCGCCTCGTTCCTCATCCGCCCAAATTCCTCCAGGAACCGGCCGGCGATCCCGGGCGAGAGGGGGGCCTCGCCTCTCTCCAGGCCCAGCAACATCTCCACGAAATCGTCGCCGTCAAGGTCTTTGAGGAGATATCCGGACGCGCCGCTCTTGATGGCCTCAAAGAGCATCTCGTCCTGCTCCGCCATGGTGAGCATCACGATCTTCACCCGCGGCATCTCCGCCTTGATCGCGCGGGTGGCCGTTAGCCCGTCGCAGCGGGGCATCTGGATGTCCATCACGATGATGTCCGGCTTCAGCTCCCGGGCCTTTTGGAGCGCCTCCAGCCCGTCGCGGGCCGTTCCCGCCACCTCGATTTCGTTGGCCACTAGCAGGCTGGCCAGCCCGTCCAGGAACAAGGTATGGTCGTCAACAAGCAGAACTCTCATGCCGCGTCCCACCTGCCTTTTTTGCGGGAGTCCCGCGGCTACCGCCGCGGGGGCGGATTCCCTTTCCGTGCCTGCATATGGAATCTCCACGGAGATCGTGGCGCCCTCGCCGGGACGGGATCCGATCTCCAGCCGGCTCCCCGCCGCCGCCGCGCGGTCGCGCATGATCCGCAGGCCGAAACTTTTTTCCCCATCCACCTTGGCCGGATCGAAGCCTTTGCCGTCGTCCCGGATCGTGATCCGCGCCGCCGCGGGGCCGTCTTCCACGGTGATCCATACCCGGCGCGCCTCGGCGTGCTTGCGGATGTTGTTCAGCGCCTCCCGGATGATCCGCAGGATCTGCGCCTCAGCGGCCGGCGCGATGGGGCCCGGCGGGGCTTCCCGGATATCGGCGAAGCTCGTCTCCAGACCGCAATCCTCCCCGAATCTCCGCAGCATATCCTGGATCGCCGGCCACAACCCCACTTCCACCGGGGGTGGGCTCATTATCCCCTGGATAAACTCCCTGACCTCCGTATGGGCTTCCCTTGCCGCGGCGGCCATCTTTAGGAGGTAATCGTCGGCCTGCGCCGATTGCCCCGCCGCCAAGAACTTGCGCACGGCTTGGGCCTGCACGTTGAGATAGCCCAGGACCTGGCCAAGGCTGTCGTGGAGATCCCGGGCCAGACTCTCCCGTTCCGCCATGGCCGCGGTAATCCGCTGTTGGCGCAGGATCTCCCGCTGGGCTTCCCTGGCCTCCGTCATGTCATGGAGCACGAGCAGCCGGCCAATGGTCCCCGCCCGCCGATCCGCAATCGGCCACCAGCGGGCGCCGTAGATCCTGGTCGTTCCCTCGGCTTCCACGGCGACCTCGCTCTTGCCGGCGGTCGACTCCGCGAGGGATGCCGTCAGGCCGGCGGCGCTCCTGAAGATCTCCGCCGCCCCCAGGCCGATGATCTCGCCGGGAGAGCCGACGATCCTCCTGGCCGCCGGGTTGCAGTCCGCGAGACGGTCATGGCGATCGAAGATGAACATCCCATCGCCCATGCTCTCGATGACCAGATAGCGTCCTGCCGGCAGGAGATCGAAGAGCTTGAAGCGGAAGAGCCCCCAGGCGTAGAAGACCCCGCCCAGGGAGAACATGGCGGGCGCCACGTCATACTTGAGCGGTGAAAGCTTGAAGGTGAACGACAGATTGACGAGTAGGGGCAGGACCAGCCCGGCCAGCAGGACCGCGGACTGCCACCGGTAGAGACGCGGCATGCGCAACATGGCTTTGATGTGTATGCCGCAGGCCGTGAGCATCAAAGGATAGGAGAAGGCGGCAAAGACCCAAAACCAAGGCCCGTAGGTCTTGCCCACCACCGGGAACGGGCCGCTGGTATCGAGATGGATGTCCCGGCGCATCAAGCCGTGCCAAGGGTTGGTCCAGGCAAAAACCACTGTGAGAACGGGGATCACCAGGAGCAGCAAGATCCGGCGGCGGGTCAGCCACCGGTCCTGGCCGGTATACTGCAGCGTCATCACCAGCCAGGTCACGGGAACGGTATTGTAGCAGATATACTGAACGTTGGCCCAGAAGAGCTTGATCGGCAGATCGGTCCCCATCATCTCGAGGGCGTTCGCGATCGACCATACCGCCGAGGTCGCCATCAGGATCGCGAACGGCTTTGCCCCCGGGACCGTGCGGCGGCGCCAGGCGAAAACGCATATGAGGCAGGAAACCAGAGCAGAGGCTGCCAAAACCCAGGCGTAGGGGATGAACCGGTACGGCATTGTGGACCTCCAGGCAGCGTATCGGTATTATACTTCGCCCATCCTTGCGTCCTTTCCTGCCGGGGCGATACTCTGGTGTCCTATCGCGATAATGGAGTTCTTCACATCTCTCCTGAATCCGTGACATCAATAGCCTGCCAGGCAAAATCACGAGAGCTTGCGGCAGTGTTTTGCCTGGCACAGTTCCAGCAGTCATGGATGCAGGATCTCTTTTATTGCGACGGTAGGATCAGCGCAGAGCGGGCGGTGTTTCCGCGCGGCGAAAGAGGGGGACGAAAACGGCCAGCGCCGCGCCGATCAGGCAGGCGCCGGCGAGGAAGCCCGTCCTGATCCCGGCGGCATCGGCGAGCAAGCCGCCGCCGAGGGAACCGATGATGCGGGCGACGCCGGCGCTCAAGAGCCAATTGACGGCCTGCCCGGATGCGCGCAGTTCTTTGGGCACCTCGGCGTTGATTTAGGTCGCCAGGCAGTAAGTGAGGACGATATAGGCCGCCCCGTGCAGCACTTGCAGCGGCAGCAACAGGTAAGGGTCGGCCACGAAATAAAAGAGGAACCAGCGCGCAGCCGTTACGGCGGCGGAGATCAGCAGCAGGTCGCGGACGCCGACCCGTTTCAGGATGCGCTCGGCCAGGAGCAGGAACGGTACCTCACTCAGGGCGGTGATAAAGACGGATCAGCCCAAGAGGACGTTGCCCGCGGACATCTGCCGGTAGTAGACGGGGAAAAACGTATAGTAAAAACCCAGGGTCGCATGGACCGCCGCGCTGAAGACCATGAGCATGACCAGGTGTTTGTGGCGAAAGAGTTCGCGGATGGATACCCTGCGCTTGCCCGCCTGGTGGCCTTGCACCCTGGGTAGGCGCCATACCGTAAGCATCGTCAGGACGGTCAGCGCCAGGTAGAGGGGGAAGATGTTTTCCACCCGCCGGCGGGCGACGAGGCCGGCCAGGACCGCGATGACGGCATAGCCGATCGTCCCCGCCAGGCGGATGCGGCCAAACTTCCAGCCGGCGTCCACCGCATATTCCAGGGTTATCGCGTCGCTCAGGGGCACGACGGGCGACTGAAAAAAGGTGAAAGCAGCCGTGGCCGCGATGAGATAGCCATAGGCCGGGGAAAGCCGGTAGACGGCGATGGCCGCCGCGCTGCCCAAGAGCATGAAGAGGAGAACGCCGTTCTTGGACCGGGCCCGATCGCCCGCCATCCCCCAAAATGGTTGCGCGGCGATGGTAATGAGCGGACCGATGGCCAGCAAGGCGCCGATCTCCGCCTGCTTGTACACCGCCTGGGCGAGGTAGACGGGGAAAAAGGTTCCGTAGACCGCGATGCACATATTGTTGAGGGCGTAGAGGGCGAGGAAATGGAGGTAAGGGTTGGGTTTGAGTTGCGGCAATTATATGATCTTCCTTGGTGAGATGTATATGATTCTATTGGTGTCATGCGACTTGCCGCCCGGCACTAAAGGGCCGGGCTGGGCCTGAGTCGTCTCTCAAGGCCGGTCATCCTGACCGGGCTCGGATTCTCCTTTAGACCTGGCCCAGCCCTCGCATGGAGGCGAAGCCTTGAGGCGTCTTTCCGCCCCGCCGGGGCCTTCGGTCCTTGGCGGAGTGTATTTCTTGACCCGGACGCCGTTTCCTGCCGCGGGAGGTTTTGCGAATCTTCGCTCCCTTTACCTGTTCCTTATGCCCGTTGCCGCAGGTATACTGGCAAGCTAATCAATCCCGCGGCGTTGCTTGATAGCTTCCGGGACAGGGCTGACGGCACCGCTTCCGCCCTGCTGCCCGATGGTTCCTGTTCCCCCTTGCCTACTCGCGGCCGCGATGGTATAATAGCTTGCAGACGCATCCCGCCTTCGTGCCGAAGTGGCGGAATTGGCAGACGCAGTGGACTCAAAATCCACCGCCGTTAAAAGCGTGCCGGTTCGAGTCCGGCCTTCGGCACCAGAAATTGAAACCGACCGGCAGGTCGGTTTTCTTGTTTTCCGAAGGCCGGACTCTGAACCGATGCTGCGAAACATGGATGTTGAGCACGCCGGGTCGGATCACGACGATGATGGCGAACGAGAGGAACTGCTGTTCCCCATCACTGAGGACAGCGCCGAGAAGCTTTGGGCCAGGTACCGCCAACGGCTGGTTGATGCCAAGAAGCTCAAGTCGGGTAAAGCGGTCGTGATGCACGCCGCTTGCCATACATGCGGAACCCGCCTCCTAGAACGTGGGAACGACCTGAAGACCGTCCAGGAGTCGCCAGGCAGCGGCGGGCTCGGCGGAGGGAGTCTTTGACGACGATTGACTGCGCACCATTGTCCGGGATATAATAATCTTACCGATATCTTACCAAAAGGAGCGGTAATCATGGCCCGTACTCGCTTATCAAGCAAAGGCCAGGTCGTTATCCCCGGAGACATCCGGGCGGCTCATGGCTGGGGAGCGGGAACCGAGTTCTTCGTGGAGGACCGCGGGGATGCGATAATCCTCCGTGCCGCCCGGCCTTTTTCAACCACGAAAATCGAGGATGTTCTCGGCTGTACCGGATACAAGGGGCCTAAGCGGACCTTGACCGAGATGGATATCGCCATAGCCGAGGGGGCCCGTGAAACGAAATGATCGCGATCGATACAAATATCCTGGTCCGCTTCCTGACCAATGACGATCCATCCCAAGCGCAACACGCCGCTCAGCTCCTCCGGAGCGAGCCGGTTTTCATCCCAAAAACCGTGCTCCTGGAGACCGAGTGGGTGCTTCGGCATGCATATGGCTTGGATCGCCAGGTAATCAACACAGCCTTCGCCAAGCTGCTGGGTTTGTCCGAAGTGGTCGCCGAGGACATGCCGGCCATAAGCAGGGCCTTGGCTTGGCATGCAGCGGGTTTGGACTTCGCCGATGCACTTCACTTGGCCGTGAGCGGGACCGCCGGGCGTTTCGTTACATTCGACCGGGATTTGGTCAAACGCGGCGCAAAATTACATACAGGAATGGAAATAGCCTTGATTGAGTAATGGGCTAGCTCTTTGGTTTCTCTAATATGACTGTTTCGACTTTGTGACTTTTCGACTTGCTCTACCCCTCCCCCAGCATCCTCTCCAACATCCTATCGCTACCGGCTTGGCCAGGTGCCTATCGAATCCCGCCGCGGTCACACGCTCGCTATCATCCGGCTGCCCAGTGTCGTAGAGTTTTGATCCGATTGGCAGACGCAGTGGACTCAAAATCCACCGCCGTTAAAAGCGTGCCGGTTCGAGTCCGGCCTTCGGCACCAGAAATTGAGAAACCGACCGTCAGGTCGGTTTTCTTGTTTTCCGAGGCCGAACTCTGAACCTCTGCCCAGGATGGGCACTGGTCTGCGACGCCATGGAAGGCCAAAGCAGATCGATGCCGCGAAACATGGTCTCGTCTTTTTAGCCATCCATGGCCGCCTCGACCTTATGCCGTCCCGGCATTGGGATGTTGAGCACGCCGGGTCGGATCACGATGATGATGGCGAACGAAGTGAGCCCTGACCGGCCTTCAGCGCCATCCTCCTTGCTCTTCAATCCTCCGTAGACATTCCGCAAGACAGTTCAACAGGTGGAACCCCAGGGAAAGCGCGGGGCTGCATCATGCCGCCGGTTACGGGAACCCTATGACCGGTGATGTCGATGCGTCAAAACGTGCCCATCCTTTTCGTCCTATCGGCGGTGCTCCTCTGCGCCGTCTTTATCCCCCGCGAGCGTTTCCGCCGCCTCTTCCCCACGGCCTTGGCCGCGGGGCTCTTCGCGGAGATCCTATCGATTCTCCTGTTCTCCAAGCTGATCAAGCTCTTCGCCTACGTCGATCAGGGCCCTTTCAATATCGAGGGCTTCCCTATCCTCATCCTGTTCGGCTGGGTATTCATCACCGCAATGTATCTGCATTGGCGCCCTGAGGCGGACGGACCGTGGCCGCCCTAATCCCACACATACCGCCACACCGTTCGCGCTCCTTTTCCAGACGGTATGAAAGATGCCTTCACGCTTTATGACCTGCCCCGCCCGATCCTTGCCTTCGTAGATGAATTTCCCGTATGTATAGCCCAGATCGCCGGACGCGGCCACCTCGACAAAGTCCGGCGTCCATTCCAGCCTGGCATCGTCCGCGGCCCGCTGCTCGTAATACGCCGCGATGGCCTGCCGGCCCTCGATCAGCCTGCCCTCCCGGTGGAGCACGGCGCCGTCGGCCGCGTAGGTCAGCGGCCTTGCGTAGACGCCGTGTTAGTCGCTGTGTGGCCCCCAGTTTGAAGGACGCCAGGACGGCGGCTACTCGCAAATTGTTTACGTTATCATTACCCCTGCGCGCGGCTGGAACTCGGAT
>JBLNCE010000037.1:0-24333 GCA_050260415.1 Bacteroidota bacterium | reverse complement strand
CGAGGGCCGCGTGGTGCAAGTCGTCGGACCTGTGATCGATGTCGAGTTCGGCCCGGAAGGGTTGCCGCGGATCGATACCGCCGTTACCGTCGTCGTGCCCGATCCGGCGGGGGAGCGGCGGGTTGTGGCCGAGGTCAAGCTGCACCTGGGCGACGGCCGGGTGCGATGCGTGGCGCTCTCCAAGACCGACGGCTTGGTCAGAGGGATGCGGGTAATGAGTGAGGATAAACCAATTACCGTGCCGGTAGGCCCGGCGACGCTGGGTCGGGTCCTCAATGTCCTGGGAGAAGCCATCGACGGCGGAGCGCCGGTGGTGACCGAGGAGCGCATGCCGATCCACCGTCCGTCGCCGAAACTGGTGGAGCAGGAAACTGCGGTCGAGATCTATGAGACCGGCATCAAGGTGATCGACCTCCTGGCGCCGTATCCGAAGGGTGGAAAAGTGGGCCTCTTCGGCGGGGCCGGCGTCGGCAAGACCGTCTTGATCATGGAGCTCATCCGCAATATCGCGACCGAGCATGGCGGGGTCTCGGTCTTTGCCGGGGTGGGCGAACGAACCCGGGAAGGCAATGAGCTGTGGCGAGATATGAAGGCTTCGGGGGTCATCAACAAGACCGCCCTGGTCTTCGGACAGATGAACGAACCGCCCGGGGCGCGCCACCGGGTGGCGCTGACCGGCCTGACCATGGCCGAATACTTCCGCGACCGCGAAGGCCAGGACGTGCTGCTCTTTATCGATAACATCTTCCGCTATGTCCAGGCGGGCTCCGAGGTTTCCGCGCTCCTGGGCCGCATCCCGTCGGCCGTGGGCTATCAGCCGACCCTGGCCCAGGAACTGGGCTTGCTCCAAGAGCGTATCACCTCGACCAAGCGCGGCGCCATCACTTCGATTCAGGCCATCTACGTCCCGGCCGACGATTATACGGATCCGGCGCCGGCCACGACCTTTACCCATCTGGACGCCACGACCAATCTGGAGCGGAGCATCGCCGAGCTTGGCATCTACCCGGCCGTCGATCCGCTGGCTTCGACCTCGCGCCTGCTGGCGCCGCGGGTCGTGGGCGAGAGGCATTACGACGTGGCCCGACGCGTGCAGGAGGTACTGCAGCATTACCGGGATCTCCAGGATATCATCGCCATTCTCGGCCTTGACGAACTATCGGACGAGGACCGGCTCACGGTCAATCGCGCGCGGCGCATACAACGCTTTCTCTCCCAGCCTTTCTATGTCGCGGAGAACTTCACCGGCATGCCGGGCCGGTTTGTGCCCGTGCGGGAGACGATCCGCGGTTTCGCGGAGATCCTCGAGGGCAAACATGACGACCTGCCGGAAGAAGCCTTCTTTATGGTGGGTACAATCGACGAGGCGGTCAAGAAGAGCCGTAGCCTGATGGAAGGGGAAAGCGCGTGAGGAAGACCATTCAGCTGGATATCGTCACGCCCACCCGCACCGAGCTCAGCAAACACGTCGAGTACCTTGTGGCGCCGACGCCCGCTGGTCTCATCGGCATCCTCCCCGGTCATGCTCCGCTCCTGACGCAGCTGGCCATCGGCGTGCTCCAGCTGGAATGCCAGGGCGAGGTGACCAAGATGGCGGTGAGTGAGGGATATATGGAAGTGACCCCGCACAAAGTCATCGTCTTGGCGGAAGCGGCCGAGTTGCCCGAGGAGATCGACGTCGAGCGGGCTTTGGCCGCCAAACGGCGGGCGGAGGAACGTCTCTACGCGCCCTTGCGCCAGATCGATTACGTCCGGGCCCGGTCGGCCCTGCAGCGGGCGGTCAACCGCCTGCAGGTGGCCAAGCGGGGCCAGCTCGACCGGCGTGGCGCCCCGGGTTCCGGCGGCGACGGGGATGAGCCGGGACAAAGGAGGTTTGGTAGTCAGGAAAAATAGCTTTCAGGTATGCGGACCGCGTTTCGAAACCCACTTGACCGGAAAAGCTCGTTCTTCGTTATCCGTCAAGGTTTTTTGAGATCGGGTCCAGTTTACTTAGCGAAAGGAGATACGATGTTGTCTACTAGAGCTTTGGAATTACTCTTTCTTCTGGTCCCAGCGGGATCGGCCTTCGCGCTCCTCTTCGCCTTCTTTCTCTACCGGAAGGTGAGCAAGCAGGATCCCGGCACCCCCAAGATGCAGGAGATCTCGGAGGCAGTGCGCATCGGTGCCAAGGCTTATCTCAAACGGCAGTATAAAGCCCTTATTCTTTTCTTCGTCGTCATGTTCATCGTCCTCGGCGTCATGGCGGCGATGGGCAACCTGACCTGGTTCGTGCCCTTCGCTTTCTTGACGGGCGGTTTGTTCTCGGGCCTCTCTGGTTTCTTTGGCATGATGACGGCGACCAAGGCCAACTGCCGCACGACCAGCGCCGCCATGAAGAGCCTCAACGCCGGCCTGCGCGTGGCGTTCAACAGCGGCGCGGTCATGGGTTTGGTCGTGGTCGGCCTGGGCCTTTTGGACCTCTCGCTCTGGTTCCTGCTCCTCAAGTATGGTTTCCATGCTCCGATTGAAGATATCACCATGACCATGCTGAACTTCGGTATGGGCGCCAGTTCCATGGCCCTCTTCGCCCGCGTGGGCGGTGGCATCTTCACCAAGGCGGCGGATGTGGGCGCGGACCTGGTCGGCAAGGTCGAAGCGGGCATCCCCGAGGACGACCCGCGCAACCCGGCGGTCATCGCGGACAACGTCGGCGACAATGTCGGGGACGTGGCCGGCATGGGCGCGGATCTGTACGAGTCCTATGTGGGTTCCATCGTCGCCACCTCCGCGCTGGCGATGGCGGCTTTCCCCGCCATGAAGCTCGCCGCGGTCATGATCCCGCTCATCATGGCGGTCGTGGGTGTCCTGGCCTCGATCGTCGGCACCTTCTTCGTCCGCTCCGGCGAACAGGCCGAGCAGCGGGTATTGCTCAAAGCCCTACGGCGCGGCGTCTTTACGAGCGTCGCCATCATCACCATCGCTTCCTTCTTCCTGGTCTGGGGCATTCTGGGCCTCGAGAACTGGGGCGTCTACGCCGCCATTCTCTCCGGCCTGATCGCCGGTGTGGTAATCTCGCTTTTGACCGAGTATTATACCTCCTCCACCTATAAACCGACCAAGAGCATCGCCGACTCCGCCACCACCGGTCCGGCCACGGTCATCATCGGCGGCCTCTCCGTGGGTATGCTCTCGACCTTCCTCCCGGTCGTCGTGGTCTGCGTCTCCATCGTCGCCAGCTACTACCTGGCCGGCGGCGGTGATTTTGCCCGCGGGCTCTACGGGATCGCCATTTCCGCCGTGGGCATGCTCGCGACCCTCGGCATCACCCTGGCCACTGACGCCTACGGTCCGGTGGCGGACAACGCCGGCGGCATCGCCGAGATGTCCGGGCTACCCAAGGAAGTGCGCCAGCGGACCGACGCCCTCGACTCCCTCGGCAACACCACCGCGGCCACGGGCAAGGGCTTTGCCATCGGCTCCGCCGCTCTGACCGCGCTCGCCCTGATCGCCGCCTTCACGGAGAAGGTCGATGGCGTCCTGGCCACCAAAGCCGCGGAATACGGCTATAACTATACCAACCTCACCCATAATCTCAACCTGACCGACCCGGGCGTCCTCGTGGGCTTGCTCGTGGGCGGCATGCTGCCGTTCCTCTTCTGCTCCATGACGATGAGGGCGGTCGGCCGTGCCGCGCAGAGCATCGTTTTTGAGGTCCGGCGGCAGTTCAAGGAGATCGCCGGCCTCATGGAAGGCAAAGCCAAGCCGGACTATGCCCGTTGCGTCGACATCTGCACGCGCGGCGCGCAGAAGGAAATGATTCTCCCGGCCCTCTCCGCCATCGTCGCCCCGATCGCCGTCGGTCTCCTGGCCGGCATCAAAGCGGTCGCGGGGCTCCTGGCCGGATCCACGGCCACCGGTTTCGTCCTGGCGGTCATGATGGCCAACGCCGGCGGCGCTTGGGACAACGCCAAGAAGTACATCGAGGAGGGCAATCACGGCGGCAAGGGTTCCGACCCGCATAAGGCCGCGGTCGTCGGCGACACGGTGGGCGATCCGTTCAAGGACACCTCCGGTCCGAGCCTGAACATCCTGATCAAACTCACCTCCATGGTCGCCGTGGTCTTCGCGGTATTTATCCTGAGAAACGCGATGTTTAAGTAATCGATCCAGCCAAACCCTCTTCCCATAACGGGGAGGGGGTATTCTTTCATAGCACCGCGGACTGCAGATCTCCGCCCGGGGATGAATCCCTGGGCGGAGGTCATTAAACCGCTCTCAAACCTCTGCGGGGGTTCGGTGATGCTTCCCGGGTTGGAGAAGATGGAGACCAGAGACACCTCTGAACCCTCGCCAGGGTTTGAGATTCGACCCAAAACCTAACCCAGGGCCAGGATGGCCCCAGGTCGCGCCAGCAGGACGTCTAAAGGCGCGATCCGGGAATTCATGCCTGGGCGGGGATTCTTCTTGGAAAGCTGAGCCGGAATATGATTGAACGGCTGCTGATTCGCATCGCAGGTACGGTCCAGGGTGTCGGATTCCGGCCTTTCGTCTACCGTTTGGCGCGCGGTCACGGCCTGACCGGAGAGGTATATAATGCCTCGACGGGCGTGGTAATCGAGGCCCAGGGCGCACGCGAAGCCCTCGACGGGTTTCTCCGGGCGCTAGAGAGCGGCGTGCCGTCCCAAGCGCGGATCACGGGGATCGAGGTGGCAAGTACGCCTGTACAATCAGGTGAGACGGGCTTTGCCATCACGGAGAGCAACCCCGGGGGAACAACTCTGGTAAATATCCCGCCCGATCTGGCGGCTTGCGATGACTGCCTGGCGGAGGTCGATGATCCCGCAGACCGCCGCCATCGATACCCGTTTACCAATTGCACCCGTTGCGGACCGCGCTTTACCATCGTCACCGGCCTGCCATACGACCGGCCGGCCACCACCATGGCGGAGTTTTCGTTCTGTGCGGATTGCGCGCGCGAATACCGCGATCCGGCCGACCGGCGCTTCCACGCCCAGCCCGTGGCCTGCCCGGTTTGCGGGCCACGTCTGACCCTCTTCGTGAACGTGGCGGGGGGCCTATGCCGAAAGCCCGCCGCCGATCCGCTGGCGGAGACGGTTGGCGCCCTCAACAGTGGAAAAGTGGCGGCCATCAAAGGCATCGGCGGGTTCCACCTGGCCTGCGACGCCGCGAACGGCGAGGCGGTGGCGCGCATCAGGCGGCTCAAGTCCCGCGCGGACAAGCCGCTGGCCGTCATGTGCCGCGATCTCGAGCAAGTGCGCGCGCTTTGCCGGGTATCAGCCGCGGAGGAGGCCGCGCTGCTGGACGCCGCCAGGCCGATCGTCATCCTGCGCCGTCTCATGCCAGCGGCGGCGCCGATCGCGGCGGCGGTGGCGCCGGACCAGGACACGCTGGGGGTTATGCTGCCGTACACGCCCCTGCACCATCTGCTCATGGCGTCATGCGCCGGACCGCTCGTCATGACCAGCGCCAATCCCGGCGACGAGCCCATCGCTGCTTCCCTGGCGGAATTGGACGCGAGCGTGGCGGCCGGAGTGGACTTGGTCTTGGATCACGACCGGCGCATCGCGGCCCGTTGCGACGACTCGGTGGCCATCGCGGGGCCGCCGGCCATCATGATCCGCCGGGCCCGCGGGTATGTGCCGAAAGCGATTCCCGTGCCGGCGGCCGCCGAGACGCTGGGCATCGGCGGGGACCAAAAGAACACGGCCTGTTTCGTGCGGGATGGGGCCGCCTTCTTTACGCAGCACGTCGGCGATCTCGGTGCAGAGAAGGGCACGGCGGCACTTACCGAGGCCATGCGGCACCTCAAAGCGCTTTACGGATTTACGCCGCGCGCCGTCGGCTGTGACATGCATCCCGCTTACACGTCGCGGCGATTGGCTCGCACCCTGGGCCTGCCGGTGGTCGAGGTCCAGCACCATCACGCCCATATCGCCGCCTGCCTGGCCGAGCATCTCCACCCCGGCAGAGCGATCGGCGTGGCCTTTGACGGAACCGGGTATGGTCCCGACGGGACGGTCTGGGGCGGAGAGTTCCTCCTGGCGGATTGTACCGGTTATCGCCGGGCGGCCTCCCTCCGGCCGGTCGCCCTGCCGGGCGGGGAAAAGGCCGTCCGGGAACCCTGGCGCATGGCGGCGGCCTATCTTTACGAGGCGTTCGGCCGTTCCTGGCCGGATTTTCCCGGTGCGCGGGCAATCCAGGAACGGGGGAGCGGCCTCCTGCTTCCCCTGATCGAACACGGCGTCAATGCGCCCATGTCCACCAGCGCGGGGCGGCTCTTCGACGCCGTGGCGGCCCTGCTCGGATTGCACCTCGCGTGTACTTTCGAAGGCCAGGCGGCGATGGCCCTGGAGACGCTGGCCCGGCGGTGCGGATCGCGGCCCGAGCCGTATCTTTGCCCATGCGGCGATGAAGACGGCCTGATCCGGCTGGACTTCCGGCCGGTGATCCGGCGTTTGGTCGAGGACCTCCGGCGGGGAACGGATCGCACTGCCATGGCGTTGGCGTTCCACCTGACGCTGGCCGAGGGTATACGGGCGGTGGCCTTCCGGCTGCGGGACGAACACGGCCTGGAGACGGCGGCCCTCTCCGGCGGAGTCTTTCAGAATACCCTCCTGCTGTCCGAGACCTGTACCCGCTTGGAGGCGGACGGTTTCCGCGTCCTGCGCCAGCACGAGGTGCCGCCCAACGACGGCGGTATCTCGCTCGGGCAGGCGGTGGTGGCATCCCATCTACTGAGCCAAGGGATGTGGTCTTGATGTGTGTGGCCGTGCCGATGCAGATTCGCAGCCTGAACGGGAACAAGGGCGTCTTGATCTCCCAGGGCGTGGTGACGGAGGCGGATCTCTCCCTGATCGAGGGACTGCAGCCGGGGGACTACGTCCTCGTCCATGCCGGTTTCGCCATTACCAGGCTACGCCCGGAGGAAGCCCAGGAGACGCTGGCGCTCTTCCGCGAGCTTGAGGGGGAGAAAGGGGACGAGACCAAGATGCCAGGAGATAAATGATAGAAGAATTTGGATATGGCTGCCTCTTAGAAAAGCCCCGGGGGGAATATATTGATGGATCCGGCCGCATTGATCGGTTCGATCGCCGCTGAGGCGGGGAAGCGGCCCGCAAGGCCGCGGATCATGGAAGTCTGCGGTACACATACCGCGGCTATGTTCCGTCATGGGATCCGAAGCCTCCTCGCGGACGCGGTCGAGGTGGTCTCGGGGCCCGGCTGCCCGGTCTGTGTCACTCCCGACGCGGTGATCGACACCGCGATCGGCTATGCGCGCCAGGGGCATCTCGTGGCCACCTATGGCGATATGATACGGGTGCCTGGCACGGAGACCAGCCTGGGCGGCGCGCGAGCCGAAGGAGCGGATGTGAGGGTCGTCGTCTCGCCGTTGGCCGTAGCCGACCTGGCCGCCGCCAATCCCGGTCGCAAAGTGATCTTCCTGGCGGTGGGGTTTGAGACCACCGCGCCCGGGACGGCTCTCTTGCTCAGAGAATTGCAGGCGAGGGGACTCACGAACGCCTTCGTCCTGGCCGCACACAAGCTCATCCCTCCGGCGATGCTGGCTTTGCTGGCCGAGGGCGGGCAGAGGATCGACGGCTTTCTCTGCCCGGGACACGTCTCCACCGTCATCGGCCTCGAGCCGTACCGGAGAATCAGTGCCGGTTTTGGGGTACCGTGCGTGGTGGCGGGGTTCGAGCCAGAGGAGATCCTGCTCTCCCTGCTCATGCTCCTGCGCCAACTTAATGCGGGGCGCGCGGAAGTGGAGAACCAGTATGCGCGGGCGGTCAGGCCGGAGGGAAACCCAAGGGCCCGCGCGCTCGTGGACGAGTTTTTTCTCACCGCGGACTCGGTTTGGCGCGGTTTCGGCACCCTGCCCGGGAGCGGGTTGCTCTTGCGGGAACGGTTTGCGTCCTTTGACGCGCGGCGCAATCTCGGAACAGAGCTTCCCCCGGCCAGGGATGATACTGGCTGTGCGTGCGGAGCGATCTTGAGAGGGGCGATCCATCCTCCGGCATGCCCGCAATACGGCCGGGCCTGCACTCCGGCTACGCCGCGTGGACCCTGCATGGTCTCGAGCGAGGGCGCCTGCGCGATCTATTACGCCGCACAGGATCTGCAAACAGTGACGGGGGAGGCGGTTTAGCTGGCGCGGGATCGGATCGCCTTGGGTCACGGAAGCGGCGGCGCGCTAACGACCGAACTGTTGCGGGAGGTGATTCTCCCGATCTTTCATGACGTCCAGCCCACCGACGGGGCGGTCCTGGAGGCGCCGGCGGGATGGCGGCTCGCCTTCACCACCGATACGTTCGTGGTGCGGCCGGTCTTCTTTCCGGGCGGCGATATCGGCTCTCTGGCGGTAAACGGCACCGTCAACGACCTGGCGATGATGGGCGCCCGGCCGGCCTACCTGTCATGCGGCCTCGTCCTGGAAGAAGGCTTCCCCCTGGACGATCTGGAGGCGATCTGCCGCTCCATGCGGGCAGCCGCGGCGGCGCTCAGCCTCAAGATCGTAACCGGTGATACCAAAGTGGTGGGGCGGGGCGAAGCGGATGGGATCTTCATCAACACGGCCGGCATCGGCTTCGTCCCGTCCTGGATCGATCTTTGTCCGGCCGAGGTGAGGCCGGGCGACGCGGTGATCGTCAGCGGGGGGATCGGCGAACACGGAACGGCGGTACTGGCCGGGAGGCTTGGCGTCTCTTTCGACCCGGTGCTCGTCTCGGATACGGCGCCCCTTTGGCCGGCCGTCGCGGCGCTGCTCGACGGGGGCGTCATGCCCGTGATAATGCGTGATATTACAAGGGGCGGATTGGCGAGCGTGAGCAACGAACTGGCGGCCGGCCTTGGCGTGGACTACCTGCTGCGCGAGGCCTCGATTCCGGTGGATCCACGGGTCAAGCGGGCTTGCGAGATCTGGGGCTATGATCCCCTGCACGTGGCCTCGGAGGGGAGGTTCATGCTGGTCGTGCATGCTGAAGACGCCGACCGCGCGGTCGCGATCCTGAGATCGACGGCGGAAGGGCGCGGGGCGGCGGTTATTGGCGAGATTGCCAGGGGTGGCGGAAAAGTGTTTCTGCATACGGCCGTGGGGGGCAGGCGGTTGGTCAAGCCGCTGCCGGGGGAATTGCTGCCGAGGATTTGTTAGGATAATGTCGGAATGAAAAGGAAGAACAACTAAGATGCACGAGCATGGAATCGCGGACAGGCTTCTCGGGGAGGCACGGGCGCGGGCGGAACAACGGGGATTCAGCAAGCTCACTCAGATCGTCATCGGTGTGGGCGCGCTCTCCGGTCTATCACGCGATACCCTGGCGGAACCGCTACATCACGCGGCCGAAGAAGCGGGCCTCACGGGGGTGCAGTTCGTCTTTGAGAAGATACCTCCCGCGGCGGTCTGCACCAAGTGCGGCAAGGATACCGCGCGGGAGGCCGTCTGTCCTCGCTGCGGAAGCGAGGAGATTGAAGTGACCGGAGGGACGGACGTGACGGTGATCGGGCTGATGGGGGCGCGTTGATTGTGGGACGACCGTGGTCCGTCCTCCATACCCATCTCCCTGAATTCGTGACATCCCTGGCCAACCAGGCAAAATCGCGAAAGCTTGTGACAGCGTTTTGCCTGGTATAAATCGGTAAGTCACGGATTCAGGATCTCTTTTACGACCGTTACCAGGGCGTCCGCCACATCACCGGCCGCCGTGAGGACCGCCGGGGATACTTCCTCCCCGAACCCTTCGCGCTCGGGCTGGATCCCGATTGCGAAAGACCGTGCGCCAACGGCCATCTCAAGGTAGGCCATGATGGTCGAGAGGGGCAGGGTGTGCGTGGAGAAGCGCGCCCCCTTGATCTCGTCCCGGTCGATCAACGCGATCGACCCTGGCGCGGCGCCGAGTTCAGCCGCGTCGATGAAGACGACGTGTGACGGATTGGCCTTGACGACCGGGCCGGTATAGTTCTCCGGGGCCGAACCGGTGAGATAGACGGGCAGCCCCGGCAGCCTGTCCCTGACTTTGCCCGCGGCGGCAAGACCCGCGCCGTCGTCACAGCCCAGTTCGTAGCCGACGCCGACCACCGCCACGCCCGTGGCGCCGCGCAGGCGCTCCCGGATCCGGTCCGCCAGGTCAGTCTCCTTGCACAACTGCACCTTTATCTGCTCCTATCGCGGGTGGTTGCGGCTTGGCCGGCATCCTGACCAAGGCTTTTCGATCCGTGGCGGCGATCTCGTACTCGCCGGTCATCGTGATGGCCTTCTTCGGGCAGACCTCGGCGCAGACCGCGCAAAAAATGCAGATGTCATATTGAAACGCCGGCCGCGGCGCTTTGACGCCGACGTCGACCATCTCGATGGACGCTGCGGGGCACTGACGCGCGCAGATCCTGCATCCGATACAGGCCTCCGAATCCACGATCGGCGCGCCTCGCAGACCATCCGGTACCGGAAGCCTCTCGGATGGGTAGAGCACGGTCGCCGGCTTACGCACAAAGCACTTGACCGCCTCCGGAAGTATTCTGCCGACACCCATCAATGCCACCAGCCTCTGATCAGAATAGCCACCAAGACCTGAAAAATAGCGGCGGGGACGAGCCGGCGCCAACAGAACGCCACCACCTGTTCGATGCGGAGCCGGGCCGCGACCGCCCTGATCATGGCCAGGATCACCACGATTAGCAGCGTCTTGAGACAAAAGACGGGGAATCCGAACAAGTTGCGCGGCAGCCCGCCCAGATACAGGCTGGCGATCAGGGCCGCGCCCGCGACCATGGTCACGTCATGCATCAGCCGGAAGAGGGCCAGGCCCCGGCCGGTGTATTCGGTCAGCGGTCCGGCCACGATCTCCGTTTCCGCCTCGGGCACATCGAAGGGCACACGCTCCAGTTTGGCCTGGAGGGCCAAGATCGATACGGCGAGCCCGATCAGCTCGCATGGGATCACCCATGGGTTCGCGCGGGTAAAGGCCGCGATCTCGCCGATCGAGAGGCTGCCCGCGATGATCGCCGGCGTGAGCGAGGCCAGGAGAAAAGGAACCTCGTACGAGATGAGCTGTGTGACCGCCCTGGTCGCACCGAGGCCGGCAAAAGCGTTCTTGGAATACCATCCGGCTAAGAATAGCACGAGCGTCGGCAGGCTCAGGAGGTAGACGACCGCGATGAGATCGCCGGGAAATGCATAGGCCGCCCGGGTCTGCCAGACGGGAACATAGAAAAAGGCAGTCGCCGTGGCGGCCAAACCGACGGCCGGCATCCAGAAAAAGGGCCACCGGCTGGCACCCGCGGGGATGATTTCCTCTTTGGCCAGCAGTTTAACGAAGTCGGCGAACGGCTGGAACCACCGCGGGCCGACCCGGTTCTGGAAGCGGGCGTAGGCCTTGCGGTCCACCCACTGGGCAAAGAGAGCATAACAGAAGATGAAGAGAAAGCCGGGAAAGAGCAACAGTTGTGCGAGTTCACGCACGACCCGCATGATCCTTGTACCACCTTATGCCGTATTGGCGAAGTTCTTCCCAGGTCATCACCCGCGGGTCGCCGCTCCCGCCAGCCGGTGCGATTTGAAGCTTCCGATCCGTGCACGAGAAACAGGGGTCGATGGCGGCGGTGATGATCGGCACATCCGCGAGATGGGCGCCCTTCAGGATGTGGACCAGGGACGGGATATTGGCGAGGGTCGGGGCGCGGACCTTGACCCGTTCCGGCGTCTCGGAGCCGTTGGCCTTGACGTAGTGGAAGTTCTCACCGCGCGGCGCCTCGTAACGGCTGACCGTTTCGCCGGCTGGGACCTTCTTCGGCGCCTTGACCGCGATGGGGCCGTCGGGCAGATTCTCCAGGGCATGGCGAATTATCTTATAGCTCTCGAGGAGTTCCAGGACGCGGACCAGAGCGCGACCCAGAACGTCCCCGCGCTCGGAGGTGATCACCTTGAAAGGCATCTCATCATAGGCGGCGTATGGATCGTCCTTGCGCACGTCCATGGGCACGCCGGAGCCGCGCGCCTGCGGACCCACCGCGTTAAGAGCCAGGGCCATATCCTTTGACAGGTTGCCGACCCCATCGACTCTGCCCCGGAAGGTGCCTTCCTCCTGGACAACCCTGGCATAGTACGAGGTCCGCTCGGTCAGGGGCTCGAGGAGGCCGAGGATGCTCTCCTTTTGGAGCGGGTCAATATCGCGCCGCACGCCGCCAATGGTATTCAAGCCATAGTTCACGCGGTTGCCGGAGATAATCTCCAAGATATCCTGTACCGCCTCGCGGTCGCGCCAGGCGTACATGAAGAGCGTGTCAAAACCGACCTCGTGACCGGCCACGCCCAGCCAGAGGAGGTGCGAATGGACCCGTTCCAGTTCCGCCGCGATGGTTCTGATATAGCGGGCGCGGCGGGGGATTTCCAGGCCCAGGAGCGCCTCGACCGCCTGGGAAAAGGCCGTCGCGTGTGCGTGCGAGCAGATGCCGCAGATACGTTCGACCAGGTAGAGACATTGCGTATAAGTCCTGGTCTCGCAGGCCTTCTCAATGCCCCGGTGATTGTATCCCAGCCGGACATCGGCCTCGACGACGATCTCGCCGTCGATCTTGAGCCGGAAAGACTCCGGTTCCTTCAGGGCCGGGTGTTGGGGGCCGACCGGCAACTCGAACTCAGGCATCCTGAGCACCTCCATTTGGCGGGCGCCAATCCTTGCGCAGGGGATGTTCACCCGCCGGCCAACCTTCGGGGAGGACCAGGGCGCGCGGATCGGGGTGGCCCTCGAATTCCAGGCCGAAGAGGTCGCAGGCCTCACGCTCATAGAGCACCGCGCCCGGGAAAATCCCGACGATGCTGGCTAGACGCGGTTTATCCCGGCCGACGCACGTCCGCAGGGAGAATACATGGCCCGCGCGGCAGAGATGGTAGATCACCTCGAACTCGCGGCCCGTATCCAGGACGGTGATGGTGGAGAGATGGGTAAACCCGGCCCGCTTCAGGAAAGTCAAGGCCCTGGGGACAAGCGCCGCCTCCAGTTGCGTCCAGATGCGCTGGGCTTCGCGGTGCTCAAGCGCGGAGCCGAATAACCCGAAGAACTCGGCCAGGGTATCCCGGGAGCCGCTATCCTGCATGATCCAGTCCCTCCCCTGTCTTGGCCGGCGGCGCCTCCAGCGACACGCCCAATCCTAACCGTCCACCGGCACGGATCGACGTCAACAGCTTGAGAACACCGTCAATAATCGCATCGGGCCGGGCCGCGCAGCCCGGTACATACACGTCGACCGGTATGGCCGCGTCGACGCCTCCCGCGATATTGTAGCATCCCTTAAAAACCCCGCCCGAACACGCGCACGAGCCGACCGCCGCGACGAATTTCGGCGCGGGCATCTGCTCGTAGATGCGAACCAGGCGGTCCAAGGACTGTTTGGTCACGGGACCCGTGCAGACGAGGATGTCCCCGTGTCGGGGAGACCCTTTTTGGAGGATCCCGAACCGTTCGATATCGAAGCGCGGCGTCAAGGCCGCGACCACCTCGATGTCGCATGCATTACAGGCGCCGCTGTTGAAATGGACGATCCAGGGGGAATGCAAGCGGGCCCAGGTGACGAGGGAAGAGAGTTTCATATCGATCCCTTTCCAGTCTAAAAAATGGCGCAACGCGTCGCTGGTCGCTCGTGGAACGGACAACTCAGACCAGCTTTAACTCTGTAACCAGCGCCCCGAGGGCAAAGGCCATCATGGCCAGATAGATCGCGCCGAGGCGCGCGCCTTCGCCCGCCGGCGTGGTCGCCACGGTGAGAACGGACACGTGCACGATGGAGTACGCCAGGGCCACGGCAAAGAAACCGGAATAGTCGGGCTGGATCGGGGGCATCTCCATGTCCTCGCCGCAGGCATAGGGGCGGTACTTCCCGCTGGACGGTTCTCCCTTGGGCGCCATTCTCTTGGCCAAGACCATGATTGAGGCGGCGATCGCCAGCATTGCCAGTAGAGCGACGGGGGGAACCAACAGGCTGACCAAGACGGAAACACCTCTCAGAGTATAGGCTTTGTGATGATCCTTACCGCCGGGTAGACCGCGCGCAGTCCGATCTCAGGCCAGATCCCGAGCACAAGGGTCAGCGCGGCCAGGACGAACATTGATACCAGCATGGAAAGCGGGGCTTCCTCGATCCGGCCGGGTTTTCTTTCCACCCGGGGCGCGAAGAGATTTGTGACCGCCGGCAGGTAGTATCCCAGCGAGATGACGCTGTTTAGGATGGCGAGACACGCGAGCGCGTAACCGGCCGCGATCCCGGTCTTGAAACCGGCTTCATAGATGAGCAGTTTGCTCATGAACCCGGAAAAGGGAGGCACGCCCGCCAAGCCCAGTACGGACAAGGTGAACAGTACGGCCGTTACGGGCATCTTGCGCCCGAGGCCGTGAAGCTCATTGATTTCGCGCGTCCCGGCGGCGTGGATCAATGCGCCGGCGCACATGAAAGCCAGCCCCTTCATGAAGGCGTGGGTCATGACGTGAAAGACACCGCCGTCAAGTCCGGCGATGACGCCATAGCGCCACCCGACGCCCAGACCGAGCATGATATAGCCCATCTGGGCAACGCTCGAATACGCAAGCATGCGCTTGATATCGGTTTGCTGGAGGGCGGTCAGGTTCCCGATCGTCATGGTCAGCGCCCCGAAGACGAGGAAAACAAGCCCCGCGACGGCGTGAGCGTTCCCGAAACCAACGATCAGAACCCGTATCATGGCGAAGAGCCCGGTCTGGATCACCACGCCCGAGAGGAAGGCGCTCACCCCGCTCGGCGCAGCGCTATGCGCGTCAGGCAGCCAGGTGTGGAGCGGCACGATCGCCGCTTTGACCCCCAGACCGGCGACGATGAAGGAGATCATGATGAGCTTGGGCTCTCTCGGTACATCCGCCAGTCCGGCCGCGATCCGAGCCAGATTCAGCTCCCCGGTGTACATGAACATGAGCAGCATGCCGAGGAGAAGGAGGAAAGAACCCACGCAGGAGAGGATGATGTATTTGAAACCCGCTTCAATCGGTTCCCACGATGATTTCCTGAACGATACCAGCACAAAAGAGGCGATGCTCATCATCTCGAAGAAGACGAAGAGATTGAAGAGATCGTTGGCCATGACCAACCCGACCATGGCGCCCAACATGAGGAGGAAGACCGCGTAAAACTTATCGACGCCGGTATCTTCCCGCATATAACCGAGGGAGAAGACCATGGCGATGAGACCCATGATCAGCGTGATCCCGGCCATGAACGTGGAGAGACTGTCCGCACGCAAGGAGATCGCGAGCGGCGAAGGCGCGGCGCCGTCCAGCGCGACCGTCTGGCCCGCGCCGAGCCTGATCCGAATCATGAAGAGAAAGGCAAACGCAACCACGGCGAGGACGATCGCGGCCAAGCCCGCGGCCGTGCCGGCCGGGCGCTCGCCTTTTGCCCGCTGAAAGAGTCTCCCGGTCAGATAGACGGCAAAAGGCCCAAAAAGCAACGTCACGAGGAGCGATGATAATGGGTTCAAGTTAGAAGCCCCCTTAGCGCATTGCCGATCCATCCGACGACGGGGCCAGGCAGGATGCCGATCAGGACGATCATGGCGGAGAATGCCACGATGGGGAGAAGCATCCATCCTGGTGATTCATGGGTTCCCGCGAGGCTGGGATCGAGCGCGCCAAAGAAGATACGCCTCACGAGGCGCAAGGCGTAAGCCGCGGTGAGCACGCCGGCAGCCAGCGCGAGAATCCCGAGTACCCGGTATGGGGTGGCAAAGCCACCCGCGAAGATCAGCCACTCGCTTTGGAATCCGCTTAGCGGCGGCGCACCGGCGATCGCCAGCGCGCCCACGACGCAACCCCAAGTCGTCACGGGCAGGTTCGCGGCGAGGCCGCCCAGCTCGCTTATCTTTTGCCTCTCCGTGCGCGTGATGACCGAGCCAATGGCCATGAAAAGCAATGACTTGATCAGGGCGTGGTTGACCAGGTGAAAGAAGGACCCTGTCAGGCCCGCCGCATTGGCGGAAAAGATGCCGAAAAGCACGTAACCCATCTGGCTGATGCTCGAATAAGCGAGGAGGCGACGCATCCTCTTGGAGGTCAGGGCCATGACACCGCCGTAGAACTGGGTGAGCACGGCAAGCACCATGAGCGGCAATTGGAACTTGAGTACAATCGCCGGTGGGAAGAGCGTGAAGGGAAAACGGATCATGCCGTAGATGCCCGCGCTCATCATGGCGCCGGAGATAATCGCCGTCACCGGCAGGGGACCGTCGTCGTAAGCGCCCGGAAGCCATGAATGAAAAGGAAAAATGGCCATCTTGACGGCGAAGGCGAAGATGAAGAGCCCCGCCAGGATTGTCAGGGTATCTTCGGGGAGGACCGATATCGCCCGCTTGATGGCGGGGATGTCGGTTACCCCTGTCGCGGAGTAAATCCAAAGAATGGCGCCCAGCATCGCCACGGCCCCTAGATGCGTATAGATGAAGTATTTCAGCCCGGACTGGGTGGCGAACTTGCCCTTGCCCCAAAAGGCGACCAGGGCATAGGACGGGATGAGCATCATCTCCCAGAAGAGGTAGAAGAGGATCGTTTCCGCGGCGATCGCGGTACCGATCATACCGCCGAGGAAGATCGTCACCAGGGCGTAAAACGTGGCGGAACGGGGTTTGCCTTGGTAATAGCCGAACGAGTATGCGACCGCCAGGGAAGCGATCGTTGCTATGACCAGCACGAGCACGATCGAGATCGCATCGGCGCGGAGGGAGAAGGCGGCGCCGAAGATTCTCAGCCATGGAACATGCACCGCCACCTGGCCGCGATGGGCTACGCGCGTAAGGAGGCTGACGCCAATCGCGAGCGTGGCGAGGGTTAGGCCGAGAGCAGCGTAACCCGGAGCTTTGCGTCCGCCGAGCCTTGCGAGCATGACCAGCACGCTTCCGGCGAGTGGAACTAGCAAGACCGCGAGGAGTAACTGGTTTCCAGACATTCAGGTCTCTCCCATGCGACCAGCGTTTGGTGAGGCGCGCGGCTAAAGATAGAACACAACAAGGATGACCGTTAATAGACCAACGATGATCCCCAGCAGTTCCAGACTGAGATTGCCGGTGTGGCCTTTGCGCAGCGCGCTGCTGGCCTTCCGAAAAGCCGAAACGAATACATAGTCGAGACCGTCGGCGACCTGCTCGTCGTAACTGCTGAAGAGCGCTCGACCGATGCCGACCAGTCCTTTCTGGCATCGGTCGTAGAATTGGTCAAAGCCAAACCCGGAACGGACATAAGGAAGCAGCGGCGCCCAGTGTTGCCGGCCGTAGCTCGCGATCGACTTCTGCTTGAAGAACGCCAGCAGCCCAAGGGCGAGCGCGACCGCCGAACCGAGCAAAGCCGGCGTAGGCGCCAGCGTCTCCCGGATGAGTTCTCCCACGCTGACCGGCGGGACGGCGAATCCCGTTTCTGCCAACCCATCGGTGAAAACGCCGATCGAAAGCCACGAAACCAGCACACCCAGCGCAAGCACGACAACCGGCACCGCCATGCCCAAGGGCGCCTCGCCGGCATGGACCTCGTGACCGGTCCGTTTCGGCGTTCCGAGAAAGACCGTCGTAAACGCCCTGAATGAATAGGCCACCGTCAACGCGGCGGTCATGATCAGAAGGAAAAACGGAAGGATCTGCCCGGCTTCGTAAGCGGCGGCAAAGATCAGATCCTTGCTCCAGAAGCCGTTGAAGATCGGAATACCCGCCAGCGCGCAGGCGCCGATAAAGAACGACGCGGCCGTGATCCGCATCTGCTTGCCAAAGCCGCCCATGACGCGCATATCCCTGGTGCCGGCGGCGTGGATTACCGAGCCCGCGCAGAGAAAGAGCAGGGCCTTGAACACGGCGTGGCTCAAGAGATGAAACTGCGCCGCCACCAAATCGCCGGTGCCGACGGCGAACATCATGAAACCGAGTTGACTTACGGTCGAGTATGCCAGGAGACGCTTCAGATCGTATTGCATCACGGCGGCCAGGGCCGCGAGCGCGGCGGTTACGAGGCCGAGCCACATCACGGCCTGGCTCCAATGCGGCACCGCGGCGAATGCAGGGTGGAACCTGGCCATCAGGTAGATACCGGCATTGACCATGGTCGCGGCGTGAATCAACGCGCTGACCGGGGTCGGCGCTTCCATGGCATCCGGCAGCCAGACGTGCAGGGGGACCTGGGCGGACTTGCCGGCCGCGCCCGCAAGCATCGCAAAAGCCGCAAAAGCCAGGACGGAGGGCGCGATCTCGCCGCGCGTGGCCGCGGTGATAATCGCCTGCATGTCGAGGCTGTGTGGATTCGTACCGTAATAAAGGGCCATGATCGCCGCAAAAAGGCCGACATCGCCGATCCTCGTGGTGATAAAGGCCTTAATGCCCGCCGCCGACGCTTCCGGATTGCGGTAATTGAACCCGATCAAAGCGAACGAGCACAAGCCGGCCAGTTCCCAAAAGAAATAGAGCACCAGCAGGTTGGTGGTCAGCACGAGGCCGATCATGGCGCCGATGAAGAGCAGGACGAGCGCATAGTACCTGGTAAGCGCGAGGTCTGTCTCATGGACCATATACTGGAGCGAATAGACGATGATCAAGAACCCGAGTACCCCCGCGATCGTGGCCATGAACACCGAGAGCGCGTCCAAACCCAGACTGAAGCTGACCGCGGGCGTCCATTGAAAGGCGAACGCGGTTCCCTGGCGCAGATTGCGCAGCAGCGAGACAGAGCAGACCGCGGTCGCGAGCCCCGCGGCGAGGGCCGTCGCCAGACGAACCCTCGGGCCAAACCGGGCCGCCAGCGGGATAAGAGCCGCCCCGAGCAATGGCATGCCGACGGTCAATAGGGATGCATGCGGAATCATCCTGACTTGCCTCCAAAAGATACCTGCTTCCGTTATAACCCGCGGCGGATTCAGGTGTTAACTACCCGCGGAGCCGGGTGAGTCTGCGCACATCGATCCGGCCGTAATGGCGGTAAGCGTTCACGACCAAAGCAAGCACGATCGCTATAATGGCGGCGTCGATCACGATCAGAATGGCGACGATACTCTGTGCCAGGGCCAGCTTTCCGGTGACCTTGCCCGCCAGTATGAATCCCAGCAGAACCGATTTGGACATGGTCTCGAGACCGATGAGCACTTTGAGCATGTTGCGCCTGGAAATGACGGCGTACGCACCGATGGCGAAGAGGGCGAATACCGCCGTTATATCGAGTCCGATGAGCAAAGACCGGGATAGATTCATTTGGATTCCTCCGTTCGAAAGAGCAGAATCACGCCCAGCATGCTTGCAAACAGGATGATTGCCTGCCCCAGGACGTCGAAGGCTCTCGGCCCCCAGATGATGCCGCTTACCGTGCCGGGTTCCGCCTGCGTGACAATGGCCGGCGGGTGGGTCAGGATGGTGCGTGCCGCATAGGCAAAGATCGACCCGACCAACCCGAAGATGAGGAGCGTCGTCAGCCTCCCAAGCACCCCGGGCCGGGCGTCGCGGCTCTCGCGTCCCGCCTTGACGAGGCTGATGGCGGAGATAAAGAGCACGGCCAGCAGGCCCGCTCCGACGCTCAGTTCAAAGATGGCCGCCGTGTTGGCGTCCAGGGCATAAAAGAGTACCGCGAGCAAGGCGCTGGCCAGGCTGAGGCCGACGGCCGCGGCCAGGAGGTCGTGCAACCAGACGGCGAGCACAGCCGAGACAAGGATCCCGATAAGCAAGATTAGGTGAAGCATTTATAACCTCCGCAAGCGCCAAGGTCCTCGAAATAGGATACACCTTGAGCCAAGTTTGAAAAAGCCTTGCTTATAGCCATAACGGCCCAAAAAGGCGCATTATCTTGCCAGAAGCGAAAATGATCCCTGCCAGGCGGTCTTGGACTGGGGTTCGCGCGGTCTGCCTACGCCATGCTGATGCCGAAACGCGATCCATCATGGCCATGTATGCAATGCTAGCAGGAGGCGGACGCCAAGTCAACACATGTACGCGGATGTATCGCCTTCGCGTTCCATCGGGCGGAAACGCCGGGAATCATGGGGTACTTCCCAACCGCCGCGCGGGCTCTCCCTTCCCCAGAACCGTTTCGTACGCCATCCTCGTCGGTATGGATTCATGATTGGCTTTACCGATGGGCTGCGGCCCATCGGCGCGCCATGCGCCGGTGCAGCACCCCGTAAGGACACTATATTGCGGTGAAAAGGCCCGCAGTGTCATCCAGGCACTTAGGCCGCGCGTTGATGTTTATTGACATTCGTTTTTGTCGCCTATAATTGGCTTCTGTGATTGTGATGGCTATGTGCTGATGCGGGAGCAGGCGTCCCGGGAGGTGCGCCAGACCAGGATGTTCAATTTGCCAACGGAAGGATTCAGGTTACGCCCGCCGCAGATCCTGGTCCTCGGCTTCGCGGCCGTCATACTTATCGGCGCGTTGATCCTGACGTTACCCATCGCCTCAAACTCGGGCACGGGCTTGCGTTTTCTCGATGCCCTCTTTACCTCGACCTCGGCGGTCTGCGTGAACGGGCTGATCGTGGTCGATACCGCGACCCATACAAAAACCATGGGTCCGTTGAGCCCTGGGGGGATGCTGAGTGCGCTCTTCCAATCGATTACGCCGCGAACAGCCGGTTATAACACATTGAATATCGGAGCCATGCGGCTGGGCACTCTCTTTCTGCTCGTCATGCTGATGTTCATCGGGGCGTCGCCCAGTTCAACCGGAGGTGGCATCAAAACCACCACCTTCGGCGTCCTCTTGGCCACGATCATCGTTACCATCCGTGGCTACGACGATATCCCCCTGGCCAAACGCAGGCTGCCAAAGGACCTGGTTTACAAGTCCTTAACCATCGCGACATGGGGGTTGAGGCTCGAAAGCGTCCGCGCTTGATGATGAAACAAGCCGGGTCATCACGGTTCCATGGCACGGAAACCATCTTGCTGTACCCCGGCGTTCTTGTGCCCCGCCAAGTCTTAACTCGATTATCCCAATATGGACCGAAAGTAGGCAGCCGGGTACATTTCTGAGCGACTAGACAATAATTGCTAAACATATCTCCCGAAGCCGGGCCGGGGAAGGGGAGACACGCCCTTTGCCCGGCCGCTCGGTACGAGGTATGAAGGACCGGGTCGCGGCCGGTCCGGTTCTCCCACGCAACTTGGCGGGTCGGCGCGGGTAGAATAAAGCCGGCGTTCCCGAAGGTACGTACGGCCGGAATCGAGTGAGGACATGGAGAAACAAGCGGAGAACGGGTCCCCCGCAGGGGACTTGAAGATTTATACCCTGCCCGTGCAGGAAGTCTACGCGGCTCTGGGTACACAGGCCACCGGGCTCACCTCCGCCGAGGCCGCGGAACGCTTGCGGCGATACGGCCCGAACGCCATCGATACGGTCAAGGGCAGATCATTACTGGTCAAGCTGCTCGGCAACTTCACCCACCTGATGGCGCTCCTCCTCTGGGTGGGCGGCGTCATCGCCTTCGTCGCCCGGATGCCACAGCTCGGTGTGGCCATCTGGATGGTCAACGTCATCAACGGCGCGTTCAGTTTCTGGCAGGAATTCAAGGCGGAGCGGGCCACCGAGGCCCTGAAGAAACTCCTTCCATCATACACTCGCGTACTTAGGGACGGTCAGGAACAGAAAATCCTCGCCGAGGAACTGGTGCCCGGCGACATCATCCTATTGGCCGAGGGGGATCACATCTCCGCCGACGCCCGTCTCGTGCAGGAGGCGGAGTTCCGCGCGGACCAGTCCACCCTGAGCGGCGAGTCCGTGCCGATCAACAAGACCGCTGATGCCGTGCTCCGGACGGATCTGGCCCGCAGCGAAATGCCCAACCTCGTTTTCGCCGGCACCAGCGTCGCCGCGGGGACCGGCAAGGCGGTGGTCTTCAGCACGGGCATGCGGACCGAGTTCGGTAAGATTGCGCATCTCACGCAGTCCGTGGGGGACAAACCCAGCCCGCTCCAGGTGGAGATGGCGCGCGCAACCAAGGTCGTGACGGTCATCGCCGTGGCCATGGGCGTGCTCTTTTTCGCCCTGGCGATCCTGCTGGCCGGGATGGGGTTGGCGGAGGGCTTCATCTTTGCCATGGGCATGATCGTGGCCTTCGTGCCCGAGGGCATGGTGCCCACGGTTACGCTGGCCCTGGCCATGGGCGTGCAGCGCATGGCCCGCCGGCACGCACTGATCAAGAAGCTGTCGTCCGTCGAGACCCTCGGTTCCTGCACCGTCATTGGCACGGACAAGACCGGCACCCTCACCCAGAACGAGATGACCGTGCGCGATCTCTGGCTGCCGGGGCGGCGCCTGACCGTCACCGGCACGGGATATGCCCCGGAAGGGGAGATCAGGGAGGAGACCTACGCGCTGGCCCGGCCGGCGGACGGCGATCTGCGGCAGTTGCTGGTAGCCGCGGGACTGTGCAATGACGCGCGGATCCTGCCTCCCAACGGCGACAGCTCGCGCTGGACGGTCCTGGGCGATCCGACCGAGGCTTCGCTCCGCGTGGCGGCGGCCAAGGGCGGCTTGGACTTGGCGGAGGAGGAACGCCGGGCGCCCCGGGTCAAGGAGATCCCCTTTGAGTCCCGCCGCAAGCGGATGAGCACCATCCATCAGATCGGCCGGGAGCGGCTGGCCTATGTCAAGGGAGCGCCCAAGGAGGTGCTGAGCCTCTGTACCAAGGTGCGGCGGGACGGCCGGGATGCGGCCCTGGACGAAGAGATGCGCGCCGCGGCCATGGCGGCCAACGACGACCTGGCCCGGCAGGGCCTGCGTGTGCTGGCCGTGGCCATGCGCCACCTGCCCGAGGGGTTATCCGAGTATACTGTGGAGACGGTCGAGACGGACCTGATCTTTCTGGGCCTGGCCGCCATGTACGATCCGCCGCGCCCCGAAGTGGCGGCGGCCGTCGAACGCTGCCACCATGCCGGCATCCGCGTGGTGATGATTACCGGCGATTATGGTTTGACCGCCGAGAGCATCGCGCGGCGCATCGGCATCGTCCAGGGGGAAAAGCCCCGGGTGGTGAGCGGCGCCGAATTGGACGGCATGGAAGACGCCGCGCTCCGCGACGTCCTGCGGGACGAGGTCATCTTTGCCCGGGTGGCGCCCGAGCACAAGATGCGGGTGGTCGGGGCTCTGCAGGCACTGGGGCACGTGGTGGCCGTCACGGGCGACGGGGTCAATGACGCGCCGGCCTTGAAGAAGGCCGATATCGGCGTGGCCATGGGCATCGCCGGGACGGACGTGGCCAAGGAAGCGGCCAGCATGATTCTGACAGACGACAATTTCGCCTCCATCGTCAACGCGGTGGAGGAGGGGCGGGCCGTCTACGCGAATATCAAGAAATTCATCTCTTATATTTTTACCAGCAACGCGCCGGAGGCCGTCCCTTTCATCGCCTTCGCCTTCACCGCCGGGCGGATCCCCCTGGCTCTGACGGTGATGCAGATCCTCTTCGTGGATCTCGGCACGGATATGGTACCGGCGCTGGGCCTGGGGGCGGAGCCGCCGGAGCCCGGTGTGATGGATCGTCCGCCGCGCAGCCTGAAGGAGCATATCATCACCAGATCCTTGCTCATCCGGGCTTATCCCTTCCTCGGTCTGCTCCAGGGGATTGCCGCCATGGCCGCGTTCTACTTCATGTACTGGACCAGTGGTTACTGGGGCCAATGGCTTGACCTGCCGGACAAGGGTTCACTCTACGCCGCGGCGACCGCCATGACGCTGGCCGCGGTGGTGGCCACGCAGATCGGCAATGTCTTCGCGCAGCGCACGGAGCGTATTTCCGTGTTTCACATCGGGTTTTTTTCCAACAGGTTGATCTGGATCGGCATCGCCACCGAGCTGGCCCTGATCTTCCTGGTGGTATACGCGCCATTCATGCACGGCATCTTCGGCACGGCGCCGTTCCCCCTGCGCAACTGGGTGTTTCTCTTCGCCCTGACGCCGTTGCTTTTCGTGGCGGACGAGATCAGGAAGGCGATCCTTCGCGCCGCGGACGCGGGGAAGAGGAAATAGCCCAGATGCCTCTCGGGGTCGGTATCGGGGTCGCTGTCAGAATCGACGCAGCTAAACCGATTTCCTGCCGATGTCTTTCGATTCCGATTCCGATACCGACCCTGATTCGGGCCTATACAACCAAAGGGGTGATCCAATTGCGATACATCATCATCGGCTGCGGACGCTGGGGGGCCGGGCTCTCTATGATGCTCTCCCATGACGGCCACCAGGTGGTCACCGTGGATCGGGACCCGGGTTCCTTCGCCCGCCTGGGGCCGGCCTTCAAGGGCCGCACCATCGTGGGCGACGGGGTGGACCGGGCGGTCCTCGAAGAGGCCGGCATCAAACGCGCGGA
>JBLNCE010000036.1:0-6720 GCA_050260415.1 Bacteroidota bacterium | reverse complement strand
TTCTATTACAATCATAGCTAAGCCGCACATTTCCGGCTTGCCAGGCTTTGCGCAAACCTGGACGGTTTTTGCTATGTACGGTACGATTCGGCTTTGAGAGCATCCGCACCTTCAACCGGGTCTTCAAGGCGATCGAGGGGTGGGCGCCGTCCAGCTTGAGATGGAACGGACATGAGGCATAATCTTGACACAAACATCAGTTTGTGGTATAGTCTGAATATGACGAACATGTGTTCGTTAAGTTAAATCGTAGAGTTGAGGGGGAGAAGCAATCGTGGACGAGGAAAGAAAGGCGCTCTTCTCGGAAAAAGTATCGGCGGGGAGCCGGACGTACTTTTTTGACGTAAAACAAGCCAAAGACGGGACAAAATACCTGGTCATAAGCGAATCGAGGCCTGCGGGCACCAGCTTCGATCGCCAGCGGCTGATGGTTTTCAAGGAAAACCTTGGCGCTTTTAGCAGCGGTCTGCAAAAGGCAACCGCGTTCCTGGGGAATGCGGGCTAGTGGCGTTTTGTGTTCATTCCCATGCTGGATTGCTCCAAACGGTCGGCGCTGGTGAAGCCTCCGGTTGATACGCCAGCGCCGACCGTTTGTCGGGCGTGAGCTGACGAATATGGTGGAGAATCCGTCAGGACCAAAGGCAAACCCCTTTCAATCACTTCGCGCACGGAGTATCCCATCACCTTATATCCGGCCAGCCGCTATCGATACATCCGTGCTTCGCCCCCCGGGCGCAGGCCGGGGCCGTCCGGGGTCAGGTGATTCTCACGACAACCGGGAATAGAGAAAACCGCTCCTCCCGCGCGGCCATCGACAAAACCCCCTGGGCCTCCGCGCGCCATCTTTCCTTTACCCCGTTAGCAGCAGGAAAGGCGATCTGTCACCGCAGCCACTGGAGCGCCCACAGCGCCGCCATACCCACGGCGATGGTCAGCAGCACATTGCGTGTGCGCCAGGCGACGACGGCGGCAAGCGACCCGGCGATCAGCCGCATGTTGCCGAGCGTGGGATCCAGTCTGCCGCCGTGGATGATTAGCTCGGGGAAGATGATGGCCGCCAGGACCGCCGGCGGGACGAAACGCAACGCGCGCGCCAATAGCGGCGGCGTTTCCACCCGGCCCAAGAGCGCGATGAACGATAGCCGCGTCAGGAACGTGACCAACCCGGCGAGGAGAAAGAGGAGCATCACGTGCATCGCGGCTTCTTCCTTTCCGCCAGCAGCCCCACGGCAATGCCGGTAAACGCGGCAAGCACCAGGCCGAGTTTATAGGGTAGGCCGTACGCCAGCACCGCGACCAACCCCGCCGAGAGCGCCGAGCATAGGCCGGCGCGGTCTTTTACGGCCGGGAAGACCAGCGCGATGAAGGTGAGCGCCAGCGTGAAGTCGAGCGACCACCCGGCGGGGATCTGAGCGCCGAGGAAGATGCCGACGGCGGTGCTCAACTGCCATGAGGACCATAATGTTATGCCCGCGCCGAGAAAATACCAATGCGCATATGGCGGTGGGGCCAGCCGGGCATCTTCGCGGTTGTAACGCGTGATGGCCACGGCGTAGGCTTCGTCCGTGAGCAGGTAGGCCAAGAGACATTTCCAGAGCGGGTTGAGCGGCTTGAGATGGGGCGCGACGGAGGCGCTGTAAAGTGCGTGCCGCAGGTTGACGACGAAGACCGTCAGCACGATGACGGCCGCGGGTACTCCCGCGCGGATGAGCTGCACCGTGATAAACTGGGCCGAACCGGCGAAGACCACGGAGGACATGGCTTGCGCCGCCAAGGCCTTTAGCCCGGCGCCCAATGCCAGCGCGCCGTAGATCATGCCGAAGGGCATCACGCCAAGCAGGATGGGTAGTTCGTCGCGGACACCGGCCAGGAATTCGTGCCGGCGTCCGGTGAAGCTGCGTTCGATATCTGCATTATTGGCCATGACTCCATTATAGCAGGCCCGGGTGCGGAGATCTTGGATGATCTTGCGATGATGGAGCAGGTTCTCAACGAGGTGGGATTCGAATCAAACCAGATTGGTAATGCTGAGGCCGGAGGAGTTGGCCTGAGCCGAGACGGGATCTGTGTTTTAATCCTGATTGATAATTAATGATCGTCATTGACAGATAATAAACGAGTTTGATATGATACAGGCCAGGAGGTGACGTCATGTCAGGACCTCAACCGCCAAACCTTCCACCTTTGATGACCGTCCAGGCGGTGGCGGACTACTTTGGTGTCTCCGAGCCCACCATCTGGCGATGGCTCCGTGAGGGCAAGCTCAAAGGCATCAAAATCGGTAACGCACGCCGGTTCTCCGCGAAAGAGATCGCCTCCTTCATCAACTCCGGGCGCAATGAAGAGAGTCCGCCCCTTAACAACGCGGATACAGCCGCGGGAGGGAATCCAGCGGTTCACGCCACACCATCCGCCAGTGTATCCTGGCCGGGGCAGGCCAAGGAGACCTTGGCTGTTTATGGCGCGGATTCTCGGAGCATGAAGGAGCTTTCGCCGCACGGGCTTGTGGCGGCGCTAAGGCGGCGGCTCCACGAGATGCGGCAGGAACAGCAGGATAGAGGCGGACCCGAAGCATACACCTCCGAAGACGCGCTGTGGGAACTCAGGGGTGAGCGATCGTAGATGGGCGCCGTCTGTGTAGATGCAAGCCTCGCCGTCAAGTGGCTCGTGAACGAGGAGGAATCCGAACCGGCGCTGGCGATCTTGGAATCCTGGCTCGCAGGCGGGGTGACGCTCATCGCCCCAACCCTTCTCCTGTACGAGGTACCGTCCGTGCTCCGTAGGCTCACGGCGCACGGAAAGCTGACGCCGGAACGCGCTTGGGAAGGTTTTCAGCAACTAAGCGCCATCGGTATTGAGATCGAGACTCCCGCCGCACTTCTTTGGCGCGCGTGGGGGATCTCCGGGCGATTCGGCCTGCCTACGATCTACGACGCGGCGTATGTCGCCCTGGCGGAGATGAGGGGTTGCCCGCTCTACACTTGCGATCGCAGGCTGCTCCGCGCGCTGGGTGGAAGACTGCCCTGGGTCAAGAGCCTTGCGGGACCGGCGCAGGAAAGTTTACCGCCGTAAGGACGCGAAGCTCGAAGGCGGTGCGGGAAATGGCGTCGTTGTTTTTTGCCATCGGTAACGCGATAGAGTCAAAACGTTGCCAGGCTGGCGGCAACGTTCTCTATCCCCGTGGATGGGATGCCGCCGCGAACTGCCCCGGGGTCACGCCGACCAGGCGCTTGAAATGGCGGGTGAGGTGGCTTTGGTCGCTAAAGCCGGTTTGGGCGGCTACCTCGAGGATGGGCCGGCCCTCGGCGAGCAGCCGTTTGGCCTGGCGCACGCGCACCAG
Organism: Bacteroidota bacterium; assembly: GCA_050260415.1. Classification (GTDB taxonomy): domain Bacteria; phylum Bacillota; class UBA4882; order JAAYXC01; family JAAYXC01; genus JBLNCE01. The sequence continues at coordinate 3,380 of JBLNCE010000036.1, read as the reverse complement.
GGTCAGGTAGGCGTGCGGCGGCAATCCGACCTCGCGGCGGAAGACGCGCAGCAGATGAAACGGGCTGTGGTTTGCGGCGCGCGCCAGGTCCTCCAGGAGGATGTTGCCGGCATAACACTGCTCGATGTATTCGCGCGCGCGGCGCACGCTCTCGCGTTCCGGGCGGAGCGCCGGGGGCGACGGACGGTCGTCCGCGTGCCGGCTGACTAGGTGGGCCAGGACCCACAGTAACCGCGACTCACGTTCCAGCACGGAAACGCCCTCTTCCAGCGCGGCGTGCAGATTAAGCAGCCACTGGGCGACGAGTTCGTCGCGGATGACGCACCGGCCAAAAAACGGCATCGCCCGTGATCTACCAGCCACTTCCGCCGCCGCTTGCTGCAGGAGACGGGCTTCCGGATAGAGCATCCGGTACGTCCAGCCGGATCTGGCCGCCGCCTCACCTGTATGCCGTTCCCCTGGATTGAGCGCGACCATGGTCCCGGCCGGCGCCACGTGATACGCGCCGCGGTATAAAAAACCCTCCGCGCCGGCCTCGATGACGCCGATGGCGTAACCCTCGTGGATGTGTGGGGCAAAGGCATGGGTGACGTATTGGGCGCGCAGCAGTTCCAGCTCGCCCAGGGTCGTGTCGCGCCAAAACTTGGCTTTCTCCTGCTCCGGCATGGTTATAGTTATAGCATAATGCCGCCAGCCGGATGGATTATTAAGCCGTCATCGGCCATAAACCAAGGATAGCGAAGGCGCCGCCCTGATTCGGATCGACGCCCTCATCATAGGTGGAAAACAGGGTCTGGTGGTATATTGCGATAATTAGGCTTCGGACTCCAGCTATCAGCCATGGCTCCTAAAACTGTCTACCCATGTATAGAGCCCCATCTTTCCCAGCCATCCCCCGGTTGTTTCCTTCCTCCCCCTTCTGGTAACATAACGACCATCCCAGGCAGCGGCGCGATCCGGTACCTGGAAGCAATAATAGGCGCCGCGGCAAATTCATGGAGGAGGGAAACCAATGCGTAAGACTTGGGTAACCATCTTCGCCGTCATTGGTCTTCTGGTCGCCACGGCCATGCCGGCCCTGGCCCAGACCACTGTTTATCGGTACTATTACAAGTTGGTCCCAACCGCGACCGGCTACCGACTCGTGCGGATCAACCCGGTGAGCCAACCGGGTACGCCGGCGCCGACACAGACACCGACACGGACGCCGACGCCGGTGCCGACTTCGACTCCGGCACCCACGCCGAAACCGACGGCGACCCCGGCCCCGGCGCCCACGCCGGCCGACCCGGGCACGCAGAACCTGACCGCGGATGAGAATTACATCCTGCAGCAGGTCAACGCGGAACGGGCCAAGGCAGGGCTGGCGCCGCTCCAGATCGACTACCGCCTGGTCCAGACGGCGCGGGCCAAGTCGCGGGACATGATCCAGAACGGCTACTTCGGCCACCAGTCGCCCACCCTGGGCAGCCCGTTCGATCAGATGCGGGCGGCCGGGATCACCTACCGCACGGCGGGTGAGAACATCGCCGGCAACTCGTCCGCGGCCGGCGCCATGCAGGCCTGGATGAACTCCCCGGGCCACCGGGCCAATATCCTGAACGGGAGCTTTACCAAGATCGGCATCGGCGTGGTCAACGGCGGACCGTACGGCAAGATGCTGACGCAGCAGTTCATCGGCTAAGGTAAGCATGGCTGGCACGAAAGAGAGGCGGAGCCCCGCCTCTCTTTTGCTATCTCGTCGATACCGGTGATTGCCATGATCGGAGACCGCTTATATACTAGTAAATGGATCCACCGCTTGCAATGATTCCCGTTCCGCGCCGGAGGCTGCGTGCGTTACATCAGGGAAAAAGGGGATGAAGTGGCAAATGTTCGACGTCCGGGAAGATCGGGACCAGTATCGTTATTATTGCCTGGAGGACCATGCGTCGGGTGCCCGGGTCAAGATCACGCCCGCGCGCGGCGGGATCGTCACCGGCTTCGCCTTGTTCGGCCGGGAACTTCTCTACCTCGATGAAGACACTTACTATGACGCCAACGTCAACGTGCGGGGCGGGATCCCCGTCCTTTTTCCGATCTGCGGCCAACTCGATGACGGGCGGTATCAATGGGCGGGCCATGACTACCGGATGAAAGCGCACGGCTTCGCCCGTGACGTACCGTGGGAGGTAATCAGCACCGGAACGCGGGAGAGGGCCTCGATCACACTTGCCTTGCGAAGCGATGAGCGGACAAAGGTGGTTTATCCATTTGACTTCGAGCTCCGGTTCGAGTACAGCTTGATCGGTAATCAACTCCGCATCATCCAGGAGTATACCAACCATTCCGATCAGACGATGCCTTTTTACGCCGGGTTGCATCCATATTTTCGCGTGGCGGACAAGCGCCGACTGGCCTTCGAGATCGACGGCGCCACGATGTTCGATGGCGATGATATGATGATTAAGCCTTTTCGGAACGACCTGGACCTGACCGACGCGGTCAAGGCCAAAGTGATCCTGGACCAAACGGCGACCCGCGTTGGACTTCGCGACCTGGTGACCGGGAAGCATATCCAGATGGATTACAGCCGGGAGTTCAAATACCCGGTCCTTTGGTCCGTACCCGGGAAAGACTTCGTCTGCCTCGAACTCTTCATGGCCAGGAGCCGGGCGTTCAATACCCGCCAGGATCTTTACCTGCTCGAACCGGATAGTAAGGTCAGGTTGTACGTGACGATCTCAGTCGCGCTCTGAGAAACCGGTCCGGCCCGTCTCGATGGGCAGAAGGGGAGAGGGCGGCATGGATGCCGGGTGAGGTTCGAAGCAGGGGGCAGCAGGAAACCCCTGCTTTTAGCCGAATAGCCGGCCCTGAAGCGCCGGCCGTTACCTGGAGGTAAAGCGATGAGCAAGGTCTTTTATGTGCCATTGAAAGATAACCCCACCCTCGACGAACAGGTCGCGGCCATGCGGGTGCTGATCGAGCGTGCGCAGATAGCTGATCTGATCGAGCGGGACGACTTCGTGGCCGTCAAGCTTCACGTGGGTGAGAAGCATAACACCACGCACGTCAAACCGGAACTGATCCGGGCCGTGGTCGACGCGGCGCGGCAAAAGGGCGGCCAGGTCTTCCTGACCGAGACGTCGACCCTGTACAAGGGCGCGCGGGAGAACGCCGTCAAACATCTGCTGCACGCCCACGCCCACGGTTTCGGCATCGAGCGCGTCGGAGCGCCGTTTATCATGGCCGATGGTCTGACCGGCGGCAGCGAGGTGGAGGTCCGGATTGACGGCGAAGTGGAGCAGACCGTCAAGATTGCGCGGGAGATCGCCTACAGCGACGTCCTGATCGCCGTATCCCACCCGACCGGCCATGTGGAGACGGGGTTGGGCGGTTGC
>JBLNCE010000035.1:0-3056 GCA_050260415.1 Bacteroidota bacterium | reverse complement strand
GGTTTGACCGCCATGCCGATGTGGAGGAACGCAGGTATCTCTTCAGGGTAACTGTCGGTTTGATCAAGATCCCATTTATCGTCCTGAGGGTCCAATGGGTTTCCAGGGTTATATGTATAGCTCGTACTCTCCCAATTCATGGTGCCGACGGCATTCTCGACCACGGCGCCGATCCGCAGGAGCTTGCCAACCCTGAGCATCGCGCCGAAGTCCACGGCATAACCGGTGCCGATAGCTTCGATCATATCCCCGCTATAAGTAGCAGTGCTAGCGCCGAAGATGGCGCTCTTACCATACATGCCTTTGAGGTTCGCGCCCACCGAGAGGATATTGCCGAATTCATGCGCCAGGGTAACCATACCCGTCCCGGCGACCGAAATCAAGCCGCCGCTTTCTTGATACGTTCCATAATCTTCGTAGGACGTTTCCATCAGCACGTCCCCGATGAGCGAGATCCCGATCCCGTGGAAAGTGGCGCCGAGCATACCCTTGACCTGGAGTTCGGTGTCGCCCAGGTTGGGCGGGAACTCGTCGCCCACCCCAAGTCTCATATCCATCAGATCCCCGTTCAGGGTCAGGGCCGGAGTAATGCTCACGATCTTGATCTGGGTGATACCAGCCGGGTTCCAGTACGCGGCCGTGCCGTCGTCGGCGACGGCGACATAGGCGCCGCCCATCGCAAGCGCACGTGCGCCCACGCCCAGATCGGCGGAGAAAGCCGCCGCCGCGGCACTGGAAAGCCCCAACACCAGGGCTAGCGCCAGAACCAGTGTAAGTAAACGCCGCATAATCTCATCCTCCTACATATGTCGATATGAATAACATCGGATCGGTGGCGCCGAATCCTTCCGCCGATATCGGGCCTTGCCGGGGGACATGGCCGGGATTTTCGGCCCGTACCCCCGAGATGCTGGTCCGGGTATCGACTTTGGCGATTCTCGCGTGCTTCGCCGAATCACCACTACCACCGGATATTCAAACCATAATATGAATTCGCCGGCAAAGCGGGTTTCCCTCTTTTTACTCTTGACGATCAGCAACACTGTTACTATTCTGAGCCAGCCTTGCTTTCGCGCCCATATCGTCCAAGACTTTGGCCCGGTGACAAGACAGGCATAGTCCCCATATGCTGACGCATGGAGTCCGGCGAAGAGGGGTCTGTGCGTGTGGATCCAATCCGAGGATGATCTGGCCGCCCTCAAGCGGGTGGGCAAGGCCGTGGCGGCCGCCCTGCATGAGATGCTGCGCGCGGCAAGGCCAGGCCTGGCCACGGCGGCCCTGGACGCGATCGGAGCGCAAGTCCTGGCGCGCCACGGGGCGCGGCCGGCGCCCAAGGCGGTCTACGGCTTTCCCGGGACCGCGTGCATCAGCGTGAACGACCAGGCGGCGCACGGCATCCCCGGCGCGCGGGTCATCAAGGCCGGCGACATGGTCAACATCGATGTCTCGGCGGAACTCGGCGGCTATTACGCCGATGCCGGCGCCACCATCGCGCTGCGGCCGGTTTCCGAAGAGGCAAAGAAGCTGTGCCAATGCTCGCAATCCGCCCTGGCCAAGGCCATCGGTGCCGCCCGGGCCGGCGCCGGGATCAACGAGATCGGACGGACTATCCAAGAGGAGGCCGCGCGCGCCGGCCTGACGGTCATCCGCAACCTATGCGGGCACGGCGTGGGGCGCAAGCTGCACGAATACCCCGGCCATATCCGCAACTTTCATTTCCCCCTCGACCGGCGAAGACTGACCAAGGGGCTCGTCATCGCCATCGAGACCTTCCTCTCGAACGGGGCCGAGTACGTCGTGGCCGCGGGCGACGGCTGGACCCTCAAGACGCCCGATGGGAGCCTCGCGGCCCAGTGCGAGCACACGGTGGTGGTCACGGAGGGGGAACCGATCGTGGTGACGGCGTGGCATTAGTGCCCCGTATACCGCAATAATCCGTTGTACTTGCTTTCCCCGGGGAACTGCGCATAGACGCCTACCTCGCCTTGTTTGACCATAATCTCGCCCTCGAACAGATCGCCGCTCTTTGTGAGCTGATGCCAGTCATCGCCCATGATGACCGCGGCTTTTTGCGCGTCGGGCACCCGCAATTTGAAGACCTGCTTCGTGCCCGCTCTTAGATGCCTCTGCATGGGCGCATACAGGAAACAGCGATGCTCTGTAAAACCCAGGAATTGCTCCGGGTACTCCGCCTCGCTTCCCATGCCCGCGCCGGCCTGAATCGCGTGATTGACGGCCCATTCTCCCCCGGCGGACACGTCGAGTTCGTACCGTCCCGGATCCGGCGGACGGAGATAAACGTAGACGTTTTCCTTGTCACGCTGGCAAAATGTATGCGACCGGTAATTTCGACCGTCACGTTCCAGCTTGGTGGAGAGCGAGACGCCCGGCGGCGCCCTGAACGTGATCGCCGTCTCGCCGTCGGCCTGGATGACGGACTGGGTGTGGCTCATCGCCGTCAGGCCGTTTCTGAAGAAAGCCGGCCTGAGATAGACCAGTGCCTCGAAATCGGCCAGGGTGATCCCATTCTTCAGCAACTGCCAGGCCGGATCCTTGGGAAAGTGCGTATGGATGAACTGCTCCGGGGGCGTGAAGAAATAGAAGTCGTCGAAGTCGCGTTCAAAGCGGTAGTCCGCACTGACGTGCCCGGCCGACCACGTCGCGTCCAGGAGGCGCCACTCCCCGTCGATCCGGACGGCGTTCCAGTCGTGGTTCGTCCGGTCGAAACGATCCCCCGGCGCGTAACTGAACCCTTTCGCGTACCCCTCGATCGTGACCACCTTGAGCCCCGCCGCCGAAGCCAGGCTGCATAAGATGCCTTGGTTTTCGAAGAAAAAGCCGGAAGGAACTGGAATTACTTAATCCTGGTAGCCTCCAGGGGATTACTACTCCACCCACAAGAAAACCCCCTGTCCTTTTTGGAGCGATCAGGGGGTTGAATTTCTGGCGGAGAGGGAGGGATTCGAACCCTCGCTGGGGTTACCCCCACTAACGGTTTAGCAAACCGTCCCCTTCGACCGGCTTGGGTACCTCTCCGTTTCTAGAGGTTGGAGGTT
>JBLNCE010000034.1:0-3196 GCA_050260415.1 Bacteroidota bacterium | reverse complement strand
TCGGATGGTATTACGGCGATCCGGCGCATCCCTACGTCGATGCCATCCTTGGCTACGGTTATAGCTGCCCGGATCATGCGGTGGGCAAGTTCATCATCCAGCATTCATCCGGGATCAGGCTTGAGATAGGGCCGGAGAAGATTGTCATCGACGGCCCGTCGATCGAGTTGGCAGGCGGCGGGCATCCCGTCGCCTTCGCCGACGTGGTCGCGTCGGCCTTTGATGGGCATGCGCATCCGGATGCGCATGGCGGTATGACCGGCCCTCCTTCTTCGCCGATGAGCGGCCACGATAGTCAAAAGGTGGTCACGGGATGAACGAACATCTGGGCACGGATCTGCGTTTTGACGGCGATCTGTCTGTCTCTCCAGCCGGGGATCTGGCCGTTGTGTCCGGGCGGGCTTGTCTGGCCCAGGATCTCAAGCATCGTTTGATGACGCCCAAAGGGGCGCTATGGTGTCATCCAGATTACGGGGTTGATATCTATCGGCACCTGCAGCAGGACGGAACAGAGGTCAACCGGCTCGACCTCCTGCAATCGGTCCAGGCGGCCATGGAGAGCGACCCGCGGGTGGAGCGTTCCGAGGCGGAGATCGCGGATTGGTTCCGGGACAGGATAGTGATCCGGGCGCGGGCATACCCGTTGGGCAGCGCAAGCCCGTTGTCTCTGGTGGTCGGCTACGGCGTAGATAATATCACCATGGACGTTATCGGGGGGGCATAAGATGGACGTTGATTTTAAGGCCCTCTTGGGTTGTAAGTCGTTTGACGAACTCTGTGTGGAATTCTTTCAGCGGCTCCAGGATGCCGGCTTCCCCGCGACCAATCTGAATCCCGGTGGCGTATACCGGACTTACTCTGAAGGGATTATGCGGGCCATCGCTGATGTTTATGAGCTTTTGGCGAAGGTGGCGCCGTATGGTTTCGGGATTTTCGCCAAAGGGGCCTGGCTTGATATCTGGGCGGCAGGCTTGGGCATCGAGCGGCAGCTAGCGACCAAGACTTCAGGGAGCGTAAACTTTTCGAGGCTCGCCCCCGGCGACGCGATTGTCATCCCGGCGGGGACCTGGGTCAAGACGCCGGTCAGCGACTCCGGCGTAGAATACCGGTATGTAACGACCCAGGAAGTAGTCCTGCCCATGGGTGTGCTCCAGGTCTCGGTCCCAGTCACTGCCGAATCGGCCGGGGCGGCCTATAATGTCGGTACGGGCATGATATCGCAGATCGTAACGCACGTGCCGGGCATCAATGCGGTCAGCAATCCTTCGGGCTGGCTCCTCTCTGAAGGACAGGATGCCGAAGACGACGAGAATCTACTGCTGCGATGCATCCTGCGCTGGAACGAATTGAGCGCCGGCACCGAGCTCTATTATGTCTCATGGGCGCGCAAAGTCGTTGGAGTCGCCGAGGCTCGCGTGGCCGAGGGGCTCAGAGGCCCAGGAACGCTGGATGTAATCATCTGGGGCTCAGGCGGCGTCCCGACCGAGGAACTGCTGGACAATGTCCGGGCGCAGTTCGACCCCCACCGGCGTGTTTTGACGGCCGATATTCTGGTCCGCGCGCCATTTCTGGTGCCCGTCGATGTTCGGGAAACGCTGTATTTCCAACCGTCAGCGTCCGATGCAGATCTGGCGGCGGCGCAGGCGGAGGCGCTTCGCCGTGTGAACGTCTATTTCGGCGCCGGCCTGGCCGACCCGGCCAACGTTCCGGAAAGGCTTAGCATCGGCCGGGATGTGGATCGGGCTATGCTTTACCACCTGTCGCGTTCTATTGCCAAAGTACAGTCGGTCGAGGTCCAATTACCCGTGGCCGACGTGCCGGTATCGCCGGAGCGCCGGGCGGTCGTGAATTCATGTGTAATAACGGCGGTGAGAGCATCGGATGAATAGCGCGTTTGGCCGTTATATACTGGCTCTCCTGTCACCGCCGCTGCAAGGCGAGGATCGCCCGGTGTCGTACTATTGGCCCGGGGATCGTGCACGGCCCGGGGATTACATTATTGGAGACGGCACCGATATTATTGGCGCTGGTACCGATAGCGCGGCGAAACTGCTGAGCATGATCTTTGGCCCGCCCTCGTCGAATGATACGGCATCCAGGATATATCTCGATCAAGTGGGCGCGATGCTGGACGATCTAAAAGCGGCGGTTTTCGCTTTGCGCCGGCTATGGCTGCTTCCCTTGACCCCGGTGGCGGCGCTGGACCTGACCGGTGCGTCCCGAGGCATGGCGCGGGTGGCCGGCGAGGGTGATGAGGTATACCGGCAACGGCAAATGGCGGCCGCCGATGAGTTCGCGCTGGGCGGAACGCCGGCGGGCGTTGGCGAGGCCATCCGGCGGGTGACCGATGTTGCCTTTACTGTGCATGAGCCCAGGTGCGATCGATGGGTGCTGGGGATCCCAGGCCGATCCAGGCTCGGATTTACGACGCGGTTGGGCTGGGATGGGGCTGCGTTCCTGTTTCGGGTGTCGTTTGCGGCGCCGCTTGCACCGGCAGTGGAAGCCGAGGTGCGGCGGCAGATCGATGCGACAAAACCCAAGCATACGCGCTATTTCATCGTTTATAACACATAGAGGGTGATGGCATGGACAGACAGAATTTTTACCACGGCCAGGATCCGGTTGATGAGACGGATCTGCAACGAATTGAGGCGGCCGCGGAGCGGTCGATAAACCAGGTGGTTACGGATTTTTTGGAGCATGGGATCGTGTCGGGGCTTGAGGTCGGCGCAAACGATCCGCCCGACTGGTCGGTGCTGGTCGCGCCAGGCGTGGCGCGAGATGTTGATGGCAACAGGATACCCCTTGCGGAGCAGGCGAGTATCAATTGCCAAGGGGAGGCGCCGGGGGCGGGCATGGAGCGCTGGCTGACCCTGATGGCCAGGTTCGCACGCTACGAGTACGATCAGCGCCAGGATTACGAGGGCAATAGCTTGCTTTATCGGCGGGACGAGGCAATGGAAGTGGCGGTGCGGTACGGCGCGGAGGCGCCGATCGGGCAGGCCGAGCGTCCGGCCATGAACCCAAATGAAGTTATTCTGGCGGATATTCGGCGGTATGATGGACAGGTATGCATATCTACCGATGACATTGACAACAACAGGCGCAAAAGCGTCGCTGATGTCGAGATGCATCGTCATGATGGTCGATATTATACAAAGCAAGAAGTTGATGCACATATTCATGACGAGCGGTA
>JBLNCE010000033.1:0-6672 GCA_050260415.1 Bacteroidota bacterium | reverse complement strand
GCGGTGCGAGAGCCCGGGCTCACGCTTTCCAGACCACCGTGGTCACTGAATCGGACGTTGCTTCGCAGCGGAGCTCCGATCCGTCCAGGACCAGGGCGACCTGCCTGGCCGGCCCGGCATTGGTGATCAGCAGGACCACGCCGCCGTCCGGGTTCAAGAAGGCCACGTGGCTGAGGCCGGGGTGGTCGCCCGCGGACTCGATGCGCCGGGCGCCCCGCCGCACGAAACGGCTGAGATGCCAGAGGGCCCAGTATTGGCCGCTGTAGGAGATCTCCTGCGTTTCCACGTCCACCGTGACCAGGCCGGCGCAGGAAAACGGCCCGATATTGGGCTTGCCTTTTTTGTCCAGAGCCAGATTCCAGACGGTGATGGATCGGCACCAGTTCCTCATGATCGCCGTGAAATCCCGCCCCCAGCGGGTCCACTCCACCGCGTACGCCGGGCCCAGGTCCGGTCCGCCCTCGGTCCAATACAGGTTGATGCGGGGATGGACCTGATGGAGCGCGCTCATCATCTCCGGGACGCCGCCGTAGCCGTGAAAGGCCACGCCGTCCGTCCAGGCCGCCAATTCCCGGTCTTCGAGCATCCAGGCCGCCCGGCGCCACAGGTCGTAATTGTGGTCCATCAGCCAGATCCAGGTGCCGAGCCCGGCCTCCCGCAAGCGCGGCCCCAGATGGTCCCGGATGAAGGCCGCCTCGTGCTCCGGATGCCAGTAACAGGCCGGCATCCGGCCCTGTTGATCGGTCTCGGTCTCGTTCTGCACGGTCAATGCGCCGATACGTACTCCGGCGTCGTTGTATTCCAGCAAAAAGCGCAGATAGTATTCGGCATAGACATCAAGGTACTTCTGGCGCATCCAGCCGCCCAGCATGGAACGGCCGGTCTTCATCCAGCCGGGCGGGCTCCAGGGTGAGGAGAAAAGGAAAAGATCGGGATTGATCTCCCGCAATCGCCGCAAAATCGGGATGATGTATTCCCGGTCGCGGGCTATTGAGAAATCCCGGAGCGTCAAATCGTCCGGCGTCTCGTCGTAGCTATAGCACTCGCGCGCATAATCGCTCGCCCCCACGCAGATCCGGCAGACGCTGAGATTCATGGACGAGGGGGAGAAGGCCTCCTGGAGAAAGGCCTCACGGGCTGTCTCCCCAAGCTGGTGCAGGAGATAACAGGCCGCGTCGGTCAGGGCCGCGCCGAAGCCGAGTATCTCCTGGTATCGCCGAGCCGGCTCGACGGCGATCACCGGGACATCGCCGGCGCCGGCAGCGGACTGCGCCAAGGGCGCCGCCCTGCGCCCGCGGCCGGTTTGGTCTGTACGGTGGATTTCGATCATTATCGCACCTCGTCCTTTGGCGTGTCATGCTTCATTGCTTCATGGCGCCCAAGGTGATGCCGTCGGTGAAGTGGCGCTGCAGTCCGATGAAGATCAGGATCAGGGGAAGCGACATGATCACCGAACTCGCCAGGAGGACCGGGTAGTTGACCTGCGACTCCGTCACCAGCATGGCCAGGGCTAACGGCATGGTGTACTTGGACTGGTCGATGAGCATGATCAAAGGCCAGATGAAGTTGTTGTAGTTCCAGAGGAAGGTGAAAACGCCCAGCGTTACCAGGACAGGCCGACAGAGCGGCAGGGCCACCCGCCAGAAAATGGCGAAATACCCGGCTCCGTCGATCTTGGCGGACTCCTCCAGATCCCGGGGGATATTCAGGAGGAACTGCCGCATCATGAAGACGTTGTAGACGGACATCAGGAACGGAAAGATCAGCGCGCCGTGGGTATTATAGAGGCCGAGCTGCCGCACGATGTATAACTCGGGAATGAGCAATACGGTGGAAGGAATCATCATCGTGGCCAGGCAGAGCCGGAAGATGATCTCCCGGCCCGGGAATCTCAGACGCGCGAAACCATACCCGGCCAATGCGTTCAGGATCAGGTTGGCGAGGGTGTTGATCGAGGCGATGAGGATCGTGTTCGCGAAGGCCTGCAAGAATCGGACCTTGGTGATTGCCGCGCGATAGTTCGAGAACGTCACGTAGATCCGGTTGGTGTCGAGATCGCGCGGGATGAGATGGAAACCCTGAGTATAGATGTCCTTGGCGTGCTTGAGCGAGGAAGAGACAAGCCACAAATACGGACCCACCAGCAGAACGGCAAAGACGGTCAGCAGCAGATATATCAGACATCGCCCGAGCTTGTTCCGGGTTCTTGCCCCGATCATCATCCTCTTCACCCTCTGAATCCAAAAATACGTCGCTCGTGGAACGGACCAGCGCCGGAACCGAGTGCTTCAATCTGTTCCGGCGGCACGCCGGGATGACGCCTATTCGTAATTCTGCGGGACGAATTTGAAGTTAAGAAAGGTCACGACCGCCAGCACCACCAACAGCACGTAAGACATGGCCGCGGCCGTGCCCATCTCGAAATAGCGAAAGGCATGGTTGTATAGGCTGACCACGTAGGTCAGGGTGGCTCCATTGGCGCCGCCTGTGGAATCCACAAGATAGACCGCGTCGAAGACCTGGAAGGAGCCGATGAAGCCGGTGACGATCATGAAGAAGAAGGCCGGCTTCAGGAGCGGCAAGGTCACCCGGCGCAATGTCCCGGTCCAGGTGGCGCCGTCAATGGCGGCGGCTTCATACAATTCGTTGGGTATGCTTTTGAGGGCGGCCAGGTAAATCAAGACTCCCCCGCCGACGCCCGCCCAGACCGCGATCCCCGCCAGGCTGGGCAGGACGGTGCCTGATTCCTTCAGCCAAGCGTGTTGCCCGACCAGGCGGTTAATCAACGGGAGGGCGGCGATCACCCGGTTGACCAGTCCATACAAGGGATCCAACAGCCATTTCCACATGGCGATCACCGCCACGCTGGAGGTGACGCAAGGAATGTAATAGAGAGTCTTGAAAACGCCCTGGCCTTTGACACGGGCATTGAGCAGGAGCGCCAGGAAGAGCGGGACGACGAGCGAGAGCGGCAGATAATAAAGCACATATTTCATGGTCACGAGCAGGGACGGCCAAAAGTTGGGGTAGAGCACGTGATTCGTGAGGAGATTCTTGTAATTGGCCAAGCCCACCCAGGTAGGCGGGGTGCGCATGTTCCACTTGGTCAGGCTGAGATAAAGGGTCATGCCCATGGGGATGAACTGGAAGACAATCAGATAGATGACGAGCGGCGCGACGAACAGATAGCCGGCCAACGCCTCCCAGAGTCGCATCTTGGAAAACCTTCGGGTGGACACGCCCATCCCTCCATCCGTCCGTGTGGCTTGCTTTGCGTCCGCCTCATTCCGCGCCATCCGTGTTGATTCGCAGTTCGATGATCCGTCATCATCCCTTGGCCGGCGGGCGCGATTCTCCGGCGGAGGCCGGACGAAGCCAGCCCCCGCCCTTGTGTTCTTGTGCTCGTCTAGGACTATTCTTTGAGCATCTCTGCGGCCATCATTGCCGCCTGATCCAGGGCCCGTTTGGGATCCATGCCTTCATTGGCCATGGCCAGCGCTTTGCCTATGGCTTCGTCGTTGATCTTCAACCATTGGGTGACGGTCGGGCGCGCCTGGGCGTATTTGAGCTGCTCCATGAAGACCTTGAGATCCGGGTCCGTCTGGAACTTCTTGTCCTTGGCGGCCTTGACCGACACCGGGAAGTTGCCCGTGACATCGGCCATGATCAGGTTGTTCTCCGGCGTGGAGAGGAATTTCAGGAAATCCCAGGCTGCCTTGGGATTTTTGGTGGTCTTGTAAATGACCAGGTTCTCGCCGCCGATGTTCGAGGCATAATATTTCTTCTTTGGTACGAGGGCCACGCCGTAACGAAGATTGGGGAAGTTGGTGCGGTAGCCCGTGATCTCCCACGGGCCGCTGATCTTCGTCGCCACCCGCCCGTTCTCGAAGGCTTTGTCGCTGGAAATGACGGTGAGATCGGAATACTTGCGCATTTCCTGGATGAATTTGAGCGCTTCCACGCCCGGCGCTTCGTTGAAAGTGACGCGTTTGCCGTCCGGGCTCATCATGGTACCGCCGGCCGCATGGACGAAGACCGGGAAGAGCCAGGCGCCCCAGCCGCCGTCCCAGATGCCCTCGAAGGCCGCGATCTTGCCGGGCTGGTAGACTTTCTTGGCCATGGCCAGCCATTCGTCCCAGGTCTTTGGGGGGGTTTTGACGAGATCCTTGTTGTAGTACAGCGCCACGCAGGTCATGTTCAAAGGCAGGCCGTAGAGCTTGCCTTGGACGAGGTTTGTATTGTAAGCTCCGGGGAAGAAATCGTTCCTGCTCAACTTCTTATCGGCCTTCATGTACGCGTCCAACTGGAGCAGGAGCCCGTCCACGGCGAATCTGGGGACCAAGGGCTGATCGAGGTAGGAGAGATCCGGAGCCGCGCCGCTGGCGATGGCGGCATTGATCTTGGTGTTGAAGTCGTTCTTCGGCACCGCGACAACATTGACCTTGATGCCGGACTTGGCGCCAAAAGCCGCGGCCAGCTTCTCCACCTGGTCGTTCTTCTCGGAACCGTATACCCAGAAATCAAGCTCTCCGGCGGCCACCGCCGGCAGGAGCAGGCCGGTTGCCACGAACACCGCCGCGGCCAGAACCGCTAAGAACATGAATCTCCTCCGCATGTGAATCCTCCTTTTCCACAAGATAATGAAGTTGTACTCCTGATAGGTCAAACAGGATCGATCTTTTTTATATGTTTTTGTCTATCATCACCCCCATGTATACGATTACATTTTAAAAACGACAATGACCTACCGGCAGCCGCAGGACCGCCTGAGGATGAGTTCGGTGCGGAGCACGGCTTTTTCGTACACGATCTCCCCCCTGGTCAGCATATTAAGGAGCTTGCGGGCCGCAGCCGCTCCCATGTTATATTTGGGCTGATCGACCGTGGTCAGACCCGGATGGACGTGATGGGCCAGCCGGATGTTGTCGAAACCGACCACTGCCAGATCCTCCGGCACGTTGAGGCCCAGCTCCCGCGCCTTCCCCATGACGCCGATCGCCATCTCGTCATTTGCCGCAAAGACCGCGGAGAATTTTCTCCTGGCGAGCAATTTCTCCAGGGCCCTGGCCCCGCCTTCCTCGGTGAATCCGCCCCATTCGACCAGTTGCGGATCGAAGGCCATCCCGTGCCGGGCCAAGACGGATTGGTAGCCGCTGAAGCGTTCTTCCTCGTCCTGTCCGCCGCGAATGCCGCGAATATAAGCGATCCGTTCGTGGCCGTGTCCGATGAGATGCTCGATCGCCAGCCCCGCGCCGTATCGGTTGGAGGCGGAGACCGAAGACGCGCCGCCGCCGGGCAGCTCCCGGCCGATCAAGACCAGGGGGAAGCCTTTGCCGACCAGGGCGGCGATCTGGTCATCCGTCATGGAGGATTCGGTGAGGATCATCCCGTCCACGCGCCGTTCGGTCAGAAGCCTTATGTATTCGATTTCACGGTTGGGATCGTTTTGGGAGTCGCAGATAATCAAGTTGTACTCGGAATTGATGGCTGTGTTCTCGATGCCCTTAATCAATTCCATGTAAAACTCGACGGAAACATCGGGAACCACCACGCCGACCAGATTGGTCCGCCGGGAACGCAGATTCTTCGCGGAAGCATCGGGCGCATATTGCAGATTCTCCACGGCCCGCAGGACGCGCTCTTTGGTCTCCGGCCTTACCCGGCAGCTCTGGTTGAGCACCCGCGAAACAGTGGCGATGGAAACGCCGGCTTCTTGCGCTACATCCAGGATCGTTGGCATTTGTCGTTATTCTCCAATGTGCCAAAGTCTCCATGTAAAGGTTTACATTAATATCATATTCGCCCGTCCGATCCAAAATCCTGCCGGGAGGATGCTTTTTTTTACCTCAGCCCGACCGCTTGACAAGACGGGTGATCATGAGACTTCACCCGCCATACGTAGCCTCCCGCCCGTGCAGGCGCAGACAAACGCCGCCCATTCCAAAGAACGGGCGGCGTGCTTGATCTATCGGCCCTGCGCCTTTACTCCACCGTGACGCTCTTGGCCAGGTTGCGCGGCTTGTCGACATCGCAGCCGCGGGCCTTGGCGGTGTAGTAGGCGAAGAGCTGGAACGGGATGACGGAGAGGATCGGCGTGAAAAACGGGTGGATCTTGGGGATATAGAGCGCGTAGTCCACGGATCTCTCCATCTCGTAATCACCCGCGTTGACCAAGGCGACCACCGTTGCCTCCCGCGCCTTGACCTCCTTGATATTGGAGAGCATCTTGTCGTAGAGGGCGGGCTGAGTGGCCAGGGCAAAGACGGGCACTCCCTCCGTGATCAGCGCCAGTGTCCCGTGCTTCAGTTCACCCGCGGCATATGCCTCAGCGTGAATATAGGATATTTCCTTGAGTTTTAGAGCCCCCTCCAGGGAAACGGCATAGTCCAACCCGCGGCCGATGAAGAAGATATCCTCCTTGGCCCGAAAATCCTGGGCGAACTCCTTGATCTTCGTCTCGGTGGCCAGCACCTTTTCCACCTGCTTGGGCAGGCCTGTCAGGGGCGCCACCAGTTCGCGGCGCTCCTCGTCCGGGATGGTGCCCAGTTCTTGGGCGAAATGGATCCCCAGCAGGTACAGGTTGAGCAGCTGCGTGGTATAAGCCTTGGTGGAGGCCACGGCAATCTCCGGACCGGCCATGGTCGGCATGACGTCATCCGCCTCGCGCGCCGC
>JBLNCE010000032.1:0-36766 GCA_050260415.1 Bacteroidota bacterium | reverse complement strand
GATCGTTCATAATTTTCAAACCATTGTCACACAATTAGATCGATTTGATCTCATCGATCCTTTGCATCGTATTTTGCTATTCTGGCTTTATTTTTTGACTAGGAAATTTACGAGTTAACCGCGAATGCTTCCATAAAAAATGGAGGCAACGTCATTGTACGCCGAAAACATAGAAATTGTCAAGGTGGGTCCGTTACGGCTTTTCAAGGCTATCCTGGACCGCATCGGTGTCATACAAGCCATCAACACCGCCTTGAATTGGGACGAGTCACAGTGGAAGATCTCTCCCGGTACTTTGATCGTCGCTATGATGATGGGCGTGTTTTGCGGGCGACGTGCCTTGTTTTCGCTAAATCGGGTCTATGCCCGGCAGGACTTGGAACTACTTTTTGGACGAAACGATCTGTCCGCGGAGGACTTCAATGACGACTGCCTAGGCCGCGCCTTGGACCGGCTCGCGGAAGCCGATTTTGACAAGATCTTCGGCGGCATCGTCTTGTGCGCCTTCGCCGAATACCAACTGGCCGCGGAGACTCTCCATGCCGACACGACCTCCGTCTCTGTCTACGGTGATTACGCAAGCCAGGATGACGACGCGCCGTTTATATTGGCCAAAGGCCACAGCAAGGACCATCGTCCGGACCTGAAGCAGTTCAAATATGGCCTGGCCACTAATGAAGACGGGATCCCCGTTTATGGCGCGACCTTGGACGGCAACCAGGACGATAAAACATGGAGCCGGAGTTTTCTTGAGTACGCGCCTAATCTCAAGCGATTCATGACGGAAAAGACCGTGATCGCCGCGGATTCGGCGGCGATGTCCGCCAAGTCGCTGGAAGCCATCAAGCAACACCGTTTGCGCGTCGTCTCCCGCCTGCCCGAGACCTTCACGCTCTGCCGGGAGCTCACGGAGATGGCATTCGCGCAAGGTAATTGGCAGCCATCCACTCATACGGACGATGTGAAAAAGAACGAAGCATACAAATTGCAGCCTTTCCGGGCGCATCTGGTGAACGATGAGTACTCTTTCGTCGTGGTCCAGTCGGAGAGCCTGGCCGGGACGAAGGAAAAAACCATCGAAAAAGCCGTGGTCAAAGAAGCGGTCCGGCTGGAAAAGGCTCTAGCCGCCTTTTCCGCCAAACGGTTCAGTTCATTCGCTCAGGCCGAGGCGGCATGGAGCGAAGAAGCCGGGAAGCTTCAGCCCCAGTACCATACGCTTACGTGTGAGCTCCGCCGTTTTGAGGAACCCCTCACCCGTCCCCGGCCTGGACGGCCGCGCAAAGGTGAGGGATCCAGCCTTCAGACGCTGTACGGGCTCGAAGGAACGGCCGCACGGGATGAGGAACGCATCCGCCGGATCAAAGACATGGAAGGGACCTTCGTGCTTTTTTGCAGTGCGCCTGAACTGACGCCATCGGAAATTCTCCGCGCATACAAGGAACAGGCGGCGATCGAGAACCGGTTTCGGTTTCTAAAAGACCCATACTTCGTCGGTCCGGTAAACCTGAAGCTGCCCCATCGAGTGCAGGCCCTCGGCTACGTCATGCTTATGACGCTCCTGATATACAGTCTCTTCGAATGGAGCGTCAGGGAAGGCTTAAAGCGCGAGAACGAACCTTTCCATGTGGCGGGGAGCTACAAAACTTTTCGCCCACGTGGTGAGACAATACTCCCTGAGCTGGACGACCTCTCGATCTTCACAACACAGGGCTCGGAAGGAACACTACGGCAACTGCCAAGTAATTATTCGCGTCGGGCGGAAAGAATCATCAGACTATGTGGATTCGACATATCCATTTACGTTACTCCGCCGGTAGCGGCAACATGACTAACGTAGTTTAACTGTTGCAGCGAAAACCATTATTTGTAATCAACAAGGGTGCGAAATGTGAGATAGATTATTATTACTGATTATGCGAGAAACAGAAAAGAATTAATCAAGAAGAACCAATCTTTATCCAAGGAGGTGGTTCAAATAATTGTTCATAGACATTAATATCGAGCTATTAAAGAAATTTAAAACAGAAAGGAAATGATCAAAAATGGAAAAAAGAATTATCAGAGTATGTTGTTTTCTTCTTTTATTATCAGTGGCAAACACGATTGGTTTTTCTGCTGTTAAGATTCAAAAGACAAAAATCACGGTTTGGTCGAATGATAGACATGACATGGATTACATGAATAAGGTTGTTGCCGATTACAATAGGAATAATAAAGACAATATTGAATTAGAACTTATAATCCAGGCAGAGAATTATGATCAGATGATAAAATTAGCAGCTTCTTCAAAACAATCACCTGACATATTTCTTTTTAATTCTCCCGAAATAGCAAATAAATATGTAGAAGCAAATTTAATGATACCACAAAATAAGTACATAACTGCAAGACTTAGGCGAAAGATCGGACTTGATACGCTTTTATGTGAAGGTTATAATGTTTTTGATGGAAAAATTTATTATATACCTACGGTTGCAAAATCCGGAAGAAGATTAATTTATAATAAAGATCTATTTAAAAAGGCTGGAATTAGCAAACCTCCTACAACTATTGATCAATTGGTTGATGTAGCTATAAAAATTACAAAAATCGGCGAAGGCAAAGCCTATGGTTTTGCGTTGCCAGGAATGTCAGGTCATTTAGGGCGATTGATTATATCTAGTGCGGAAATGAGCGGCGTCAAAGAATATGATTTCAAAACCGGTAAATTTGTCTTTGATGGATATAAACCATTTATCCTAGCTGTGAAGAAGATCATTGAAAATGGCGCCATGATGCCAGGATACATTTCACTTAAGATAGATCCCTTAAGAGTTCAGTTCGCTGAGGGCAATATTGGGATGTATGGTAATGCTAGTCAAGAAGTCGGGGTTCTAAATCAACAATTCCCGGCCAAATGTGACTGGGGTGCGGCTCCGCCGCCCACTTTAACTGGAAAAGTTAAAGGAGCTTTGACGTATTCTTTTGTAAGGGGATTCTGTATCACGCCTCAATCTAAGAACCCAGATCAAGCATGGAAGGTCATCGAATATTTCTTTAGCGATACGGTAATGCTTGGTTATGTTCAAGGCGGGTTTGGAATGCCGACGTTTAAGAACATTGCCAGTAAAGTTGAAATACCTGCAGGCATGAAAGGTTTTAAAGATTTCATGCAGTTAAGTTACGAACGAATATATCCACCAATTCCGAGCGTTCAACAAGAAGGGAAGCCATGGCAAGATGCGTTATGGGAAGCTTGTATACCCGGTGGTCCTAATGTTGACGATGTAATTAGTAAACTCAATACGAATTATAATCAGGCATTAGACAAAGCTGTCCAGCAGGGTTCAACAAAAAGGCTAGTTATCTCTGGTTACGATCCTCTCAATCCGGGAAAAGGCACCTGGGAGTATAAGAATAACTAAATAGCCAGTTGTAGTCTGAGAGCTATTAAGTGTTTTTTAACACTTAATAGCTCTCATTCAAAGAAACGGTAAGTGATGAGGGGATGGGGGTTTCATATGGAAATATACCTTACACCTAGTACAAGTATTGCAAAAAAGCGAAGGATAAGGCCTGATAATTTATGGCTATTCATAATGCTGTTGCCTGCCATCGTCTTGTTCCTCGCCGTTTCCTTATATCCGTTCATTTGGGCCATTCGATACATATTTTATAGTTATGATGGTTTTACAAAAGAATATTTCGTTGGTTTTGATAATCTAATTAGAATATTTACTCGCGATTCCCTATATTGGAAGAGTGTTCTGCAGACCTTTGAATATGCTACCAAGAAGTTGTTTTTTATTCTTCCACTTTCGTTAATAGTTTCAGTCTTTTTGAACAAAAAAATTTCTGGAAGACACATATTTAGAGTAACTTTCTTCATACCAACAGTGATCAGCGGGGCAGTGGCCAGTTTAATATTTTATTTCATCTTTAGTCCCTATAATGGTATTCTGAATAATATGCTACAAGCCATTGGCCTGGTAAATCATCCTATAGATTGGCTGGGTGATCTAAGAAAGGTAATGGGATCAATAGTGATTGTCGCAGTTTGGGCTGGTTTTGGAAATTATATGATATTGTTCTTAGCAGGTTTACAAAGTATTCCTGATGAAACATATGAAAGTTCAAAAATGGATGGTGCAAATGCCATTCAGGAATTTTTCTATATCACGATACCCATGTTGGGTCCAGTCATGAAAATCGTCTTGATGTTGGCACTGGTTAACGCCTTAAGAGATTACCAAAGTATAATGGTTCTTACAAATGGTGCACCATTAGGTAGATCCGAAGTTATGCTCTTATATGTCTATAAATTATTGTTTGGTAATGAAAGTCAAATGCAGGGGACAAGTTTGCAAATACAGTATGGTTATGGTGCCACGGCAGGATTTATATCTTCCATTATAATTGGCATATTAACTCTTATCTATTTGAAATTTAGCAAGAAGATGGATGAGATATAATAAAGGGTGGATATATTAATGAACAGAAAATATATTTCGATATTGCCTTATATTTTTTTAATCATATTGTTCATTTTTACAATATATCCGATAATATACGTAATTTTGGGTTCATTTGAATCTAACCAAGAATTGGTTTTGGGTGGAATGAATCTCTTTCCCAAGAGATTTATTCTCCAAAATTATATTGATGCCTGGCGACTCGCAAATTTCATGCGTTATACTTGGAATAGTATCTACATGAGTTTATCGATTATGCTAGGTACATTAATTATTTCGACTATGACCGGATATTGTCTCGCTAGAAAAAATTTTCCCGGAAAAAGGATATTTTTGGGTGCATTAATAGCATTTATGTTTATTTCGATTGGAAGTGTGAACTTAAGGCCGCTATTTGATCTAGCTGTCAGACTAAATCTTCATACATCATTATTGGGTGTAATTTTGATCTCCATTGGTAATGAACAGACTAGAAATATCTTTCTTGCAATGGGATATATAAAAACACTCCCCAAGGAATTAGATGAGGCAGCAATCATTGATGGATGTAGTTTCTTTAGGGTATATTGGAATATCATCTTGCCGTTGATGAAACCGATGCTGGCGACAATATGTATTTTGTCTTTTAGAACAGGATGGAACGAATATATACTGCCTTTAGTGTTTACTATGACTAGACCGGATCTGCGGCCACTCACGGTTGGTGTTATCTCACTCAGATTTACACAAGATGGTGCGGCGGCATGGAATATTATGTTCGCGGGTGCTACTCTTTCCATAGTTCCCATCATTATGGTTTTTATTTTTGCAAACAAGCACTTCTTGTCAGGCATGACTTCTGGGGCAATGAAAGGATAAGTATTCATAAACCGGCAATCAAGTTTGGGAGGATGTTAATTGGTTTACAATGTGCAGGATTTTGGCGCCAAAAGGGATAACCGGACTCTAGACCATGAGGCGATTCAGGCGGCCATCGACCGCTGCGCCGCCGAGGGCGGCGGCACTGTCCACGTTCCGGCCGGGAATTATCGCTGTGGCACTATCCGGCTGAAATCCAACATCAATCTGCATCTGGAAACGGGGGCCGAGATCCTCGGCGCCGATGATCCGTCGCTCTATCCGGTCATCGCCCCCACTCCTTACGGCAATCTACCCGGCCAGATTCAAGCTTTGATCTGGGCAGATGCCGTGGAGAATGCCTCGATAACCGGGCAGGGAGCCATCGTTGGCAATGGCAGCAAGTCTCTCTCCATTAAAGAGGCGGTGGATGTCAAATTCCGGCCGGCGCTGGTCTTTTGCCGGAACAGCCGCCGGATCAAATTCATCGATGTGACGCTGCGGCATTCGAGCTTTTGGACGTTGCATCTCTTGCGTTGTGAGGATGTGGCAATTCGCGGGATTTCCATCTTGGCCAATAAGGAAAGGATCAACACCGACGGAATTGACCCCGATGGTTGCCGTAACGTAATCATCAGCGACTGCCACATCGTCGCCGGTGATGATTGTATCGTCATCAAAAGCACGGAGGGCGATCCGTGCGAAAACATTACCGTCACCAACTGCGTGCTCAGTTCGGCTCATGCCGCGTTGAAACTGGGTACCGAATCGCTGGCCGATATTCGTAACATTGTTTTTAGCAATTGCGTAATCCATAAGACTAACGTCGGACTCGCCTTGTACATGAAAGACGGGGGTACATACGAGAATATAGTTTTTAGCAACTTGGTCATCGAAGCCGAGAACGAATTTCCTGTTTTGGTGGATATCACGCCGCGTTATTATAAGGAACCCAGGGTAGGACGGATTAGGAACGTATATTTGGATAATCTCATCGTTACCGGTAAAGGCCGTTGCCTGGTGGAAGGCGCCGAAACACAGCCGGTCGAGAACTTGACTCTTTCCAATATCACTTGGAACATCACCGGTACGTGCGATCCGGCCAATGAATGGAAGCCATCCGGCGGTAAACGGGTGGAACTGGATCCCGATCGGACCAACTATGCGATCCAGCCATTTCATTTCGTAATTATCAATGCTTGTAGGCTTAGGATGAATAACATCCAGCTTTGCGACCAAAGAACGGATCCATCCCCAGACCGTGGTTTGGTTTATCTAGAAGGCGTGAACCGCGGATTTATCGAAAATGTTTACTACGATAATCTCCTCAAGAATTTACCGGATGTCAGCAAGCAGGACTGTTTTGATATTGTTACAAAATAATAGAATCAATGAATGTCTAGGTTAAAAAGAGACAAAACCCGGAATCTGATTCCGGGTTTTGTCTTATACTACTTAACCCCTATCAACAATACGGTTCAATTAATCCTGACTTCATCAACATAGGCATAGTTGGAATTGCCGGCACTGGATCTGAACCTAAGCTGGAAGTTGGGATTATTGGCCGCTCCGGCGGGCAGGGTGAAAGATTCAGCGGTCCAACTGGTGGAGCTGTTAACATCTTCAAGGACAGTCCAAGCAGTGCCGTCAAACCATTCGGCATAAAAATGGCTGGTGGAACCGTAGGAGACGGTTGTGCGCACGTACTGTACGGTGACGGTAGCGACTCCTACGGTGCTGAATGATTTGGTCATAGAGTTTGTTCTCTTTAACTGAGCCGAATAATTGCCGGCATACTTGGTCGTACTGGAGATTGAGCAACCACTGCTAACCCATCCGCCGGCGGTAAAGCTGCCCCTTTCAAAACCATCATAGAAAGATCCTGCCGGCGTCGGGGTCGGCGTGGGCGTTGGGGTCGGTGTGGGTGTCGCGCCCGGCGGTGTCGGCGTCGCTGTCGGCGGAGGAGTGCCACCGGAATTCGGCCAGAACGCGCGCTCCGGATGGGTGTCATTCATCTGGTTGGCAATCATTAACCTATAGAAAGGAGATAGATACGGCGATTGCTGCGGGTTCGGATTGGTGTCGCCGTTGGTAAAGACCAGGATTTCATCATCATCCACCAAGATGATCTCCTCGCGGTTGTCGCCGTAGACGTCGCAGACCATACCGTTGACCCGGTCAAGAGGCGGATTTTGCGTATAAGCGTTAGCCGGGTAGTAAGTATTTTGGAAGTCAATGATACTTCCGTCCACCGGATCGTAAATCTTACCGCCCCATTTGCCGCAAAACGCTTCGTCCTTGGCGCGGTCGCCATCCCAGTCGATATTATAGGCGCCGCCATCGTCGAGCATTGGAATTGAACTCACCAAAGCGCCGTTCAGGGTCCGGTAAGTCTTATTCGTACTGGCGCTTTTGGCGGCGGCATATGAGGTTACTTCCGGACCGGCGTTGGCGGGCGAGAACTCGCCGACCACGATTAATTTGCTGTCCTTATTTGCGGAGGCAACTTCCCAGATCTTCGTCCCATCGGGTTTCCACATCGTGGATTCAATATATTCCCGGCTGGTGACTATTTCCACGCCGGGGTTGGTGGAAACGAAGTCGCCGAAATGGCTGCGGTCAATATGCTGGAACCACTTTTGCAGAGCGGGGTCGGAAATGAACGGTCCCTTGGATCCGTCATGGTCGAAAATCCATCGGCCGACCAGTTCGTCCCGGCCATCACCGTCAAGGTCGTAAGTCCATGGATAGTGCGAATAAATATGGATTTCGCCTGCCCCATTGTCGCCGGTGGTATCCCATAAAAGCTGCAAGGAATCGTCGTAGGCCCAAATCTCGCCTATGCCGTTGTTTTCGGTCAGCAAAACGAGATCGCGTGAAGTGGCCAGGCCGCGGAAATTGGCCACCGTTACGTAAGTACGGGTTTCCATAATATCATCGCTGCTGGTTGGGTTCGCGATATTGGTGGTGAGCGAATGTTCCACGGTACCGGTGCTGCCGTCAAGAATCCGAAGTTCCAGATATCCCGAGGTGCTGGCAAACATGCCTGCTACCTCGGTCTGGCCGTCGGCATCGACATCCCAGATTACGTATTTATATTGGTATTTCTCCGGGGGTTCAGGAATAGTAACCGGGGAAGTATACTGCCAAAGTTTGGTCAGGCCGCCGCTGCCGTTATCGGCGAAGGCCGCCATCCGCACGGAGTTACTGTAGACCAGATAGTCGATCCGTCCGTCATTATTGAGGTCGCCAAGCTGTCCATTTGACCGATAGAAGCTTAGATTGGTCAAAGGCCTCAAATCATAATGCCGGGCCAGAATCGGTGTCCCGGAGATCGTGGCGTGAACGGTCGATAAAGAGATAGTCAAAATCGCGAGTAATAAAATCGGAATAAATCTTTTCATCCTATTAATAGCGCCTCCTAATAATATTTCATCAGTTGATGAAATAGTGTACATATCACCTCCTGATTTGGATTAGATACTCATTCTCTTTGTCCATACTCCAGAACGGATCCCTTTGATTAGATTTTATAAAGTCAATCTAACCCTGGTAAATGGCTGGTTTTTGTTAGGTGTATATCCTTTGCGTTGTGTTAGCAGCACTTAACATGGAATCCAAAAATGACCACTCTTGTTAAGGGGCTACCAGTCACCACGGGCAAGCGGGGCTGATGGAGATGAAAAGATCCGTAGGAGCATTTCACGGGCAGGGGCTCTTCTTACCCCTTACCCCTAGACCGTCAGGAAGGAAGAAGACTAGAATTCGTCTAATAACATGAATATGAAACGACTTACCAACCCCACCCGCTCCCTCATCATCATCGCCCTCCTCGTCCTCCTCCTGGGTCCGGCCCGGGCCGAGGGGCTCCCGGACCTGGTCTGTGAGCCGCCGCGGCTTTCCTTCGAGGCCGGAGGCCAAGCCGTGATGTCCATCCCGGTCGTGAACCGCGGTCCCATCGAGACAGCCACACAGTTCGAGGTCCGCGTCGGCCAGCGCGACGATCCGGGGCTGGAATGGGTCTGGGAGACGCTGCGCGTGGGGCCGCTGCCGGCGGGGGGACGGGTCCCGATCCGCTTCAAGCTGCCGCTGGTACCCGGGACCGCATTGCTGGCGGTCACGCTCTCCCTCGATCCCGCCAACCTCGTTCCTGAGGCGGACGAGAGCAACAACGAGCTTTCCCTGCCGGCGCTCGGCGACCTCGTGCCGCCGCCCCGCCTGGAACCTGTGCCGATCGCCGTTGCCACGGGCACGGCGGCTATAAGGGGTTGGACCGGCGCGGGCTGGGCGGTGGAGTGCCTCCGGGCGGGGGAGATCGCGGCCAAGGGGACGAGCGACGGGGACGGGCGCTTTGCCCTGGCCGTGCCGATCGCACCCGGCGCCAATCTGTTCCGGCTGCGGGCCGTGGCCGCCGGGGTCTGGCCGGGGCGCGAGGCGGCGGTCACGATCCATGGCGACCCCGAGCCGCCCGTGCTCTCCCTCATGGAGCCGGAGGAAAACGGCTCTTACCGCGCGCTGGTGCCGCGCTATGCCGTGAGCGACGGCCTGCCCGTACAGGTCCAGGTGACCCTGGATGACAAGGAGATCAGCCCGGACGCGGCCGTCGAGGCGCCGGGGCGGCATACCCTTCGCGTGACCGTCCGCGACGCCGCCGGTAACGCGACCTCGGCCGTCCGGCGTTTCACGATCGACCGCGCGCCGCCGGCGCTGAGCGTGACCGGGGTGGCGGACGGGCAGGCATCGGCCGGTCCGGTGCGGCCCGCCTTGACGGCGCGCGATGAGAATCTGCGCTGGGCCAATTTCTGGATCGACGGGTATCTCTGGCGCAACGGGTTGCCGGTGAGCGCCGCGGGCCGGCATGAACTGACGGCCATGGCGGAGGATCTGGCCGGCAACCGCGCGCAGCTGCGCCTGGTCTTCACCGTCTCCGGTTCCCCGCCGGCCCAGGCGGCTCCCGGTGCGGCCGCCATCGGCGCCGCCCTGCCCGCCGGGGCCAAGGTGCTGCTCGCACGGACGGGCCGCCTCGGGCCGGACCCGGCCCCGGGCGCGGCGGTTTTCTTTGCCGACCAGAGCGGCCAGGTCCGTCTGGGACTGGTCGCGCCCGCGCAGGGCGCGGCGGCCAAGGCCTGGGTGGCGCCGCCGGCCTTCGGCCCGGGAACGGCCGCGCCGCCTCTGGGCATCGAGATCGCGGATCTGGACGGCGACGGCGCGGTCGAGATCCTGGGGACAGGCCCCTCCCCCCCGGGCAGACGCCTCCTCATCGTCAGGTGGCAGGCCGGCGCCTGGACGGTGATCGCGGATTTTACGGGCGAGTCCGTGCTGTGTTTCGCGGGACCAGCCGAGCGCCCGCTGCCCGCCGTGCTTGTGGGCAACGCGGGTGTCACGTCCGTCTGGCTGCGGACCCTGGCCCGGTCGGGCACCGGGCCGCAATTCGCCGCGCGTCAAGCTCCGCCGGCCGCGCCGCCCTTACCGGCGGCCGCGTACGATCCGGGCTGGAGCTATCTCAGGCCTCTGCTGGGACCGGCGCCGCCGGTACACAATCCCGGGGATCCGCACTGGTCCGCCGCGGACCTCAGCCTTCGGGCGCGGATGCGCGTGGGAGATCTGGACTTTGCCATCTTGAGCAGGCGCGACGGGTATTGGCCCGTCCTGCTGTCGGGTGACGGCGCCGTGCCTCTTGGCAGAGAGATCCTGGCCGGCGAGATCGGCCCCTCGTGGCGCTGGCCCCATCCGGACGGCCTATTCGCGTGCGATTTCGACGGGGACGGCATCGCCGAGCCCTGCTTGACCGCCCGCCAGGGCGACACCTGGCGCGAACTGCGCATCTACGACCTGGTTGGCGGCGATCTCAGGCAGGTCTACCGCGGGCGCGTGCGTCTCGCCGACGGCGGTTACGACCCCGGCCTGCAGTTCATTCGGCACGGGAACGAGACGTTCATGATCGCGGGCCGGGACGAGAATACCAGCATCCTGCGGTGGGACAAGGCCGCCGGCACATTTCAGTCATGGACCGGCGGGGACGTGCCGGCGGGCGAGACCATCGACCTGCTGGGACGGCAATTTCTGGTCAAGGCGGATTTTTGCCCTAATCTATGGTGAGGTGAGCCTGATTTGGCCTGGACAACGAAACTGCGGGTTCGGTACCAGGAGACGGACGCCATGGGCGTGGCTTATTACGGCAACTATTTGACCTGGTTCGAGGTCGCCCGGACCGAGTTCATGCGGGAGCTGGGATTAACTTACCGATCTTGGGAAGAGCAGGGTTTTTTTCTGCCGGTTACCGAAGCCGGCTGCCGTTACCACAAGCCGGCGCGCTACGACGACGAGTTGGCGTTGACCGCGACGCTTACCGCGCGTGGGGTGGTCTTCCATTTTGCTTACGAAGTCCGGCGGGCGGACGAACTCCTGGCCACCGGCTGGACGGATCATGTCTGTCTCAACCGCCAGGGGCAGATCGACCGGGCGGCGACAAAACGCCTGCAAAAACTCGTGGGTTGCGCTTCCGACCTGCGCCGGGAATAGGCAAAGAACTGATGCGACGGCGGCGGCATAGTATGAACCAGGCAACGAAGAACCGCCCGCCGGCGGTCCTCTGTTTGGAGGGGAGATTGGTAGATCTGGCCTATATAGACCAGAACTGCGCCCGTCGCCGGGTGGGTCGCAGGAGTGAGGCAGGTTGGTACCGTCACCGAATGGTCTTGGCTGCCAGCCCGACCCTCTGGCGGGTTTGAGCCCCAGAGAGCGTGAGATTCTTCCCCTGGTGGCCGGAGGCCTTGACAACCGCGAGATCGGCAAGAAGCTTTTTATTAGCGAGAAAACGGCCAAGAATTATGTTACTAGCATCCGCAAGAAACTTGGCCTGAATAATAGGACCCAAATCGCTCTGTTTGCCATCAAGCAAGGTATTATCGACGTTCCAAAAGAACATGATTGAGTCCTTTAAGGTGAAGCCAGTCTTCACCTTTTTTTTGACCCCGCGTGGACAAGCATGCCGGGCGTGGGAGGCTTTACCTGAGAAAGGCAGATTTACATGAAGGTATTCAAACCGCGCCGACGAAATACGGCTCTACCGAAGTAGTTGCGTCACGCTTCCCGGAAGGAGGACCGATTCAGCAGCACGTTCTGAGCAACAAGCGCCGCAACCCATCTCGCAACGAAAGGAGTACAAATCGATGCACGCTTCGCAGCACGTTCGCCGCGGTCTCGCGCGAATACTCGTACTAACGGCCATACTACTATTTCTGGCATCAATCCCCGCATTTGGTTACAGCACCAGCGGCAGCTACAGCAGCCGGTATTCGACGAGCGGCGGATACTACTCGACCAAGTACGGTTGGGTGGGTCCCAGGCCCGTCCCACGGCCGACTTCGGCACCGGCTCCCACCCCGAAACCGGTTCCCAATCCCGTGCCCGTGCCAACGCCAGAGCCGCCTCCCGCAACCGGGAGCATCACGGCCGAGGAGATGCAGATGGTCAACCTGGTCAACCAGGAAAGAGCGAAAGCTGGTTTGGCACCGTTGGCCGTCGAGACACGGTTGGTTGAGGTCGCGCGGATCAAGAGCCGGGATATGGTGACCGCCAACTACTTCGGCCATACCTCCCCCAGTTTCGGCTCGACCTTTAGTCTGATAAGATCCCGCGGCATCGCTTATACGATCGGCGGCGAGAACCTGGCCGGCGCGATGGACGTGGCCACCGCCCACCGGATGCTCATGAACAGCGCCGGCCACCGCGCCAATATCCTGGAGCCTAGGTTCAAGCGGATCGGCATCGGGATCATACGCGGCGGCCCTTACGGCGCCATGTTCACGCAGCTGTTCTTAGGGTGAGGACTGTTCGAAGTGCATTATATTCGGTGATTGAGCCCGTACTACTGAATCGAGGTACGGGTTTTTCTTTTTTAGTATTATACCTACAGGTTTATTTTGACAAGTACTTGAAAAACAATTCATTCCTTGGATCTGGACAGATATATGCATTTTCGTCTTTTATTAGAAAGCTTTTAAAATTATCCTTGATAATGTATTCCGGTGCCGTTATTGTTCTTTCGATTGCACGATTAATTTCACAAAAAGGTGTTATTGCACCAATAAATAATGACACTATTTAAAATAGCTTTCTTAATATATAATTTTTGTTATTCAATATAAAATTAAGTACACAAAGCATTAATATTAACAGTGCGGGAATTGAAGCACGCATTGCAAAATCATTACCGGGTCCCATATAATAAAATGGTATTAGTATCAATGAAAATATAGCTATTATAAACCATGAGTTGTTTCGATAAATCTTAAAAAGCAGGAATGCATAGAAACCAAATTCCAATATACAAAACATAAAATAAATAGAAGAAACCCAGATGATATCGGTATCAATAAATACAAATTTCCGATATATTGCATTGAAATTTGCACAATAATACAAACTGAAAATTGCAAATATAAGTATTGCGGCAATAGTGTTTTGGAATGTGAGTCCTTGTCTCATTCGTTGCCAGACTCGATGCCAAATGGATTTTCTTTTGTCGTTTGAAATCACGTAAATTTCATGATGATGGACAAAGTAGTGGTAAATAATAAAGGGAGTCAAGCCCAAAAAGGGAAAGGGAGCATAAGGAAAGGCAAGGGCATATGTAAATATTATATTCTTTTTATTGGGAAGATTAATTAGTATTCCAATTAAAACCCAAATCGGTATTGTTTGATTGAAAACCCAAAACAATGTGGTACAATTTGATGAATACTGAAATATCCCAGTCCACCATTCTAAGTGTTGCGTAAATCCAGAAAAGTTAATTTGGTTAATAAAGATTCCAAGAATATCCATTCCACTCCAAAAAATCAACACTATAAGAGTTACCAATGTATACTTCTTTAAATATCTTGAAAACAAACAATAAGCAAGCCAGACTCCGATAGCTGACCAAAAATACAATATAAGATTAGCCACTTGCCAACCAAGCAGCTTACCGATCATTGCCGCGGGAAGCCAGTATGTTAAATAATAGACTAAGGCTCCGTAACGACTAAGAGGCTGGAAATCACTCGATAATCCAGAATAATCATAAATCACGGGCCAAGAGTAGTCTATTAGATCATGAAGAACGGCGTTACGATGGCGGTGATCATCATTTTGGAAGACAAAGCCACCAATACCTGATAGTCCGACCCATAGGAGAATTATCAGTGTGATAACTAGCCAGAAGAATATATTCTTAGGGATTGGATTATTGTCCGGCAATATCTCAAAACTTTTAAAGCACTTAAACATGGCAACAGAGATAATTGAAGTAATTGGAATGCCATAAAGGGGTTTTAGCCAACCAATCATGAAAATAGCTATTGGAATAGCTAGATAAACATAGGCAGTAATAAAGACCTGCTTACCAGTAATCTTCATCATGATAGACCCCGGTCTCTTTTTCTGCATTCCAGCAGACGCCCTTTGTACAATGCGCAGCAACTGTTCAACCTCACTTATGCAGCAGCACAACCTAATAGCTTCATCGTGGAATCATACGACAAAGCCCACCCTGGTACCTTCTGGATCGCAAAATGAGATGCGGACGCAGTTGGTCGTTCTCCGCGGCGGTCAGACCAAGTGCCTGACTAGTGATGGCAACAAGAAGGAAACGGCATTATGTGCCGAGACGATAGAGATAATCTTGGAATGGTCTGCGCCCTGAGGTAATGTGTTGAGGGGGGTGGACCGAAGATTACTGGGGGGACATGCCGGGTCCCGCCTCGGCGGGGGGCCAATTGGCCGCCGCCGGGCTTCCCAAAAACGTCGAATAGGCTATGTAGCCGGGATCCGAGACCCGAAGCGCCTGGGCGTACAATGGACCTTTGCCGCCGGCATTACCGCCACAGGTAAGGAGACGCAACCGCGTGGCGGGACTCCCGCTTGGGCTGACGGCTGAGCCGGGCGCTGCACTTGGGGCAGAAAACGAGACCCGCGGAGACGACGTCGGCCTGGCAACTTAGACATGTCATCGTATTCACCTCCTTATGGGACACCAATTGACCCAGGTGGCCTGTATATGTCCCACACGACTATCATACACCACCGGGTCATTCATGTCAAGTATGGGACAGCGGCACGTTTTTGGCGGATGGGAGCGGGGAACGTCCGCCGGCACATCGCCATCATATGCCCATCATGAGGTCTATAGAACACATTACCAGCTAGAAGAGGGGGGGATCCGTCCGCGGATACCCCGTGCGCGCGCGAGGCACGGCTTGGTCGGGGCTCATATACTGTACTAGACTTGCCGTAAAGGGAGGAAGTATCGTGGCCAACGAGGAGGTACAAAACGGTCCTGGCGGCACGGGAGAGCCGCCGGTTGATATAGAAACCGTACCAAAGAAACCTAAGAAGACGCGGAAGACCAGCGGCCAGGAGCGAAAGAGGGGGACCGCCGCGTCCAGGACCACCGCGCGGAAGAAGGGGGCCGATACCGGAAGGTCAACCAAGGCTGGCGGCAAGCGCAAGAATGCATCCGCCAGGACGAAAGCCGGTACGCCGGCGGCGGCCGGCACCAAGCGCGCCAGGAAACGTCCGCCGGTAATCCCGGAGACGGAATCGCCCACCGTGCCGGCAGACAATGCTGTGATGGACGCGGACGCAAGTACGCCGGAGATTACCGCCCCGGTGGTGGAAACCACCTGCATCGAGGGAAAAGCCCCGGTGGTGACTGAGACCACCTGTGTCGAGGCAAAGGGCCCGGTAGTGGCGGAGACCACCTGCGTCGAGACGAAAGCCCCGGCGCTGGCCCCGGAAGTCAGCGTCCTCCAGGGCGCCCAGGTACGATTGGCGCCGCCGCGGCAGATTGCGGTGACGCCGGCTCCGACCGTCATCAGCCAGCAGGTGGCGCCGGCCGGTATCGTCAAGGTACGCAATATCGATGCCACGTTGACGAGCATTACCGCGCAGATCATTCCAAACAAGGTCATTGTGCAGGGAGTCGTTCATCTCCAGATCTTCTTCGTGCTGGCGGACGCCATGGTGCATCACCTGGCCGAGGATGTGCCCTTCAGCACGATGCTGGAGATCCCCGGGGCCGCGCCCGGCATGAACGCCGTGGTCCAGCCCAAGATCGCGGCGGTGCTCTTCCACCTCAGCGAGGACGGCACCGTCCTGGTCAAGAAGATCGTCATCGATGTCTTCGCCAAGGTCGTCGAGGAGGTCCAGGTCAATCTCGTCCCGGGCCAGGGACCGCCGCTCCTCTTGCAGGAAGTTGTGGGCGAGGGGACGGTCCAGACCCTGAACGAGAATTTCGTGACCCTGTTCGTCCCCGCCGTCAAAGTCGACGAGATCCGCGGCGAGATCCGCGACGTGACCACGGAGGTAATTCGGGACAAAGTCATCGTGCAGGGCACCATCCATAAACAGATCTTCTTCGTGGACGAGAGCAACACGGCGCGCCATCAGGTCGAGGAGGTGCACTTCAGCGCCTTCGTGGATATTCCCGGCGCGGCACCTGGGATGAACCTCCAGGTGCATCCCAGGATCGAGACAATCATCTTTGAGTTGATCGAGCCCACCACCCTGCGGCAAAAAGTGGTCGTGGAGACCTTCGTCAAAGTGACCACATCAGTCGAGTTTCAGGCCACGCTCGGCGAGGGGCCGCTCTTCCACGTGGCCCAGGTGGTCGGGGAGGGCGAAGGCCAGATCCTGCGCCGCGATGTCGTGACCCTGGCGCAGCCGGCCCTCAAGATCAGAGAGATCACGGCCGTGCTCAACAATCTCAGGAGCCACGTCCTTCCGGGTAAAGCCATCCTTCAGGGCACGGTGCACAAGCAAATCTTCTTCATCGGACTTGACAACATCGAGCGGCACCAGGCGGAGGACGTTCCGTTCAGCATCATGGTGGATATCCCGGCGGCCGCCGCCGGCCTGGATCTCGTGGCGGAACCGGTGATCGAGGAGGTCATCTTCCATCTGCTGAGCCCGACCGAACTCGAGCAAAAGGTGATCATCCGCGCCCGCCTGGTCGTGGTGGATCGGCGTCAACTGCGGTTGGTAACGGGCGCCGGCCCGCTGGTCAAGGTGGAGCAGGTGGTGGGCGAGAATCTCGCGCAGGTTCTGGTGAGGCTGGTCAATCGCTTTCCGCCCGTCCCGATCCAAAAGCGCGTAGTGCCGATCGTCGTCCAGCAGGCCGTCCAGCGTGAACTGGTCTTCAACCAACAGATCATCGTGGAGAACGAGGTCGCGCTGCCAACCATCGCCATCAAGATCGCCGAGGTCAGTGCCCAGATACAGAATCTACAGGTCAAGGTGATCGCCAACGGTATTCTGGTCTCGGGCGAGGTGGTCAAGGACATCAAATTCGTGGGCGAGGACAATGTGGTCCGTAACATCACCGAGGTCGTACCGTTTTCGATCCTTATCAGCATCCCCGATCTCTCGGCCGAGCTGGTGCAGACGGTCGATGTCCAGATCGAGCGGATCCTCTTCAATATCAGCCCGGACGGCATGACGGTGCGCCAGATAATCGTACTCTTGGCCAGCGCCACCATCATCGAGACCACCACGTCGGAGTTCCAATTGATTACCGAGGTGGAGGCGCCCGGGCTCAATGTCCAGACCGTGCTGGTGGAGGAACCGGTGCGGGTGGACGGGGGGATTCAATTGCGGCAGTTCCCCGTCATCACCGGGTTGAGCGGCCCCGGGCTGTCCCTTGTCGTCAGTTCCACCTTTGGCGTGCATACGCTCCAGGTGGTCGGTGATGGGCAACAGGCGCTAAACGTCCTGGAGGACATCGTCCTCGATCCGTGAGCATGGGAAAGGATGGAAAGCAGAAGGAGGGTGAGGCCCTCCTTCTGCTTATTCTACCGTCTCCGCGGTTAAGTCGGGAGGTTCTTACAGCAATTCTTAATCATCCCGGGCGCGCCCCGGTCCGCCTTTTTCTTGCGGGCGCCGACGAAATCCTTGCGTGCCAGCGCCAGGCAGTCCTCCCAGCGGACCGGCGAGTCGTTAAGGAAGACGTATTCCATGGTCTCCTTGCGGTCGGTGACGACGAGATGGCCTGGCATGTTCAGAAAGGCGAAGCTGACTTGGTCGATCGGGACCGTCACCCAATGACGCGCGTTGAAGAAGCGAATGAACGCGCCGTCAAGGCTAAGTTCACCCCGCCCGAGCGGCGTCAGCTTCAGTTGGTTGACCCGAAACGCCTTGACGCTTGCCCAGATCGCGCCGGTCCCTTGCAAGGTCCCGGCGGCCAAGCGTTCTTTGACCAGCCGGTGGTATTCGCGCTCGAGCAGGATCTGCCCGGTCTCTTGGTCGACAAGCTCCAAGCGGCGGGTGACTCGCCAGGCCGCGCCGCACTGCCGGCACCGGAGGCCGGTCCTGGTCTCGGCCATGGAGCGGGTGGCGCCGCACTTGACACAGGCCCAAGCCACGGTGGTGAGACCCCGATGCGAATGCCAGAAGGTGCGCAGGGCGGGTGGTTCGCTGAGGCCGGCAAAGATCTGCGCCTCGAGCCGTTCCCTGAGTTGCTGGACGGTGGTACATTCGCCGGGCAGGACCGGCGGGTGGAAGCGGATGGTCATCCGGGCGAAGGAAGGCCATCCCGCCCAGCGGGGAAGGGCCTCATGTCCGCCGATGACCGCGGCGGCGATGATCGGCACCCGGCAATGATGCAGGAAACGATAGACCTCATCCCCCACGATGACCCGGTCGCCGTCCCAGTTGCGCCCCCCCTCGGGAAAGATACCGACCACCTCGCCCTGGGACAGCCAGCGCTCCGCCTGGCGCAACACGCCGACATCACGGTTCCAGCGGCGTTTTCGGAGCGCGCCGAAGAAGAGTCCGAAGAGGGCTCGGAAGACCGGCCGGCGGAAAAGCTCGTCGGAAGCGATGAACCGGATGGGGCGGATCAGGAACATGCCGAGCAGGAACGGATCGGCGAGGTTCGAGTGATTGGCCACGAGAAGGTGGGCGCCGTCCTCGGGCAGATTCTCCTGACCTTCCACCTTGACGCGCCAGAAAAAGCGAAAGAGGAAGCGTCCCAGCAGCACCGCGAAGAGCAGAACCAGGTTGAGCTGGAGCGCTCCTTGCCCAAGGCTCCGCCAATGCGGCCAGAAGAACCGCACCCGCCGCCGATAGGCGCGGTAACGCTCCCCGAAGCGCGCCAGGAGAGCCGGTTCCTCGACGAACCATGCATAGGCATAGAGCGCGGCCGCGATCGCGAACGCCAGGACCAGAAAGGCGGACGCGCCGTGCCAGAGCCCCAGGCCGATCGAGGCGGCGGCGTAACCGAGGTAGAGGGGATGCCGCGTGAACGAGTAGATGTATTTGCCCACGTGGATCACAGGCTGCCGCCACGGCCATTCCTTGCCGATGCAGGCGAGCACCATGCCCGCGCGCAAAGTGAGATAGACGCCGGCTGCGACGAGGATCGCGCCGACCGTCCGGCCGGCAAGGCCGGGCGTAAACCCGGGCAGCCAACGGCCCAAGACCCGCGCCGACAACGCCAACCCCAGCGGTGGCAGCGCCAAGAAGAGGGCGGCCTTGGCAATCACGGCCGTGGTTGCCAGACCCGCCGTCAGGAAGGCTTTCCAACTCATCTCCGACCACCGTCCTCGGACGCGACGGCAGCCTCGCGCGACGGATCCAGGCCCGGAACGGGAAAGACCGGGTCAAAACCAGCCAATTCCCGCGTGAGTGACAGCACCTCGGTGGCGGGCAGGTTGCCGCCGCGCGTCTCGCCGCGGCGGTAGGCCAAAAATTCTCGGATCTTGGCCTGGACCGCCGCGTCAATCTTGAAGCGCAGGGCGACGGTGATGCCGAACGCCACCAGCAAAGCCGGCAGGAGGAAAAGAGCGGCCCGGATGACCAGTAAGGCCGTCTCGGGCTGCGGCTGGGGGATCATCTTTCTCACGCCGCCCGCCATTTGTTCCACCGGCCGCACAAATCCGGCCAGGTCGAGCGCGATGCCGAAGAGGCCTCCGGCGACGGCGGTCGAGCATTTCCGGGCAAAGGTCAGGAAACCGCCGGAAGCGCCATCCCTACGGGCTCCGTAGACCAACTCGCTCACATCGGCCACGTCGGGAAAGATCGCCCAAGGCAAGAAGGCGGCCGCGCCGGTACCGCCGCCCATCAAGAAGGCAAGGATATATATGGCATAGCTGGGCCAGGCCGGCGTGACGGCGGCCATCAGGAGGATCATCGCGACCCACCAGGCATAGCCGGCGATAAGGGCGTTGCGCTTGCCGAGCGGCTTGGCCAGCACGAGCCAGATCGGCAGCAGGGCGGCCTGTCCGATCAGGAGGGCGCCCAAGACCAGGTTGAAGTCGGAACGCTGCAGGTAATAGGTCATGTAATAGACGAAGACCGTGGACATCATATCGACCGCGGTGTAACCGGCGATGAAGAGGAGCATCAGCTGGCGGAAACTCTTGATCCGGAGAGGTTCGACGACCTGCGTATAGACGGTGAGGGTCGGATCGGATCGGTGATCGGCCTCTTCCCGGAAGGTGAAGAAGATCGCCCACCACGGCAGGGCGAAGAGTAGACCGAAACCGGCGCCCATGACGGCGTAGCCCAGCCTCGGCTCGGCGAACTGGGCCACGATGATCTTGGGCAGCACCGCGACCAGGATGACGGTAAAAGTGGAGATAAAGAGCCGCGAGAACATGATGGCATTGCGTTCGTGGTAGTCGGCCGTGAGATCCCCGCCCAGAGCATAGAAAGGCACGAGCACCATCGAGCAGACCGTTTCGTGAAAGAGCCATACCACCAGGGCGAAGATGAACATTCCGCCCTGGGTCCCAAAGCGGAACGGCAGCCAGAGAGAGGCGAAAGAGAGGAAAACCAGGATTGTCCCGGCCAAGAAGTAAGGGCGCCGGCGGCCGATGCGGGTCCTCGTGCGATCCGAGAGGACCCCGAAGAGTGGATCGGATACCGCATCCCAGATCTTGCTGACGAGGAGGACCAGTCCGGCCAGGGCCGGCCGCAGGTGGACCACGTCCGTCAGGAAGAACAAGTACAGGAAGCCGACGAGTTGCTGGCCGCCGCCAGCGTATACGTCCCCGGTGCCAAAGACAGCTTTCTTCCAGAAGGGGAGGGTCCGCGTCTCCTTTTCACCCATGAACAGGCTCCTTCCTGAGGTGGCGTTCGGTCTAAATAGCCGTGAAAACCCCGGTCAAACCACGTTTGCATCTTCGACGTCCGGAGACGAAAACCTCCAGGTAGCGATACCTTTCTTGGCGTGGCCTTTGGCCCGGTCGACCCTGGCCTGAGGCCATGCGCGGCAGAGGCGCACCTCCCAAGGAATCGACGATGACCGCGTCGAATCAGTCTCCGGAGGGATGGGTATGCCGGGACGGATTCTAACGGTCCGGGGTCTGATGCGCGCCGACGACGAACTGATCCGGGATTTTGCGGCCGGCACGGAAGCAGATCGCGCTCTCCTGGCCACACGCTCCTTGCTCAGGCGATGGGAGGCGAAGCTGCTCGCGCAGGCGCCGGGTCAGGCCCTGGGCGGAGGGCGTTTGCTGCTCTTTGAGGGATTGGCCAGGCAGTTGGTGGGGCCGACGCCCCTGACGCCGGCCGGCGAATGGTCCCGGCAGGCCGTTATGGCGGCGACGGTGGACCGTCTGGCGAAAGAAGGGCGGTTGCGCCGCTTGGGCCCTTTGGCCGCAAGCCCGGCTCTGGCCGGGGATCTCCTCATCTCCATCGCCGAGCTGAAACGGGGGATGATTCCCGAAGCGGAGTTGGGGGACCTGGCGCGCGGGCGCGCCATGCTCGCGGATCTGGCCCTGTGCCGGCGCGAATACGACACGGCCATGCGGGCCATCCATCGCATCGACGGGGATGACTTGCTGGCGCTGGCCATCGAGGCCGCCGCGGGGGCTCCGGTCCGGACCTGGCTCGCGCGCCTGCTCGTCCACGGCTTTACCGACTTTACGCCGTTGCAAGCGCGCCTCCTGAGGGTTCTGGCCGAAGCGGGCGTCGCGGTGACGATCGTCCTGTCCGATGCCAGGATGTTTGCCGCCCAAGATCTGCTCCACGAAGCGGTGCAGCGCCAGTTCCCGGGCTGGGTCAAACAGTCCGGCGCCGCTGCGGCGCCGGCCTCGCCCAGGGTGGCGCGATGGGCCGCCGGTCTACCCGATATCGGCCGGGAAGACGGCAGCGTGATCGGGCTCGTGGGCGAAGGCGAGAATGCCCTGGCGTCGCTGATCGCGCGCGAGATACGCAAGCGTCTGGCGGAGGATCCGACGCTGGTGTTCGACGAGATCGCCGTCGTCCGCCGCGAACCGGCTTCCGCTTCCCCGATGGCCGAGGCATTGTCGCGGTTCGGCGTCCCGGTGAGGGAAGAGACTGGCCCAGCTCTCCTCAGCCTGAACGGGATCGGAACGATTCTTGCCGCCCTGGACTGTGTCGCCCGCGATTGGCCACGGGCAAGCCTGCTGCGTCTGGCCCGTGGGATCTTCGTCAAAGACGCGGCCCCCATGGCGGACGCGCTCAAGAGCGCCTCGGCCCGCGCCGGGATTACACGCGGCCGGGCGGCTTGGCTGCAGTTGGGGCCGGCAACCGGCGCCGACGCCGTTGGCGCCGCGTCCGCGAGAGCGAGGGAAGACGCCCTGGCCGGACAGGCCGTCGCATCCTTGGCCGCGTGTCTTGCATGCATACCGTCCAGAGCGGACACCGCGGCCTATTATGAAGCCGTGCGCGCTTTGGTGGATCGATGCCGGCTGGCGGCGCTCTGGTGGCCGGACGGATCCGAAGAGTCTCTTCTGACCGCATAC
Source organism: Bacteroidota bacterium (assembly GCA_050260415.1). GTDB lineage: Bacteria > Bacillota > UBA4882 > JAAYXC01 > JAAYXC01 > JBLNCE01. The sequence continues at coordinate 13,725 of JBLNCE010000032.1, read as the reverse complement.
GCCGACGAGATGCGCGGCATTGAGCTATTCCTCTCGATCCTGGCCGAGATGGCGGCCGTCGAACGGGAACTCGCCCGGAAGAAAACATGGGAGATCGACGCGTTTGCCGCCGAGGCGGCCAGGATCGCCGCGGCCGCCCGCCTGCCGGCCCGGCCCCGGCGCCGCGGTATTCGTTGCCTGAACCCCTCCGAGATACGTGGCCTTGAATTTCGTCTGGTATTCCTGGTCGGGTTGGCCGAGGGCGAGTTTCCCAAAGCCAAGACGGAGAATTGGCTCCTGCCCGAGGATATCAGAGGCCGCCTTCGCGGGCCGCACCATTGGCTCGAATCGCGCGCGGCCCTGGCGGCCAGGGAATGGCAGTTGCTGGCGAACACCATCGCGGCCGCCGGTCAAACCCTCTACCTTTGCTGGTCCACCGTGGATCGCCGGGGGGACACGCTTCCGCCCTCGCCTTTTCTTCGCCAGATAGGGGAGGCGCTGGGGCATTTTCCCGTCGTTTCACTGCACGCGGGGGAGTTGCTGCCGAGGGATCTATCCGAGGCTTGGGATGGAGCGAGCGCCAAGGGGCGTTTATTGGCGGATCTCCTCTGGGAGGAATTGCCCGCTGAACGTGCCGCGGCCGCGCTTACCGCCTACGGCCGTCATCGCTTGGAGGTGGCGGCGCTTCTGGCGCGCGCGTCGGAAGCCGGGACCCGGCAAGAGGCCGGTGTTTTGCATGCAGCGGACATTCTGGCCGGTCTGGACCGGACTTACGGCGCAACGCGGGTGATTGGGGTCAGCGCCCTCGAGGATTACGCCCTCTGTCCGTTCGTCTTCTACTGTCGCCGCCTGCTCGGGCTGGAACCGGTCCCGCCCGCGGACGAAGCTCCCGCCGGGCTTGACCTGGGACTGGCCTACCATAAGTCCTTGGAACGCTTCTTTCGCCGGACATCCATGCCACTCAAGGCGGCGGACCTCCCTCTCTATGAACGCCAGTTGCGGCAGGACGTGGACGAGGCATTTGGCGCGATAAAGGCCGCGGCCAAGACGCCGGTCGCCGCGCGCTTGGTGGAATTGGCGCGCCAAACCTGCCGCGAACGCTTAACGGCTTTCATCCGCGCCGAGACGAGAAGGACGGCGCGGGGGAAAGCCTGGTATGCTTCCCACTGCGAACTGGGGTTCGGCTTGACGGGGCGAAGCGGCCTGGATCCGGCCTCCATTCCCGATCCCCTCGTCCTGGGAGAGGGAGCGGCGGCGGTGCGCGTCGCGGGAAAGATCGACCGCCTCGATGAACTGGCCGGCGACTATTATGCGATCTACGATTACAAGCTCGGACGGCCTCCCACCCCCGCGGACGTACTGAACGGCCGTACCTTGCAGATCCCGATCTACCTATTGGCGGCGGAACGCCTCTTCCCCAATCTTACCGCCGCCGGGGGGGGCTATTACAGCCTGCGGGACCTATCGCGCCAGGTGGGGTTATGGCGGGCGGAGCTTGCGGACCTGACCGGGATCTCGCCGCGCGCCGGCGGCAGTTTGCCGGAGGCCGAATGGCGCGCCGCCATGGTCCAACTGACGGAAAAGGCGCTCGCGGTGGCGCGGGGAATTCGGGCCGGCGATTTCAGCCCGACGAGCGAGGATTGCCCCTCGTATTGCGAGTTCAAAGCGATCTGCCGGAAGGAGGCGCGCTGATGGCAGGGGAAATCGCCCGCCGGCTGGGTCTGAGCGAGGAACAGACCAGGGCCGTCCTGGACTCCAGACCGGACATCCTGGTCTCGGCCGGCGCCGGTACGGGGAAGACAAGGGTCTTGACCGCGCGTTACCTCACCCTGATCCTGGAACGCGGTTACCAGCCGGCCCAAGTGGCGGCGATGACGTTCACCAATAAGGCCGCGGCGGAGATGCGCGATCGTATCCGGAACAACTTGACGGTTTTGGCCGCGGACATCCCGGCGGCGCTGGGATTCCTGCCGGAGATCATATGGGCGCCGATCCAGACGATACATAGTTTCTGCGGGCAACTCCTGCGGGAGAACCCGGCGGCCGCCGGGGTGCAACCAGGGTTCTCCGTGCTCGAGGAGAGCGAGGCCGGCCTCATCCTGGCGGAGGCATGCGAGCAAGCCCTGTCCGAGGCGTTGACACGCGAACCGGAGCCGGCCGGCCTGAGCGAGCTGGTCTCCTGTTACGGCTGGCGCCATCTCCCATCCCTGATCGCCCAGACCAATTCCGCGTTTCGCCAGCGTGGGCTGGACCCCGAGGCCGGCGGCGGCGAGGATGATCCCTCCGCATTGCTACACGCGGCGCGGCATGACTTGCTAACCTGGTGGGAGGATCTCCACGGCCGGGAGATGCCCATGGACCTGGCACCGGGTACGCGCGCCGCCCTGACCGAACTCCATCAAGTGCGGGAGGAATTCGCGGAGGCGGTGCGGCAGGAGGACGGCGGTTTGGCGGCGGAAAGGCTTCTGGCGGAAGTCGCTCGGATCTTGGGCGGCGTGCGTGCGGGCGCGTACAAAGCTCTGGCGGCGGAGGGACGGGAACTGATCCTGCGTTATGCGGGCGCTCTCTCCGCGGCGCGCGCCTTCCGCATCACACCCGCGTTCCTTACCCTGCTCCGGACCGCGGCGCAAGCGTACGAGGAGGCCAAACGGCGCCGGGCGGCCCTGGATTTCGCGGATCTCGAGCTCAAGGCCAGGGATCTGCTGGCCGGCGAGAGTGCGCGCCGCACTCTGCAAGAGCGCTATCCGGTGCTGCTCGTGGACGAGTTCCAGGATACGAACCCCCTGCAATGGGCGATCCTACAGGCCTTTCGCCAAGGGCCGCATCGCAGCGAGCTTTTTGCCGTGGGCGACGTCAAGCAATCGATCTACCGCTTTCGCGGAGCCGACGTGAGCGTGATGACAGGCCTCTGGCATGAACTGGAACAAAGGGGAGAGCCCGTTTACAGCCTGCAGGAAAACTATCGCTGCCAACCGGCGCTGGGCGCCCTGGTCAACCATACCTGCGCCCGGTTCCTGCGCCTCGAGACGCCCTATGAGCCGCTCAAGGCCAAGAGAAGCGACCCGTTAAGCGCCATCCGGACCGAAGTGCTGCTTGTCCCCGGCGCCAACCTGGACCGCCCCGGCGAGGCAGCCTTGATCGTTGAACGCGTCGCGGCCATACTCGAGGAAGGGCTCCCGGTGACGGATCCCGCCGCGGATACGCTTCGCCCGGCGGCGCCCCGCGATATCGCCTTGCTCTTTCGCGCGACGACCGATCTCGCTCACTACGAAAAAGCTCTGCGCCTAGCCGGTCTTCCCTACCGGGTCCTGGCGGGGAGCAACTTCTACCGCCGTGATGAAGTGGCGGATCTCTTGCATCTCCTGGCGGCGGTCGAGGACGCCGGGGATGAAATGGCGTTGGCGGCCGTGCTGCGCTCACCCCTGTTCGGCGTCAGTGATGCTGGCCTCTATCGGGTAGCGCAGGGCGCGGGTCTCGCGGCGGGCTTCGAGGCCTTGGCCTCCGACAACACCGTCCCTGGAGAGGACGGGCCGCGTCTGTTCCGCGCGCGTTCCGTGCTCGCGTCGTTGCGTGCGCGGCGCCACCTCCTCGGACTCGAGGGCATTCTGGCGGAGGCTATCGCCGCCACGGATTACTATGCGCTTCAAGGGGCTTACCCAGATTACCGCCAGCGCGTGGCCAACCTGGACAAGCTGCTCTCCGTGGCGCACCACTACGCGGAACTTGGGCGTGGCGAGGTGGGTGAGTTCCTGACCTACCTGGAAGCCATGGAGGGGTTGGCCGTCAGGGAGAGCGAGGCTTCCCTGGCCGGAGGCGGAGACGCCATCCTGTTGCTTACGGTGCATGGCGCGAAGGGGCTGGAGTTTCCCATCGTCTTTCTCCCCGACCTTGGCCGCGCCGCCGCGCGCCGTTCGCCCGCGGTCATGGTGGCCGAGGACGGCCGCCTCGGATTCAGCTTTGGCCCGCGCGGCGAAGGCAAGGTCTCACCGATCTGGGAGGAGTTGGATCGGGCCGCGGCGGTCCAGGATGAAGCGGAAGCGCGCCGGCTGCTCTACGTGGCCATGACGCGGGCCCGGGACTATCTAATCCTGGTCGGCAGCGGCGCGCGCAAAGGCTCGAACTGGCTCAACTGGCTGCAGGAAACGATGCCAATCCCCGATGACGGCGAGCGCATCCCTTTCCCCGGCGGGGAAGCAAAATTGGTCCGCCGGATACCCGCGCCGAGGGCGGCGGTGGTTCCCCGCACGCTGATCTCGCTCTTCCCGCGGATCAGAAACGGAGAGCCGTTGGGCACGCCGGCCGAAGCCGCGGCCGCGCGGGACCCAGCCTCCATGCCGGACGCCGGCCGGGATGGAGCCGAGACGGTGCTGACGGTGAGCGGCGCCCTGGAACTGCGCGCATGCCCCAGGCGTTTTTACCTGCGTCATGTCCTATGCTTGCCCGAGCCGCGCCTTGGCGGACAGGATGCAACCCCCGGCGGCGGCGCCGATATGGGCTCCCTGGTGCATCGGCTGGTCTCCGGCATGACGGCGTCCGCGGAAACGGCGGCCACGCTTGAAACCGAGGCCAGAAGGGGATTGTCTGCCACGGAGCAGGCCGACTTGGGCCGGATCCTGACCAACTATCGGCGGAGCGAGACCTGCCGGGCGCTGGACGCGGCGACCCGCCTATGGTCGGAATACGAGTTCCAACTGGCTTGCGGGAGCGGCCGCCTCGCCGGAACCTGCGACCTTGTCTGGCTGGACGCCGAAGGCCGGACCCGGCTCGCGGACCTGAAGACAAACCGCGTGGCGCGGCCCCAAGCCGGTCTGCTCGAGGAACATGCTTTTCAAGTTCAGCTATATGCCCTGGCATTGCGGGAACTGCGCGGCTGTTTGGCGCCGCATGCCCGTCTGGAGTACCTCTGGCCGGGCCTGGGGGTGGACGTGCCCATTGATGCGGCCGTCCTGACGCAAGTGGAAAGGGAGTTGCGGTCGATGATGGCGTTCCTGAGCCAAGCCGGGACCCTGCACGACTATCCGCCCCGTGCCGGCGCGGGCTGCGAGTGGTGCGGCTTTGCCTACGTATGCGGTAAATCCTGAACTTTGCGCGTCAGGTCATGGCAGGGATCCGCGTCCCGGATAGGGATCGCGCCTCATGATGGTGGGCATACCCGGGAGCGGCAAGTCCACAGCCGCGGCTAGACTGGCCCGCGGCGAGAGCGTGGTGCTGATCGCCACATACAAGATGCGCGCGGAGCTTACCGGCAGTGAAGCGGACCGTTCGCTTGACCGGCTCGTATTCCCGCGGGTCCAGGCCGCCATTGCGCGCGCGTTGGCGGAGGGCCGGAATGTCGTCTACGACGCCACCAACCTGACGCGGCGCGAACGCAAGAAGATCCTGCGCATCCTGCCGCCCGGCACGCACAAGGTCTGCTGTTTTCTGGACGCCGCGTTGGAAGGAGCGCTGCGGCGCAACGCGGCTCGCGCCAGGGTGGTGCCGCCGCCGGTCATCGCCAAAATGCGCGCCAAGCTTGAAGTACCGGCCACGGACGAGGGTTGGGACGAAATAAGGATAATCGCGCCTGAGCAATGCGAGGGCTGATGGAAATCAAGACGGTATAGATAGGTTCCGCTATCTTGCTAATTCCTCTTCTCCTCATGCGCCGCGAAGGCGCTGTGGTTATGGATCGACTCGTAACTCTCGCACTCCACCGCGAACCAGGTCACCCGCTTTTCACCCCGCAAAGCCAGGACCGCGTCACGAACTATATCCTCGACGAATTTCGGATGATTGTAGGCCGCCTCCGTGACGAACTTCTCGTCCTCCCGCTTGAGCAAGGGATAGACCGGGCAACTGCCCTGCCTTTCGAGGAGATCCACGACCTCCTCGATCCACATGAACTTGCCCTGGAGGCAGCGGAGGCGGGCCCGAATGACCGCGCGCTGGTTGTGGGCGCCGTACGCGGAGATCTCCTTGCTGCATGGGCAGAGCGCGAGCACCGGGATCTCCACGCCCAGCACGTAATCGTAACGTCCGCCTTCCAAGCGGCCGTAGGCCTCCACCAGGTAGTCCAGGTAGCTCTCGCTCCCGGAGACCGGGGCGGACTTGGAGAGGAAATAGCGAAAGCGCATGGAGATGTCCGCGGCGGGCGCGTTAAGCCGGGCCGACAATTCCGCGAGGATCAGCCGCAATTCCCGGCCGGAGATAGGTTTTTGGCTCCAGGCGAGGAGCGTCTCCATGAAACGGCTCATATGGGTGCCCCGATACTCCTTGGGCAGTTCGACGGAGAGCGTGACCTGGCCGAGGACTTGTTGATAGTGGCCGGCCATGGTCAGAATCTGGAACGGCAGATGGACGCCCTTCAGTCCCACCCGCTGGATGTCTATGCCTCTCGTATCCGGGGTGTTTTGCACGTCGCGCATCAGCTTCACGCCTTCTTTATGGAGATAGAGTCTTATCATTTCGGCCCTGGGCGTCATAACTCCTGCGTAGACCTACTCCCAGGCGACCAATGCCAACCTTCCAAAAGATATATGCAGGAACGCCAGTTGTATCGCCGAACCACAGCACATCCGGAGGTGGTTCGTTCATGCGACGTAAATCCAGGTGGATCTTCCTAGTCTCTGCCGCCCTGAGCGCGCTGGCGCCGATCTACGGCGCGCTGGCCGGCGACGGCTTGCAGATCGGGGCGGCGCCCAAGAGCGTTACGAAGCCGGCGCTGGCCGGAGCAAACGAGCTCGGGGCCGTGCCCATTCTCGAGTACCACCTCATCGGAACGCCGGAAGGCCAATGGCGCCGCACGCCGGAGAATTTCCGGCGCGACCTGGAGATGCTCCATGACCTGGGCTATTACCCGATCCGTCTGCTCGATTACGTCGCCGGACGCATGAACGTACCCGCGGGACGCAGCCCAGTCATCCTGACCTTTGACGATTCGAGCGAGGGACAGTTCAGAGCCCTAATGGTAAACGGGCAACCGCGGCCCGACCCGGACTCGGCCGTGGGGATCATGGAGGAATTTCAGCGCCGCCACCCGGACTTCCCGGCGCGGGCCACGTTTTTCGTCCTGCCGGGGATCAAAAAAGAGCTGAGCCTCTTCGGACAGCCGGAATTCCGGGGTTGGAAACTGAATTACCTGGTCAAACACGGCTATGAAATCGGCAACCACTCTTTCTGGCACCAGAACCTGGCCAGGGCGACCCCGGAAGAAGTCGCCAAGCAGCTTGTCCTGGCCCAAAAAGCGGTGAGTGAGTTTGTCCCCGGCTACCAACTCAGGTCTTTGGCCTTGCCGCTCGGGGCCTGGCCGACGCCGAAGAGCCTGGCGCGGGAGGGGACTTACGAGGGGCTCAGTTACCGGCACCAGGCCATCCTCCTCGTGGGCGCGGGTCCGGCGCCGTCGCCGGCGGACAAGAGCTTTGATCCATACGCCCTGCCGCGCATCCAGGCCGGCGACGGGACATGGGGTCCGGCGCAGACGCTCAAGCGCCTGCATCGCCAGCCCCACGGCCGTTACGTGAGCGACGGCGATCCCGGCACCGTCGCAGTCCCGGCGCCCTTGGCCAGCCGCCTGCGGAGCGGGCTGAAGCTGAAAGCCGTTTTCGTTCCGGTGATGCAGGAACCGGCGAACCGGGACGCGAACTAAGATCCCCTGGTAATCGTCTCCGGAACCAAACGGGGGGTAATGATTTGCGGATCCTCGATGCATTGAACGAGGCACAAAAAGAAGCGGTCTGCCATACGGAGGGGCCGCTTCTCATTTTGGCCGGCGCCGGCAGCGGCAAGACCCGGGTTCTGACGTACCGTATCGCCTACCTCTTGCACCGTGGCGTCCCGCCGGACGCGGTGCTTGCGGTGACGTTCACCAACAAGGCCGCCGGGGAGATGCGCAAACGCGTCGAGGCTCTCGTCGGACCGAATGCGCAGCGGATCTGGGTCGGCACCTTCCATGCCACCTGTGCGCGGCTTCTGCGTCAAGAAGGGCGGGAGATCGGGCTGGATCCGCGCTTTACCATCTACGATACCCAGGATCAGTTGGCGGCGGTCAAGGAAGCGATGGGCACGATCGACCTCTCCGAGAAGAACTTCCCGGTCCGCTCGGTCCTGGGCGCGATCGGCGCGGCCAAGAATTCCCTCCTCGATCCGGCGGACTATGAACGGACCGCCGCCGACTTTTGGGCCAAGAACGTGGCCCGGGTCTACCACGCGTACCAGGAGGTTCTCCGGCGCTGCAAGGCGCTGGACTTCGACGACCTGCTCACCGAGGCCGTCAGGCTCTTCCAGACGCGGCCGGGGGTCCTGGGCCGCTATCAGGACAGGTGGCGCTATATCCTGATCGATGAATACCAGGACACCAACCATGCGCAGTATGCCCTGGTTAAGCTGCTGGCACAGAAGCATCGCAATATCTGCGTAGTCGGCGACGACGACCAGTCCATCTATGGCTTTCGGCAGGCCGATATCAGGAATATCCTCGAGTTCGAGCGGGACTACCCCGAAGCCAGAGTGATCAAACTCGAGCAAAACTACCGTTCGACCGCCACCATCCTCAATGCGGCGAACGAGGTCATACGGCACAACCGCGGCCGGAAGTCCAAGCGGCTCTGGACGGAAAACGCGGAAGGCGCCCCGGTCACGCTCCATCGGGCACAGGACGAACGACTGGAAGCGGTCTTTGTCGTCGATGAGATCCAGCGCCTGGTCCGGGAGGAAGGGCGGTCGCCCGCCGATTTTGCCTTGCTCTACCGGACCAATGCCCAGTCGCGGCCCTTTGAGGAGATCCTCATCCAGCGCGGGCTGCCCTACCGGGTGATCGGGGGGCTCCGTTTTTACGAACGCAAGGAAATACGCGATATCCTGGCCTACCTCCGTCTGCTCGGCAACCCGGCGGATGTGATGAGCTTTCGCAGGGTGGTCAATCTCCCGCGGCGGGGCATCGGTGAAGCGACGGTGGAGAAGGTGATCGGTTTCGCCCTTGCCGGCGGGATGGACCTGCACGCGGCTCTGGCGGCGGCTGACGGCATACCAGGACTTACCGCCAAGGTGCGGGAAGCGCTGAAGGCCTTCGGCCGGACCGTGGCGGAGATCGCCGCCAGCGGGCTCTCGGTATTGGAAATGACGCGCCGTTTGCTCGAGGAAACGGGATATCTGGCCGAGCTGCGCGCGGAGAGGACGCCCGAGGCGGAAGCGCGGCTGGAGAATATCGATGAGTTTCTCGCCCTGACGGCCCAGTTTGGCCGGGAGAGCGATGATCCCAGCCTCAACGCCTTTCTGGAGATGGTCGCCCTGGTGGCGGAGGTGGATAACTACGAACCCGAGGCGGACGCCCTCGTACTGATGACATTGCACGCGGCCAAAGGCCTCGAATTTCCCGTGGTTTTCCTGGCCGGCATGGAGGAGGGCATCTTCCCGCACGCGCGGTCGGTCGAGACCGGCGACATTGAGGAAGAGAGACGTCTCTGCTATGTGGGTATCACCAGGGCCCGGGACCGTCTCTACCTCACCCACGCCGGCATGCGCACGATCTATGGCGAGACCAGGCCATCTTTCCCATCGCGTTTCCTGCGCGAGATCCCGCCGGAGCTGACCACCGCGGTCGCCCACGATGAGCTCCTGGATTTCGTGAAGCGTCCACCGGCCGGCAGGCATCGGGTGCAAGCCGCGCGCGGCTGCGATTCATATCATGAGGGCGAACGCGTGGCCCATCCCAAATGGGGAACGGGCACGGTGGTGGGCGTGAGCGGTACCGGAGATGACGCCATCATCGCCGTGGCCTTCGCGGGACTCGGCATCAAGAAGTTGGCCGTGGCCTATGCCGGCCTAGTCAAGGAGGCTTCCTCCCCCAGCAAATAACAGCGTCGACAAGCGTTTTGCGGCAGGAGATACCCCGGTGCGGTAGAACTATGGAACGATGCCGATCATTGAGATGGAGGGCGGAGGAGTGCGGACCACGGCCCTATGTCTGCTCGGGCTAATCGTATTGACCCTCTTGGGCTCGGCCGCGCCGGGGCAAGTCCCCTCCGCCACTCTGGACGGCAAGGCCATACCCGGCCTTTCCGTGGCTGTTTTTGAAAACGAGCCGTATATCGCCTTGTCCTCATTGCCACTCCTGCATATCAACGTGGTCCACGACAAAGCACAGGCCCAGGCGGTAATCGGCATCGGCCGGAGAACGATCCTGATGACGGCCGGCTCGACGGCCGTCACGGTCGACGGACAACCGGACGCGGCAAAGCAGGCTCCGATGCTGGAGCGCGGCGAGTTTTGGGTGCCAGCGGCGTATCTCGGCAGATTGTCGCTCAAGGCGGCTTGGAAGCCGGACAAAAACACCGTTGCCCTGGAATGGAACAGGTCATACTTTATCGGGGCGCGGCTGGACGCCACGGGAGCCTTCCCCAAGCTTGTGATCGAGGCCACGCACGAGATCAAGGCGACCGTCTTCAAACTCGGCAAGCCGGATCGTCTGGTGATCGATATGCGTGGCCTATCCGTCTACGATTCTCCGCTCTTGGACGACCGCGAGAACGAGTATTTTGAACGCCTGCGCGCAGGCATGTTTCTTCCCGGTGTCTTGCGCTTGGTCCTGGACTTGCGCCAGCCGGTGGGATACCGGGTCGACGGCAGCCTGGCCAAGGAAGGCCGGCTGGCGGTGGAATTCAATACCCTGGTCTACGGCGTGGCGGTGGAACCCGCGGAAGAGGGCCATAAACTGACCGTGACCACCAATCACCAGCCCCAATGGAAGGCAGTCGCGTTTGCCGAGCCGGACCGGATCGTCATCGATTTGGATCGCGCCACGCTGGCCGTACCGGCCGGAACCACTCCCGGCGGGGACGACTGGCTGCGCGCCGCCGAGTACCGGGCGGTGGATCAGGATCGGGTCCAGGTGACGGCCTTCCTGGCCAAGCAGCAAAGTTGCGCGGTCACCATGGCCCCGGGGCATGATAATGTCATCGAGGTACAGCCCCTGCAGAACCTGGGGCGGATCTCCTGGGCCGCCGGCGGTGGGAGCTTTTCCCTGACCAGTACGGGGGCGCTCGCCATCGCGACCAACGTCCAACACTACCCGGAAAGATTGGAGCTTACCATCTTTCACGCCGCCGCCGTGCCCGAGGAGGGAGAGCGCAACTCGGGGCCGGTACGCCGCTACAAGGTGCACCAGGTCATGGCGGGGGTCATGCGGATCACGTTGGATCTCCGTTACGACGCACAGTATACGATGGAGTTCTCGCCAGACCGCCGGCAGATCACGGTGAGTTTTCAGCCGTCGCCCCTGGCCGGAAAGGTAATCGTGCTCGACGCGGGACACGGCGGGGTGGAAACCGGAGCGCTTGGCCGAACCACGGGTTTGCGTGAAAAGGACATCAACCTGGATGTGACTTTGCGCCTCAAGGAACTGCTGGAAGACGCGGGCGCGAGCGTCTACCTGACCAGGATCGATGATACCTACGTGCCGCTTTTTTCGCGCGCTTCCTATGCCAACCGGCTGCCGAGCGAGATCTTCATCAGCATCCATTCGAACGCTCATGACGATCCGGCCGTCAACGGCGTGGAGACCTTCTATTACCCCAAGAAGGAGGGCGACCAACGTCTGGCCTGTCTGATGCTGGAGGAGATGGTGGCGGCCCTAGGCTTGCACCCGCGCGGGGCAAAGGCGAACGATTTCGCGGTCCTGCGCGACAGCCAGATTGTCTCCATCCTCATCGAGCTCGGTTTTCTGACCAATGCCCAGGAGGAGGCGCGGCTGGCCACGGACGATTTTCGCCGCTTGGCCTCTTTGGCCATCTTTCGCGCCGTGACGCGGTACGCGCGCGGCGAGACCACGGCCGGCGGTCCACCGGGGCCGGGATTGTAAGGGCAGGCAAGAGGAGAGTAGGCAAGAGGCGCGAGGCGTGAGGCAAGAGGCAAGAGGGCTTGTTCACTGCGGCCTTACATCACGAATAAGGACGATGGGCGTACGGCCTGCGCGCCCCGGACAGGGACAAGAGCGTCGATGTTTCTCGTGTTTCAAGATGGACCCTCTTCCTTCGATTACCCTCCCTCAGCGATAGGACGGTCCAATATCGCGCTTACGGGATGTGAGAAAGCGCGACCCGCGACCGCGGGGGAGGGGAAAGGATTAGGGCATAAAGGCATATGACCGGACCTTTCCGGCGCGTTTCTTGCCGGAGAGGGCGCTGAATGGAGCGGTGGATCAGAAGATGCGCGCGACGGGTGCGATTGGGCTCTATGATTCGGGCGTGGGCGGCCTCACGGTGGTGCGCGAGGTCTGCAACCAGTTGCCGCAGGAAAGCGTGGTCTATGTCGGCGATACCGCCCGCGTTCCCTACGGCGGACGCTCGGCGGCGGAGATCCTCCGTTTTGGCCGCGAGATCGGCGCGTACCTCACCGATCAGGGCGTGAAGGTGATCCTGGTCGCCTGCAATACCTCTTCCGCCCTTGCCCTGGAGCAGCTCGCGGCGGAGATATCCGTCCCCCTGGTGGGCGTCCTGAATGCCGGCGCGGGCGCCGCCGCCCGGGCCTCCTCCACGGGCCGGATCGGCGTCATCGCCACCGAAGCGACGGTTCGGAGCGGCGCCTACGAGCGCGCGATCCGGACCTTCCGCCCCGAGGCCGCCGTCATGCAGCAAGGCTGTCCGGCGCTGGTTCCCCTGATCGAGGCCGGGCAGACGGACGGGCCGGAAGTACGCGACGCGCTGGCGGAGTATCTACGCCCGCTCCTGGCGGCCAAGGTGGATACGATCCTCTACGGCTGCACCCATTACCCATTCCTCGACCGCGTCGTGGCCGACCTCGCCGGTCCGGATGTGGCGCGCATCGATCCGGCCGCCGCGCTCGTCGGCCAAGCCAAGGAACTACTGCGGCGGCATGGCGCCCTCGCCGCGGCGCGTACCCTGCCGGACCGCTACATCGTCAGCGGCTCGCCGGAACGCTTCCGGGCGTTGGGGTCGCTCTTCCTGCAGCGGGCCCTGCCGCCGGTGGAGCAGATGGATCTGGAGGGGTATGGGGTGGGGGAACTTACCGCCCGAACGCTCTCTTTGACGAAGGAGAGAGGGAGTGAGTAGGGGTGAGGGTGGTAATTAAATATGGATATTAAATCATTGAGATATTTAGTTCTGATTGCAACTGTTGGATTGGTAATATCAGCAGAACGTTCATTTTCTTGGCGCATCTTGTCATCTGAATCTTATATTGCTATAAGCACTCTTGCATTTATTGTTTTGTTTCTTATATATATTGTAATATTGATTACGGCAATAAGGTATTTGTTCAAAAACTGGAATAAGATAAGATTATTGCAATTTTACCATTATTGTTGTTGAATTTTGTGATCGTAATTTCGTTTATACTTTCACCGTCATTGATTTGGCACCAAGAAAACACTTTCATACAACAACATCTTAACCAACATAATCATGTAGCCAATTTAGTCGATGATGGTTTTTTTCTAAAAAATCTGGTAAGTACAAACTTCCTGAAAGCTATAGATATCTAAGTATGGATGGTATTGTTGAATTAGAATGGCGTACTGATCGGTTTGAGGTGTGGTTTCCACTTATATGCCGTATTTTAGCAGGCACTTCATTTGTCTATATTTCATCAGACAGTTTCAAAGGCGATAAACATCTATTGTGCCGCTAGAGATCGGATCTTAAAAATCAGCAGGAATGGAGAAATCACCACACACATCAAAGAGGATTTCCCAGGTCCATGCGGTGTAACCGATATCGAATTTGATTCAATTGGGAATCTATATGTGGCGTATGA
>JBLNCE010000031.1:0-3854 GCA_050260415.1 Bacteroidota bacterium | reverse complement strand
TCGCGGCCGCGCCCGCGAAGACGCCGGCGATAAGCAGGACGATTCCCAGGACGATGCGATGGACCGCTTTTCTAGTTCTCATGATCGCCTTGCCCCCTATGCCTTTTTGACGCGCCGGTTCCCGCCGGTGTTCCCCGCGAATAAGCGGCGCGAAGCCGGCAAAAACCTTGTCATCTTCCGCGCTTCTTCTCCCTGGGAACGCGGGAGGAAAATCGCAATAAACCTGCGAATCTTTACGGAAATACCGAAAACATTGGCCATGCTGGAAAGCGGGTCTGCTCTTGGACGGTCTGCGACACCTGGGCATCCTCTATTACACGGTCTGCTATTCGACCGGCCTGCCGTCTCTGACCGTGGCGATTCTTGCCCTCATGAAAACCAGGAGCGCCACGGCCAAGCGCTTCCTGCCGCTCCTCGCCGCCGTCACCGCGCAGTTGGCCCTGTCGACCATCCTCCAGTACCGGGAAGCCAACCTGGCTCCCTACCTGACCGGCGCTCACGTTTTACTGCTCCACCTCTACTTCGCCGCCGAGAGCGCGACGATCTTCGCCTTACCCTACCTGGCCCACCACTTGGCAGAAATGCCGCGCTCCCGCAAGTGGAACGCCATCTTCGGCGCCGCCGCCCTCGTCTCGTGCACGCTCGTTTTTTCGCCGTTCTTGCTCCGTTTCGATCCCTGGGAGGGACGGGTGCAGTCCCTGTCCGGGTTCTATATTTACCGCACTCTGCTATTCGCCACCATTCTCTACGGGCTCTTCGTGGTCGTGCGTGCCCGCAAACGCATCGCCGCCCGCCGCCTCGGCCTCCTTGTCGGACTGGCGTTGGCCTTTTTCCTATGCTGGTTGGCCCAACTCTTGCAATGCCGGCTCTTGCCCGACTTGCACCTGCCACTGCTCCACATACCGTTGGCTCCCGCTTGCTATCTCGTTTGGAACGCCGTCTTCCTGGCAACCATGGCCCGGCGCCACTTCCAAGCGCCCAACGAGGCCGCAACGCAGATGGATGCTTTTTGCGCGCAGTACCGGATCACGAAACGGGAACGGGAGATAATCGAGCAGCTGCTTGCCGGGCGAACCAACAGCGAAATTCAGTTGGCCCTGCACATCTCCGAATCCACGGTCAAAACGCACATCCTCAATATCTACAGGAAACTCGGCGTCAAAAACCGCGTCCAATTGGCCAACCTGGTCCGCTGCACCGGCTGACCCTCATCCCGCCTGTTCTTCCCCGGCCTCCACCGAAAGGCTTACCCTGCGCATTCCGTAAAATCAACCGAACGGCCGATGGGCAAACGCCCGCCGGTACGGTAGAGTGTTGCCGCGATGTGCAGATTCCGGACTCGATCGCCGTTCATATCGGAACATCCCGCAAGCCCGGCATCCAACGACAGGAGTGATCGCGAAATGCGCAAGCAACATCTTGGCTTAGGACGACTCGGCCTGGGAATCCTCTCCCTTTCGCTCTGCGTCGCGGCCTGTGGCCGTCAAGCCGGCGACGGCGCGCGCGTTTCGCGGCCAGGCGAGTATGAGGGATATTCGCAGCCGCGTTACGGACAATGGGTTCGCGCCTCGCAATACGTGACCGTGCGCGACGGCACCCGGCTGGCGGTGGACATCTTCCGGCCCGCTGTGGACGGGAAGCCCGCGACCGAGCCGCTGCCCGTAATCTGGACACATACGCGTTACGGACGGGTGATGAAGTTCCTCTGGCGCCGCGTGGACATCCTGCACCAGTTCCCCTGGCTGCAGACAGTGCTCAAGCACGGCTATATCATCGCCGCGGCCGACGTGCGCGGCTCCGGAGCATCCTTCGGTACGCGGCACGGGGAATTCACCCCCGAAGAAAGCCGCGATGCTTACGATCTCACGGAATGGTTCGCCGCCCGTCCTTGGTGCAGTGGGAAAGTGGGCATGTTCGGCCGGTCGTATCTCGGAGCCGTGCAATACCTGGCGGCTGGCCAGGCCCCGCCGCACCTGGCGGCCGTCTTTCCCGAGATGGCCCCGGTGGATCTTTATGAACTGACGCATCCGGGCGGAATCAGGCGGACGTTCGTCGACGGCTGGGGCGGTTTCATTCGCTATCTGGACACCAAGGCCGCCCCCGCCCCGGTAGACGCCGATCCGACCGGGGCCTTGCTGCGTGCCGCCCGCGAACAGCACGCGGGCAACGTCAACGTTCCGGAGGAGATCAAGCACCTGCCATACCGCGACAGTGTGCTCCGGCCGACAGGGCGGCTCCCCTATGAAGAATTCAGTCCGGCCCGCTATTTCCAGGCCATCCAGGCGTCGGGCGTGCCGATCTACCACTTTGCCGGCTGGTTGGACGGTAACCCTCGGGACATGCTGCTTTGCTACACCAACCTGTCCAATCCCCAAAAGATCACGATCGGGCCCTGGCATCACACGGGGGGAAAAGGTTTCGACCTGGCCGCCGAGCACCTGCGCTGGTTCGATTACTGGCTCAAGGGCATCGATACCGGGGTGATGGATGAAGCCCCGATCCATTACTGGGTGATGGATGCGCAGCGCGGCCGGGAATGGCGTACCGCCCGCCAATGGCCGCCCGAAGCGCGGCCTACCGAGTTCTTCTTCCACGCCGGCCCCTCGGGCAGCATAGCGTCGGTCAACGACGGGCTGCTGACCACAGCCGCCCCCGGATCCCGAGTAGGCCGGGATGTATATACCGTGGACTATACAGCCACCTCGGGGCGGTCTTCGCGGTGGGCCAACCTCAACACCGGCTCGTTCAAATACCCGAACATGGCCGCCAACGACCGCAAGGGCCTGACCTATACCACGCCCCCGCTGGCGGCGGATCTCGAGGTCGTCGGGCATCCGGTGGTCCATCTCTGGATCTCCTCGCCGGGGGGCGATGGCGATTTCTTCGTCTACCTGGAGGAGATCGATCCGCGGGGGCGCTCGCGCTACGTAACCGAAGGAGCCATGAGGGCTTCGCACCGGGCCGTTGCCCCGCCGCCATATGACTTTCTCGGCCTGCCCTATCACCGGAGTTATGAAAGGGATATCGCTTCTCTGCCAATCAATGAACCGGTCGAGCTGGTCTTCGATCTCCTGCCCATGGCCAAGGTCTTTCGCCGCGGGCATCGCCTTCGTCTCACCGTAACCTGTGCCGATCGGGACAACGCCGTTACGCCGGCGCTCGATCCGTCACCCAGGATCGCCTTGTATCGGGAGGCCGCGCATGCGTCCCGGATCGTGTTGCCGGTGATGCCCTGAACGCCCGCTTCTCCAATGGCCGCGTGGCGGAATCATCGCTTTCCGGTCTGCACGTCCAGGATCGCCAAGCGAAAACCCAAAGGGAGGCGGATACCCCGCCTCCCCCTGTACCGCTCCGTCCGGACCGTGACCAACTGAGTCCGGTCCATGAGCGACCCTCCTCCGCAGGAGGGCAAGCGTAGCGACCCGCGACGAACTGCGCCTCTAGCGCGGATCCGCCATCCTCCCCATGAACAGGATGCTCCCCGTGCGCAGATCGCGCAGGGCGAAGAAGAACGGCCGGTCGGCCCGGAAGACCACCGGCATGACGTAGGCTGATTTGGTGCCCACGACCACGCCCGTGGCGGCGGCGGCCTCGGTGCCCTCCTCGTTGACTTCCACGAAGGCCTTGTGCAGGACGTGCGTGATATAGAGGGAAATATCGGAGATCCCCGAGAAATCGGCCCTGTTCTTGTCAAAGGCGTCCCTCATGCCCATTTTCTGCAGGACCGCGCCGAGCGAGAACTCCTTTTCCAGCTTGAACCGGGGCAGGAAGACCTCCACCTGCTTCGGAGCCATACCTTCCAGGAGCGACTGGAAGGAAGCCGCTCCCAAGGAGGCCTCGAGAGCCGGCAGCCC
>JBLNCE010000030.1:0-19985 GCA_050260415.1 Bacteroidota bacterium | reverse complement strand
CCCTCTCCTACCACAACTCCTCCACGGGGGCGGGGGGGGGCGGGGGCCCCCCCCGCCCCCCCCGCCCCCCCCCCCCCCCGCCGCTTTTGCGAAACCTTGCTGAGTCAGAACGACAAGGGATGGAAGGATGCAGGAATGAGCGCGAACGTTTCGATGTCCACGGGTTGGAACGCCAAACGGCATGCCAGGGCGGAGACGATGGTTGAGGAAATCATGGGTCTTGGCATTGACATAATTGAGGCCGGTTATGCGATGCGGCCCGAGCAGCTCGCGGAGCTGGCCGCGTTGTTGCCGCGGGGCCGATTCCGCGTCAATAGCGTACATAATTTCTGCCCCACGCCGCCCGAACACAAATGCAATTGGGGGGATGATTACCTGCTGTCAAGCCCGGACGAGGATAAACGGAGGTCCGGGATCCAGGCCGTCCTCCAGACCGTGGCCTGGGCAAAAGAGCTGCACGCCAGGGTGATCGTCGTTCACCTGGGCCAGGTGGAGATGGACCGGGGCTTTTATCAGACCATCAAGCAGTTGCTCGGGGAAGGCCGCAGAGGCAGCGAAGCGCACAGGGCGGCCGTCGAGGGATTACGGGAGGAAAGGGCCAGGCTGGCGGGGCCGTTCTTCGACGCGGCCCGGAGGACCCTGGATGAACTCCTGCCCGCGCTGCCGCCGGGGATTATCTTGGGGATCGAGAGCAGGTACGAACACTTCGCCCTGCCCAATCTGGAAGAAATGGAGTTGTTGCTGCGGGAGTATGGACCGGCGCTCGGCTATTGGCATGATATAGGACATGCCCACGTCCAGGAATACATGGGTTTTTACGAACAAGACGAGTACATCCGCACATTACACCACGGACTGGTCGGGATGCATATCCACGACGCGCTCGGGATCTCGGATCATCGCGCGCCCGGGTATGGGGAGATAGATTTCGAACGTTCGGTCAAGCCGTATCTGCGCGATGAAGTCCTGAAGGTGCTGGAGTTCCACCCGCGTGTGCCGTATGAAGAAGCGGTGCAAGGGATCCAGCGGCTGCGGAAGATGGGGATCATCTAGAAGCGGTGTGAATAAACCTAAGACCTAATCTCGCGTAGCGGCGCAAAAGCGCGGAGGAAAAGCGAAACAGCTTTAACCCGGTATTTGTTTGACGCCGGGCTCGGTGTGCGGCAAAGATGATCCATCCCCAGCCGTCGGCGGGGCCTTGCAGTACTTGCCCAGCCTGGGCAGCCGGCTTCAATGCCGTCCTCGGTATAAGTTCTAGCCCCGGTAAAAATCGGGCGTGCAGGCAGGAATTCTTAGGTAAGGGTGGAATAGATTTAAATGTACGGACAACCGGATGAATTAATCCGTACCGATTAGGTGTCCAAAGGAGTTAAAGCGTGCGATCCGCGCGCGGCATGGGGAGGATGCGGTCTTGCGCATCGGCGTGGACTATTACCCCGAACACTGGGACGAGGGGCGTTGGGCGCTGGATGCCAGGTTGATGCGCGAGGCCGGTATCAGCGTGGTGCGGCTGGCGGAATTCGCCTGGTGCAGGATGGAGCCGCACGAGGGACAGTATGATTTTTCCTGGCTGGACCGCGCCTTGTCTGTTCTGCATGCCGAGGGGATCCAGATTGTCCTTGGCACCCCGACCGCGGCTCCTCCCGCTTGGCTGCACGAACGTTATCCGGATCTTTATCCGATGGACGCGCGCCGCTACCCGCTCGGCTTCGGCACGCGCATGCAGCGCTGCTTGAACAACGACATCATGCGCGGCTACGCCGGCCAAATCACTGAAGCCATGGCCAAACAATACGCGGGCCATCCGGCGGTGATTGGCTGGCAGATCGATAACGAACTCGAGGCTAATCTCTGCTACTGCCCGGTCTGCGCAGAGAAGTTCCGGGCCTGGCTCCAAGGTAAATATGGATCCCTGGCCGCCCTGAACCGGGCCTGGGGCACGGTTTTCTGGAGCCAGGAGTACTCGAGTTGGTCGCAGATCCCCCTGCCTTGGGAAGCCCGCTGCGGCCGATCGCACAACCCTTCGCTTCTGCTCGATCACCGCCGTTTCGCCTCGGAGAGCGCGATCGGCTTCCTCAGGGAACAGGCCGAGATCATCCGGCGCACGGCGCCCGGTCAATTCGTCACGCATAACCTCATGGGCTTGCATGATTCGTTGGATTACCACCAGTTGGCCGCGGACTTGGACCTCGTGAGCTGGAATAACTACCCCCTCGGTTTTTGGGCGCGGGAAACCAGCCAGCCGGCGATGGCGCACGATGTGATGCGCGGCCTGAAGCAACGCGGCTTCTGGATCATGGAAGCACAGACCGGGGTAACAGGCTGGGAGGCGATGGGCCGCCGCCCCGCGCCCGGACAGGTCCGGGCCTGGGCTTGGCAGGCGGTGGCGCACGGCGCGGAGGCGGTGGTTTTCTTCCGCTGGCGGTCCTGCCTGTATGGAACGGAGCAGTTCTGGCAGGGGATTCTTGGGCATGACGGCGTCCCCCGCCGCCGTTACCAGGAGATAGCCCGATTGGGCCGGGAGATAAGAGAGCTGTCCGCCACCCTGGATGGGACCGAAGTGCGTAACCGGGCGGCGATCCTGCACTCTTACGAACAGGACTGGGCCCTGCAAATCCAACCGCAGGCTCAAGGCTTGGGCTGGTGGGACCAAGTCCGCACCTACTATGGCGCCTTGGCGCGGCTCGGTGTGAACGCCGACATCGTACCCATCTCCGTCGACCTCGCCCGCTATCGCCTGCTCATCGTCCCGAGCTGGTATCTGCTGACGCAGGCGGACGCGGAGAGGTTGGCAGGCTTTGTAAACGCGGGCGGCACCCTCGTACTCAATCCGCGCACCGGCGTCAAGGACGAGCGCAATATCTGCCACCCGCTGCCGTTGCCCACGCTCCTACGGGAACTGGCCGGGGTCGAGGTGGACGATTACGATCCGCTCGGGCCCGACGAAAACACGGTCAGGATGAAGAGCGGCGGGGAATTCACGGTCTCAGCCTGGGCCGAAGCCCTGACGCTGCAAGGGGCGGAAGGGATTGCGGCGTACAGCCGGTCGCACTTCGCCGGTGAAACCGCCGCCGCCAGAAAAGTATGTGGACGAGGCGCGGTGTACTATCTCGGTGTCTATGGCGAGGCCGCGTTCTATGATGCGTTGTTCCGCCGGATCTCCGCCGAAGTCGGTCTGGCAGGGTTGCCGGGTCTGCCGGAAGGTGTCGACGCCTGTTGGCGCCGGAATGACGAAAGTACCTTCCTCTTTCTGATCAATCAGACGGACCAGGCGAGAACGGTGACGCTGCCGAAAGGTCTGGCGGTAATCCTGGGGGACGAACCCGCGGGCGGCATGGTGACGTTGGGACCCTTTGCGGTTGGGATCTACGGAGGGCTTGTCGATAAAACACCATCAGGGGGGTGATCGGACGATACGCGGCCGTCAATCGGGTGTGGTTCTTCGGCGATAATCGAATGAGAGGGGAGATTTTCGGACATGAGAAATCGGAAAATTGCCCTCGCAGGCCTGATCGTCTTGGTCGGTGCGCTCCTGGTTTTCGTCGCCGGTTCGATCTATGCCGCGGACAAGATTACCGTAACTATCATGGGCAAGACCAACGAGTTCGGCGAGTTCTTCACCGAAGAGTTCAAACGGACCTTCCCCAACATCGCGATCAGTATCACCGAGACTGATATGACGCGCTACTACGCCATGAATGCCGCCGGCGACCCGCCCGATCTGGTGAGGGTATACGGGTCCTCCGTGCCCATGCTGGCCGCCCGCAAGCTGCTTTTGGATCTCACGCCCTATTTCAAGACGAGCCAGTACTTAAAGCTTGACGATCTCTCGCCCGTGGCGGATCTCTACAAATTCGACGGCCGGCGCCAGGGTAGAGGCGCCATCTACGGTATGCCCAAGGACTGGTCGCCGGATATGACCATCTTCTATAACAAGAAGATGCTAGACGCCGCCGGCATCAAGTACCCGAGCGCCATTGCGCCGATGACCTATGTCCAGCTCGGCGAGATGATGAAGAAGCTGACCAAGAAAGAAGGCGACCGCGTCAGCCAATACGGCGGCAGTTCCTTCCCGATCGGCGACGGGTGGGCCGAGCAGTATCTCAAGTTCATGTGCGCCAGCAACGGCGCGTCGATCTACAGCAGTGATTTCAAGAAGATCAACCTCGTCAAGAACGCGGAAGTGAAGAAAGCTCTCAATTGGTACATCGACCTAGCCAAGGCGCACGCCATCCCCAACCCGCTCGATCCGCCGGCCGACTGGGACGGCGCTCTGTTCACCGCCGGGAAGATCGCGATTCAACAGTATGGCTACTGGTTCGGCGCCATGGCCTTATCCGACATGTCCCCCGAGGTGGGAATGGCGCCTGCGCCGATCTGGGGCAAGAAACGCTTGAGTCCCTGCATCACCGCCACCGGTTACGTTATTTCCAAGAAGACCAAACACCCGAAGGAAGCCTGGCAGGTCTTCGAGTTCTATATGGGGCGGCAGCCCGCGATCGACCGGGCCAGGACCGGCTGGGGCGTGCCGACGCTCAAATCCCTGTTCAATCTGATGCCGCAGAACAATCCCTACGCCAAAGCAAACTACGATGTGGTCCAGGGCGAGTTGAAGTACATGACCATTCTGCCGAATAACCCGTACCTGGATCGCAATGCGGTGGATTCCGCCTTTAGCAAACACTGGGAGAGCGTTCTCAAAGGCTCCGAGACACTCGACGCGGCCCTCAAAGCCATCGAGGATGAAGTGAATCGGGCCATCGCCGAAGGCGTCATGCGTTTGGGCGAATAAGACAAACGACGCGGTAGGGGGAGAGCCAGGCTCTCCCCCTGCATTCTAGCATTAAACTAGTTGGGTATCCCTTTTGCTCGGGTAATAAAAGCTCGGATTCAGGCCGTCTAACTCGCCCCCGGCCTTCGGCCCCTCTCTAAGCCTGGAGAGGGGGACGAGGGGTAAGTTGATAGCGTAAAACAAAGGCGTTTTCGCAACCTGATTTAAGGGATACCAAGGTCTCATACCCGCTTTTTCTAGGAGGGTTGCGTATGGAAACGGCGCTCGTTTCCAGGGCTGATACGAGGAAGAGGCCTTTCTATAAGCGGATGGCTTTTCGCAAGAGCATGCAGTTCTATCTCGCGGTCGCACCGTGGCTAATCGGCTTCGTACTAATGACCCTGGCGCCTCTCATCGTCGGGCTCCTGACGAGTTTCACCAACTACGATGGGCTAGGCATCGGCCTGAGATGGGTGGGATGGTTCAACTATAAATGGCTGTTCACCATGGACCGCGAGGCCTGGTGGGGGCTTTATAGGACAGGACTGATTACGATTATCGGGGTACCGCTCGGGACCATCGGCGGATTTGCCCTGGCGACGCTGCTCAACCAGAAAGTCAAGGCGATGGGGTTTTTCCGCACCGCCTTCTATATCCCGTCCATCATTCCGGTGGTGGTGACGGCCCTGATGTTTCGCTTCATCTACGACCGGGACGGCGGACCGCTCAACGCCTTGATCAGTCTTTTCGCGCCGGGAAGGGCGCTCGGCTGGCTGACAAACGACTTGTGCACGCCGGCCTTGATCGGGATGATGCTCTGGGGTCTGGGCGGCGGCATGGTAATCTACCTGGCCGGTTTGCAGGGGATTCCCATTGAACTCAAGGAAGTGGCGGCGATCGACGGCGCCAGCACCTGGCAATCATTCCGGCACATCACGATCCCGCTCATGACGCCGGTGCTCTTCTTCCAGCTCGTCATGGGCATCATCCGGACGCTCCAGACTTTTGCCGAGCCTTTACTCCTGACCCCCATCCCCAATGGGGGCACTTTCATGGGCGCCATGCCGCCGCTCAATAACCGCCTCTTCGTCAACCACGCCTTTAACCAGATCTTCGCCTATCAGAGGTTCGGTTACGGCACGGCCTTGCTATGGATCCTGTTCCTGGTGATATTGGCCTTTACCTTACTGGTCTTCAAGAGCGGGACTTATTGGGTCTATTACGAAGTGGATCAGGAGGGGAAGCGAAAATGACCAAAACCGCTTCCATCAGCCGGCGCCGCCGCTACGGCAGATTTGTCATCCACGCCTTGCTGATCGGATTGACCCTGGTCTTTCTCTTCCCGTTTCTCTGGATGGCCGTGACCTCGATCAAATTCAGGACGGAGCATAATGAGTACCCCTTCCATTTCTTCCCGCGGATCCCGCAGTGGGTGAACTACATCCGGGCCTGGACCTGGATCAACTTTCCCAAGTACCTCTTCAATTCCTCGGTCATCGCCGGGATCAGCGTCGTGACGTTCACGTTTTCCAGTGCCCTGGTCGGCTATGGTTTTGCCAGGCTGCGCGCGCCGGGACGGAATTTCCTGTTCATCCTCGTCTTATCCACGATGATGCTGCCGCACATGGTGACGATCGTCCCGACCTACATCCTGTTCAGCCGGTTTCATCTTACCGATACTTATTGGCTCTGGGTTCTCTGGGGCTTGTCCGGGAGTCCTTTCCACATCTTCCTCTACCGCCAGTTCTTTGCCGCCATCCCCAAGGAACTCGAGGAGGCGGCCACCCTCGACGGGTGCAGTTGGTTTCAGACATTCCGCCGTATTTTCCTGCCTCTTTCCGGCCCGTGTATCGCCGTGGTGGCGATCTTCGTCTTTCAATGGGCTTGGAGCGATTTCATCAACCCAATCATGTTCTTGACCGATGCCAAGACGACGCTCACGATCAAGCTCGCCCTGGGCTATGTCGATCCGATGGGCAACAGTTGGCCATCCGTGCAGTGCGCCAGCGCCCTGATATATACCCTGCCCATCATCACCCTGTTCTTCCTGGCGCAAAAGCAGATCATCCAAGGCGTGGTGACGACCGGTTTGAAAGGTTGAGGCCTGAGTCGGCGGAGCCCTGCTCCGACCGGGGAAGTAGTCGCGGCTTTTTGACGGCGCACATTACGGCGTGCCCTCTTTGCACACGCAACCAGAATCACCAATTACCGGTTGGTAATTGCGGCTGGTGTCGATGAGCCTTGCAGAACTGGCAGACCGACGAAGCCTGCGTCGACGAGGCCGCCTGCCGGCGCCTGAGATCGTTCCTCCGCTGCGGTAAGCCGGAAACCCTGGCATTAATAAGCCCTAATGCCGCCTGGTTCACGGTCAGCGGCGCGGCAGTACCCGCCTGGTGCCGCCTTATGCGATCGATCCCTTGGCTGGACTGCGATCTACGCTTGGGGAACGCGTACAGGTCGAAGTTGAACCGGGCTGTTACAATCCTCACCGGCCGCCGGTTCTGGACGGGGCGTGCCTACTGCCACTTCGGGGTGCTCGTTGGGAGTTCGTTGCGGGACATCAGAGCCAGGGCCTCTCTCGAACTCGTAAAAGACGGCCTGCCCGGAAGGAACATCACCTCGGGTGTGGAAACATAGAAACGTCCGGACAACCGGAGGAGACGTCCGCACAAAAGTAACGCTTCAAGGAGGATACCCATGAGCGATAGCGGGGACAAGATCCCAAAGTACACCCGCGTCAAACAGGCGTTGATGGCGGGGATCCGAAACGGGCAGTATCCGGTGGGGGGCGTCATGCCCTCCGAGTCGGAACTGATGCAGCAGTTTGGGGTGAGCCGCTTTACGGTGCGCCAAGCCCTGTCCGAATTGGTGAACGACGGTTGGCTTCGCCGCGAGCAAGGGCGCGGTACGTTCATCTGCCCGGCGCCGGTCAAGAAGGCCGCGGAACAACGCACCATCGCCCTGTTGAGTCCGGCGATCACGACGTACATCTTCCCGGAGATCGTGCGCGGTATCGATGAAGTGGCGCAAGCGGCGGGCTATCAACTGGTCCTGGCCCACTCAAACCACCACTTCCGTCAAGAAGGACGGGCGTTGCAGCGTCTGAAAGAGAACGGGGTGCGCGGGGTGATCGTGGAACCAACCATGAGCGCCTTACCCAACCCGAACCTCGGGCAATTCCAGGCGATGATCGATGACGGGATCCCGATGGTCTTCATGGACACGGAGGTTCCCACGCTGCAGGCTCCGGCCATCGTCCTTCGCGACGAGGAGGGGGGTTACAAGGCCACCAAGTATCTGACGGATCTGGGGCACAGGCGTATCGCCATGGTCTACAAAGAGGTCCATCTACCCGCCGTCAACCGGTTCCGCGGTTACCAACTTGCCCTGGCCGATGCCGGCTGCGTGCTGGATCCCCTTCTCGTGAGGCCGTTTCGCGAACCAGAGCCGTATACGCCCGTGGGCTATCTGCAGACCAAGGAATTGCTGGCCCTTGGCCCGCGGCGGCCGACGGCCATCTTCTATTATAACGACGAGACGGCCGTGGATGGTTACCGTGCCATCTGGGAGGCGGGTCTCACCGTGCCCGACGACATCTCGGTGGTCGGTTTCGACGATTCGGTCCTGGCGCAACTGCAACCCATCCGCTTGACCAGCCTGACCCATCCCAAGCAGGAAGCGGGACGGCTCGCGGCCCATCTTTTGCTGGGGCAGATAGACGGCACTGTCTCCAACAGTCATGAGCGCAAAGTCTATTCTTTCCAACCGGAGCTGGTCATCAGGAATTCCTGCCGCCCCCTCGCCGCCGGTGTCTTGGCCCCGGCCGAGAGCGGGGATTGATTCCTCCTCCGACACGAAGGAGGTGACAGGAGCCGCCACAGCAGCGGCGGATATTAAGGGGACTTTGGGCGCGCAATTTAATTGCGCAGTTCCATGGCGTTTGCCGAGAGGAATCATGGGGCGGCCACAGTATTGTTATCACTGGAACATGGACATCGTCCCACCAAGATCGAGAACGGCGGTTCCCCACCGCCGACGCGCCTCTCCAGAGTCTCGAGGCGGCCATGCGCTTACCCTCGACTTCAAGGGCAACAGCCGCGGCCGGTCAAGGTGCGCCAGAAATCCCGGTTCAAAGGCAGGGGTCCTGTTTTGTCGAAGGAAACGCTGAATATCTTGGTCGTCATGACGGACCACCAGCGTGCCGACAGCCTGGGCATGGTCCAGGCCGGTCTGGAAGTGGCGCCGCGCCTCAATCAATTAGCCTCCCGCGGCACGGTATTCACCAGGGCCTATAACACCTGCCCCCTCTGCGTGCCCGCCCGGACCGCCTTGGCCACGGGCCTCTATCCCACCAAGAACGGCGTGGTCTTTAATGACTGGCACGGCGTGCGCGCGCGGGACAACGTTACCATCCAACAGTACCTCCACGAGCGCGGTTACCATGTGGCGCAGATCGGTGTCGACCATATACGGGTCAAGCCGTGCCTCAAGGACCGGTTTCCCTTCGCCGCCTGGGTAAGCAATGAAGATTATGCGCGGTATGCCGAGGCGCAAGGTTTCTTCCCGGGGCGTCCCCCGGGCCATCAGGACGAAGTCCTGGAAAAGACCCGCGGGGTCGTAAGGAAGACCAGGTATTCCAATGCCGCGGTCTCGAGATGGCCGTACCCCGAGGAATACTTCCGGGACGTCTATTATTGCCGGCGTGCGGTCGAGTTTATCCGCGGCCAGAAAAGCGGACCGTTCGCGCTCTTCGTCAATTTGTGGGCCCCGCATCCGCCGTTGCACCTGCCGGAGCCTTACTTCTCGCTCTTCCCTCCCGAGGCGGTGGAATTGCCGGCCAACATCGGCATGCCGGCGCGCGGCGAGCCTCCGCGGCGGCGCGAATGCGTGGCCGCGCAGCTGGCGGCCGGTGTCTCCATGGACGGCTGGCGCCGGGCCTGGGCGGCGCACCTCGGGTTGGTTCGTCTGGCCGACGACGGGATCGGCCGTATTCTACAAGCCCTCGAGGAAACGGGTGAGGCCGGGCGGACGGTGGTGGTCTTTACCGCGGATCACGGCGATCACCTAGGCCAGCACGGTATGTATCAAAAGATGGAACTCTACGAACAAGCGATCCGGATCCCGTTGGTCGTCAGCGTCCCGGGCGGAAGGGGGCGCACCTTTGACGTTCCCGTCTCCCACCTGGACGTCTTCCCCACTCTGGTTGATCTGATCGGCGGCCTCCCCCTGCCGGACCTCGATGGCCGGTCGTTGGCCGGAGCCATTAGCGGCGACGCGGCCCCCCTGGATAGAAGCGTGTTTTGCCAGTATTCGGGAAATCCCGATCTAGGCGAGATCCGGCGCGCGGTGATCACGCGCCGTTATAAATACATCTACGACCCTGACGATGCCCCGGAACTGTATGATTTACGAACGGATCCCCTGGAGATGGAGAACCTCGCCGCGGACGATCGCCATGCCGAGATCCGGCAACGGCTGCACGAAGAGTGCCGGGCATGGGCGCGGGAACACGGGGATTGGGTCGAGTTGTAAAACCACGAAACACAAGAATGGCCACGAAAGTGATTTATCGTGTAATTTTCGTGCCTTTCGCGTGTTTCGTGGTTAGATTATCCAAATGTTTTTACGTCTAACGTCATTACTTAGTACCTAGTACTTAGTACTTTGTACTTTGTACTTATTTAAGAAACGCGTTGCTCATTATCTTCCTCACATCGGTCGTGCTCTTGATAAACCCGTGTTCGAGCATGAACCGCTGCGAATCGGCCCACGCCGCGGGGTCCGAACTGCCGAGGCCGTGCTTGCCCGTGTAGGCGTTCTCCCATAGCCGCATCGAAGCTTGCAGAACCCGGTATTGCACTTCGGCGTCCTTCTCGGGCAAGTCGATCGCCTTTTGGACAAGTTTAAAGGCCTCTTTGGGATTGTGGAGCGTATAGTCCATGGCCTTGACCGTCGCCCGCGTAAAGGCGCGCACGAGGGCGGGGTCTTCCTTTATCAGCCGCTCGCTTGTGACCAGGCCGTGTCCCACGAGGGGGAAATAGTCGGACGAGTTTATCTGGAAAAACTTATGCCCCTGCACGGCCAGTTGGACCGGTTCGTTATTGGCGAAGACGACCGCAGCGTCGATCTTGTCCGTCAGGAGCGATTGGATCTGCGTGTAACCGACCGCCAGGAGTCTCAGGTCGCTCTCCTGCATTTTGGCCTGGGCCAACATGGCCCGCATGGCGATATAGCTCGTGCCGCTCAAGAAAGGCAAGCCAACCCGCTTGCCACGCAAGTCGCCGAGGGTCTTGATGTCCGCCGCCGCCAATGAGACGATGCTCACCGGGAATCTGGCGTATAACGTGGCGACGTACGTGATGGGAAGCCCCTGGGAGCGGCCGATGATCACCATGTCGCCGCCGGCCACGGCAAAATCTTTCTTCCCCTGGCCCAGGAGGAGCAGGCCGTCGACGTCCATGCTGTAATCCATCTCGACCTTGATGTCTTCCCGGGCGAAGTAGCCCAGCGCCTCCGCCACGTACCACGGGGCGAACTGGACGTTGGGGATGTAGCCCATGGATACCCGGACCGTGCGCGTCTCACGTCCCTGGGCCGGGAGATGGAAAGCTATACCCAGAACAAGGGTCGCGGATAGGATCGCAAAGAACATACGTTTTTTCATAGATAAATACTCCTCCTGTTAATCTGGTTTGTCTATTTACTCCGCCACGGGATGAGCAGACGCTCCGCCAAGACCAGGGATAGATAGAGGGCGACGCCGATCATCGCCAAAAGGATCAGGGCCAGGAACATCAACGGCGTATCGAAAAGCCCCTTGGCCCAGTTGACGAGAAACCCCAAACCCCGATCCGCGCCCGCGAACTCGCCGACCACGGCGCCGATCACGGACAGAGTCAAGCCCACGCGCAGCCCGGCGAAGATGACCGGCAAAGCCGCCGGCACCTCGAGCAGGCGCCAACGCCGCCACCGGCCGGCACCCATGATGGTCAGCAGCTCCACCAGGCGGGGATCGACGCTCTTGAACCCCACGATCACATTCGTGAGGATGGGAAAAAAAGCCACGAGGGCGGCGACCAGTACTTTTGGCAGGAGCCCCGTGCCGAACCAGAGAATGAGCAGGGGAGCCAGCGCGACGATGGGGATCGCCTGCGCGCCGACGATGTAGGGCGCCACAAGCTTTTCGAGCCAGCGCCAGCGGGCCAGGGCCGTGCCGAGGGGCAGGGCCAGGGACAACCCCAACAGAAAACCCGTCCCCGCTTCCATGAGGGTGACCCAGAGGTGGCGGGCATAGCCTTCCCTCAGAAAATCCGGCAAACGTGCCAGGACGGCGCCGGGTCCCGGCAGGATGAAAGGCGGGTAAAGCCCGGCGAGGGCCGCCCAACCCAGGAAGAACAGAGCCATTCCGCATAAACCCCAGATGAGCCCGCTTGACTCATGAGACGCGGCCCGCATGCGTCTCACCTCCAGCCGCCAGTATGCTCCGGACCTTGCTGGCCAGCGCCGCCAGATCGGGCCGGCCAAGATCGGCGGTGCCGCGCGGCCGCGGCAGTTCGACCGCGACCGTCCCCAGGATCCGGCCGGGCCGTTCCCCCATGACGAGGACCCGGTCGGAAAGGAAGACCGCCTCCGCGATGCTGTGCGTGACGAGGAGGACGGTGGCGTTCGTATGGAGCCAGACGTCCTGGAGGGTCAAGTTGAGTTCGTCCCGGGTGATGGCGTCCAGGGAGCCAAAGGGCTCGTCGAGCAGCAGCACCTCCGGGGCGCCGGCCAAGGCCCGGGCGATGGCCACCCGCTGCCGTTCGCCGCCGGAGAGGGCGTCGGGGTATTTCGTCGCGGCCGACGCCATGCCGACGAGTTCCAGCAGGGCGCCCGCCCGCCGCTCGCGTTCAGCCGCCGGTATGCCCGCCAGTTCGAGCGGCAGCGCCACGTTGGCCAGGACTTTTCGCCAAGGCAGGAGCAGTCCGTCCTGGGGGACAAAACCGACCTTCGCCAGGCGGTTCTCGACCAGCTGTCCCCCGACCGTTACCCGTCCAGCGAGGGGTTTCAGGACGCCGGCGATGATCCGCAGTAGGCTGGACTTGCCGCACCCGCTCGGGCCGACGAGGCTGACGAACTCACCGGCGTTCGCCGCGAACGAGACATCTTCCAATTCGCGTTCATGGCCGCTATAGGAGAGCGATACTTCCCGCACCTGGATCATGGCCGGCCTCCGGCATAAAAAGATGCCCTGAATAGCAATTCAGGGCATCGCAAAGAGCGGCTTCTTGTAAACCTTCTTTCATCCGGACTCTACCGTCGGTTCTGGATTTGCACCAGATCTGCCGTTCCGAGACGACGATGTGCATCGTCCCGGACAGCGCGTGGACTTGCGGTTTCCCGCTCACCACCGGTCGGGAATCGCTCCTCGACAAGCGCGGAGCTTACCCTGCCCTGAAGGTACTATTCAGTTTGAGTGACAAGAACATTGTACACGAAGATAAGGCAAGAGGCAAGAGGTTAGAGGTTAGATGGAACCGCAGCTTTGTATGGAACCCTATCCCCCGTAGCCAAGGAGGGCTCGCGTCTTGTCGGCGGGAGGCTTCAGCCTGCGGCGCGGGATGTGGGTATGGTTGATCCTTCCACCCACGATAAGGTTTTTACCCCCGCACCAACTGCCGCATCGCCTTGTGGAACCGGCGGCGCCAACGTGCGCCGGGACCGGTGGAAAGCCGCCGGACGCGGATCAGACTCATGAGGATGCGGCTTAGTTTCTCCGCGTCGTGCCGGACCACGTCTTTCTTGATGATCAACGGCTCCCCGAGGGGCGTCATGCCGAGGGCGGCGATCCGGTCGAGATCGGCCGCGACCGGCCCGGCGCCTTCCCGGGCATAGGCCTCGACCAAGTCCGGTGGGACCGGCTCCGTATTGACCAGGACCACGTCGATGAGACCCTGGCCGCCGTGGTCCAGGATCGCCTGCACGTGTTCGCTGGCGCTGTAACCGGTTGTCTCGCCCGGCTCGGTCATGGCGTTGCACACATAGACCCTCAATCCCGGCGCCTGCCGGATCGTCTCGGCGATCTCCCGGACGAGGAGGTTCGGGATCACGCTGGTATAGAGACTGCCCGGTCCCAGCACGATCGCGTCGGCCTCCGCGATGGCGGTCAAGGCTTCCGGCACGGGTTTGCATTCCGCCGGATCCAGATGAATGCGCTCGATGCCGACTTTCTTGAGGCGGAGGTTGGATTCGCCGCGCACCTCCGTGCCGTCGCGCATGAGGCCGCGCAGGGAGACATCCTCCAAGGTGGCCGGCAGCACCTGCCCCCGCACGGCCAGGACTTTGCTGGATTCCTTGATGGCCAGCTCGAAATCGCCCGTGATGTTCGTCATCACCGTCAAGAAGAGGTTGCCGAAATTATGCCCGGCGAGGCCGATGCCGCCCTCGAACCGGTATTGCATGAGACGTTCCATGAGCGGTTCCAGGTCGGCCATGGCGATGAGGCAGTTCCTGATATCTCCCGGCGGCAGGATGCCGAATTCCTGGCGAAGCCTGCCGGAGCTCCCGCCGTCATCCGCCACGGTGACGACGGCCGTGAGGTTGTCGGTGATGTTTTTCAGCCCCCTGATAATGGTGCCGAGGCCGGTACCACCGCCAATGACGACGATCTTCGGCCCCTTGGCGGCCGCGGGGACATGGCTGCTCTCCCAGAGGCCGTTCAAGAACCCCCGCCGCACGTTGCGCCAGGCCAGCCAGGCCAAGGTCAGGCCGGCCAAGCCCGAGATCACCAGCATAGGGGAGAACACCCCGTCCCTGGCGGTCAAGGCCAGCAAGGCACCCCCCAGCGCGCCGGCGGCGATGATGGCCGCACCGCCCCAGCCGGGCTTGATCAAGGTCGTCATGCCTTCACCCCCTGGCGGTATGGGCGCGTTCGGCGGCGATATCCCGGTGATCGACGAGCACCCGGTAGCCTTGTTCCCGGATGAACTCCCCCAGCCGGTTGGCGATTACCACGGATCGGTGCTGGCCCCCAGTGCATCCTACCGCGACGAGCAGGTTGGTGCGGCCTTCCTTTCGGTATTGCGGCAACAGGAACCCCACCAGGTCGATGAGCCGTTGCACGTACTTGACAGCGGTCGGCCATTTCATGACGTAGTCCACGACCGATCGGTCGTTGCCGTTTAGATCGTGCAAGGAATCCACGTAGTGAGGATTGGGTAGAAAACGCGCGTCAAATACGAGATCCGCGTCCAGGGGCAGGCCGTGCTTGAAGCCGAATGAAATGACGGTGACAAGAAGCCGCTCCCGTTCCGAAGTGTTGCCGTACGCGGAGGTAATCTGCCGCCAGAGATCCCGGGCGCTCAAGCCGGTGGTGTCGATGATCCTGGCCGCCTTGCCGCGCAGTTCCTGGAGGCGTTCTCGTTCGGCGCGGATGCCTTCGAGGATGCTGCCCGAGGCGGACATGGGATGGCGGCGCCGCGACTCCTTGAACCGGCGTACGAGCACATCATCGTCCGCCTCCAGATAGAGGATTTCATAGGCAAAACCCGTCTCTTCGAGCTCTTCCAAGGCGCCGGTCACATCGTCAAAGAAGCCGCCGCCGCGAATATCGACCACCAGGGCCACGCGGCTGATCTTGCCGCCGGACTGCGCGCATAGCTCCGCAAACTTACCGATCAACGCGGGTGGGAGATTGTCCACGCAGAAATAGCCCAAATCCTCCAGGCACTTTATGGCCTCGGATTTGCCCGCGCCCGAGAGTCCCGTGATGATCACATATCTGATGGGTGCTTGCATTTGCGCGGCCGTGTGCTTCTAACCTCCTTCAGGATAGGCATTGATTATCTGGCTGGCGTCCAACCCGGCGGCTTCCGCCACGCGGATGGCCGGATCCAGGCGTCCCACGGCCGCGGGGTGATGCGCGTCACTGCCGATGGCAAAGACCGCGCCCGCACGTGCCGCGGCACGCACGAAACCGAGGGACTGCACGCCGTGGCGCGCGTTGATCTCCAGGGCCACCCCGTAACGCGCGCTTGCCCGCGCCAGTTCCGTGGTATCGATGGCTACTTTTAGGCCGGGATGGGTGATGATATCGATTCTATTCCTGGCCATTGCTTCCACGATGGCCTTGGTATTGGCCGTCCGTGCCCGCCGCCTCTGGCTCTTGCTGAGCCTGGCCAGGAGCGACCCGCTCACAAAGCGCCAGCCGGTCTGCCACGACTTGGGCGTGACCTGGGTATGAAAACCCACCAAGACTTGGTCCAATTGCCGTTGTACCGCGGCCGGGACGTCGAGGTGGCCTTCAAAGCTGATGATATTCGCCTCGGTTCCCGCGAGGATACGCAAGCCGCTGAATTGGCGCCGGCAGCGGTCCACTTCACGCCGGAGCCGATCGAATGTCGCCAGAGAACCCACGCCGACCCCGAACCAGTTTGCCGGACCGTGATCGGCGATCCCGACGGCCTCTAAACCTCTGATGCCGGCGGCACGGGCGTTTTGCGCCACCGTGCCGGCGCCGTGACTAAAGACGGTGTGTGTGTGGTAGTCCGCGAACATACGCAGGGTAATCGCCCCCTGACTAATCATACCACGCCGGAGGGCGGATGATAACAGGACAAGCAAGAGGCAAATATCGAAAGTCGAGAATCAAAAAGGCGAAGACCGTTTTGGCGGAAAAAGGCTGGAACCTGTACGACTTGATGGGGCGAACCTTCAAGGCTCGCTTCGTTCCACATAAAAAGACAGGTACGCCACGACCGGGCGGTGATCGGAGTATTGCACCCCCGGTACGAGGCTATCCTCGATCCGCCATTCGGGCGTCGCAAAGAGGAAGTCGATGCGGGCCCCCGGCGTCCCGTCCGCGGTCAACAAGGTGCCTTCCGCGCTCCGTCCGACCGCGCTCAGGGCATCCTTGAGCGACGAGGTTAGAACCTGGGTGGCCGGATCCTCGGGGCGGCAGTTGAAATCCCCGGCCAGGACCAGCGGTCCCGGCAAGGTCTCGATAGCGGCGGCCAGCTCCTCGATCTGGCGCGCGCGTTCCGCCGCATCGAGGCCGAGGTGCGTGACCACGAAGCTGACCTGCCTGCCGGCCACCTGGACCTCGACCGCGAGGTAACCGCGTGGTTCGCGCGCCTGGCTATAGAGACCCGAGACTTGCCGCACCGACGGGAAACGCGACAGGATGGCCAGGCCGTAACCGGAGTCCTGCCCCTGGGTAAGCGTGGGAAAGAAGGTGGCATACATCCCGGTGGTGCGGGACAGTTCCGCGGCCTGGTCGCGAAAGCCGCTCCGGTCCGACCAGTTGCGGTCAATCTCCTGGAGGCCGATCAGGTCGAGGCGGTTGTCGTTCAAAAACCGCGCCATCTCGTCCAAACGCGGCTCTCCGGCCGGGCCGGCGCCGTGATGAACATTATAAGTCATGACACGGAGAAGTACCGGCCGGCCAAGACATGCCGGCTCGGTGGCACCCAATTCCAGTACGGCTTGCGCCCAGCCGGTACATGAAGCAAGGCCCAGGCAGAGCAGGAGCCAGGCGCAGACCCGGCCGACGCTTGCAAAACGCCGGTTCATGTCCGCGTCGCCCGCCGAAGGGAGAGCAACGACCGGGTCTCCTCCCAGATTGTCTCGTACCCGGCAAGGCTGGCCACGGCTTGCACGGGCAGGTATAAATATCCGCCGTAGAGACGGCCGCCGCGCCCCAGATCGATGGGGGCACCGTCATAGGTGGCGGTCGATCCAGCGGTAACGGTCAAGGTATGACTTTGCCCGTCCGGGCCGGCTAAGGTCAGGCTCGCGCGGTCGGCGGTTCCGCTCAGGTTGAAGCCGAGGATATTAGCGAGATCGCCGGCTTCGGCAAAGACGGTCCCTTCCCAGTTTTGCAGGGGCTCAATCGGGCTTTTCTCCACGCCGTCAACAGTGATGCTGATTCGGGACGCGGCGGGAAAGAGAATCTGGATGCGGGCGGGAAAACCGGCCACGACGACCTCCTCACGGCCGTCGGCATCCAGATCGGCGGTGGTCATACCCACCGGACTGCCTTGGTAGCTCAGATCGACCCCCGCCGGCGTCAAGCCGGCGTTCGTCAATCGGAATCCCCTGAGCTTACCCGGTTGGCACGCGGCCAGGAGGAAGATGCCCGGTTCGGGAAAGAGCCGGCCGATGGTGAAGCCGTAGGACGCGGCCGGCATCGGCGCCTTGGCCGATGCGATCTGCCGCCACGCTTCCGCGTAGCTGAACACGCGAAATTCCCCGGCGGCGTTGGCCGCACCCGTATCCGTCACTACTTCCGCCCGTCTATCACGGTTTAGATCGCCAACGGCGAGCGCGCGGATGTTACCGACCGCCTCGGAGGCCGGCCCAAGCTCAAGCCGCCCGTTGCGCCAGGAGAGAAAACGGAGGTTCTTCTCCCGCCAACTTTTGGTGTTGCGCAGTGTCGTGCTGATGACCAAATCGTCGGATCCATCCCCGTCGAGATCGCCGGCCGCTGCCTCTTCGGCCGTGACACCAACGGGGCCGCTGGACTCCTTTGTATAAGCCCCGTTTCGCCAGCGAAAAATATGATAACTGGTGCGCGTCAGCGCAACGAGGGCCGGGCCATCGGGCCAAGTAACCGGAAGCGCGAACAGAGTGCTCTCGCTTTCCTCGAGGTTCGGCGTGCGCCAAACCGGAACGAAGGCTTTATTCTCCCAACGGTAGACCTCGATGTATGCCTCGCGATCGAGATAGTTCCGTCCGCTGATGATTAGTTCGGGCCGGCCGTCACGATCGAGGTCTTTGGCCCCCACGGAGAGGATTGCCTCGAATCTGAACCCATCCTGCCGGAATCCCCAGGTCATCTTGGCGGCGCCGGCGGGCAGGGAAATCAGCAATACCAGCACCAGCGGCAAAGCCAGCCGGGGTTTGGGTTTCATGCGACCACCTCGTGTTAGCGATGGGCTTCCTGATCCCATCCTGTCTGGTCTTGTTTTGTTCTGGCTTGGCTTAATGTGGAAGATTCGCCGCAGCGCCCTTGAATCCTCCCGCCAAGAACAGCCAAGGCAAGAACAGGAAATTTGCTCTCGTTCCCACTGCATAAAAGGATCATCCGCAGAGCCATATTATAAGGGAAATTGCCCGGCGAAGCCTTGCAATAAATTGGCAGAAACAGTACTGGTTAGATACGGCCTACGCGATCAACTCAGGCGTTAAGTTCGGACGCTTTGGGCGTCCAAGGACCAAAGGGGGATCCATATGACCAGGGAGGACCTGGTAGGTGAGCCTAGGGTAGCATCACCTAACCAAGAAACCAGGGTAAACGAGACTGCCGTCCAGCAAGCCGGCGACGTGATGGTCCTTGTCAGGCAGGCCGCGGAGGAAATCAAGGAGTCCTTATACTCCGAGGGCATAGCGCAGCCGTCGCCTGCCAAGCCCGGCGATTGGGCCGAGTACCATCTGCCGCACGGCTATAACCGGACGCGGATCGTCCTCCTGGTACGCGACCCCTATTGGCTCCACTGTTATTGGGAAATAGGCGCGGCGGAGCGCGATTCGTTTCGGGCGCAGACATCTCGGGAATTATGGGAATGCCAGAATATGCTGAGAGTCTACGACCTAAGCGGCGGCACACCGGATCAATATGACGTCCCCATACATCATGACGCACGCAGCTGGTATATTGAGGCGGGCCGCCCGGGTCACACGTTTCTGGTCGAGTTCGGCGCCGATGTCCCGGGCCGGGGTTATCTGCCCATCATACGCTCTAATGCGGTGACCACGCCGGTGGATCGCGTCTCGGACGTAGTGGACGAAGAATGGATGATCGTGGAGGAAAGCTTTCGCCGGCTCTACGGCTTGGCGGCCGGGCTCGGCCCCGGCCTCAGTTCCGTGGAGGTCGTCGAATCCCTAAGCCGGCGCCTGGCCCGGCAGATGGGATCGGGCGCGGTCAGTTCGCTCGGGAGCGGTTTTCGCCTTCCCGGCCCCGAGCGCCAATTCTGGCTGGTGGTGGGGACCGAACTCATCGTCTACGGTGCAACGCAGCCTGATGCGAAGGTGACCATCGATGAGCAACCGATCGAACTCAGGCCTGACGGCACGTTTTCCGCCCGGTACGCCTTGCCCGACGGTATGCGCAGCATCCCCGTGTCCGGTGTTTCCCGCGATGGGCTGAATCGGATCACAGTCACGCCGGTGGTAAGGAAAGAAACACACTAGAGATAGGCAAGAGGCAATGAGGCGTGAGGCGTGAGGCAAAAGGCAA
>JBLNCE010000029.1:0-26841 GCA_050260415.1 Bacteroidota bacterium | reverse complement strand
GCGAAAGTGCTCAGAAATCTGCCTCCGCCCAAGCCTACCGAGTTGCTGTTGGATACTAAGGTCTCATAGGCGGCATCATGGCGCTGGAACCCTTTTTACACCACTTGACGGGACATGACCTCTATTAGTAGTGAAAAAGATTAGGCAACACTGGTATTTCGTAAATGAGACGAATTGAGTTTTGCTTAGGGAAGTATCTGTTATCGCGGTCCTTCGGTGCGGTTATTTTCAGTATCTTATCCAATAGAATCAGGTGTTACCGGTGCCCCTACACCCGCCTCTCCGCATGCACTCCCGCTCCCCGCATCACCTCTTCCGTCCTTTCCACCATCCTTTCCTCCGAAAACTCCATCGCCCTCTTTCGCGCCCCTTCCCCGAGCGTCCGCCTTAACTCCTCATCCCCGGCCAATCTATAGACCGCCGCCGCCAGCGCCAGGCCGTCCCCCGGCGGCACCAGCAAGCCGTCGCGGCCATCCTCGATGACTTCCGGCACGCCGCCCGCGTCCACGGCCACGACCGCCCGCCCCATGGCCATGGCCTCCAGTGTGGCGAGGCCGAAGGCTTCCCGGGGGCCGGGGGAGACGACGGCGTCGGCCAGGGCCAGAAAGGGGCGGACATCGGGCTGTTGACCAAGGAAGAGGACTCGATCCCCGGCGCCGTTCTTTGCCGCGAGACGCTCCAGGCGGCCGCGTTCCTCCCCGTCGCCCAAGATCACTAGATGCAAAGCATCTTCCCGCAGCAACGGGAGGAGCGCCGCAAGGGCGTGGAGGCAGCCTTTTTCCTTGCTGAGCCGCCCGGTGAGCACCACGACGGAGACCTCCGGCGGCAGGCCGAGGCGCGCGCGGGAGGCGGGCGGTATTCCAGGCCGAAACCGCGCCACATCAACACCGTTGGGCACGACTTTGACGCGGCCGGCGGTGAAGCCCGCCGCCAGGCAGTCATCGGCCACGGCCCGGGAGACGGCGATGATCCGCGCCAGCCCGGCCGCGGGGATCCCGTCGTCCGGGGGCCCCAGAGCGTGGCGGGTGAGGACCGCGTACGGCCTCCCCGCGCGGTACCGCGCGGCCACGGCCAACTCAGCGCCTTTGCTTTGGTGGGCGTGGATGACGTCGA
This sequence comes from Bacteroidota bacterium, assembly GCA_050260415.1. Lineage (GTDB taxonomy): Bacteria > Bacillota > UBA4882 > JAAYXC01 > JAAYXC01 > JBLNCE01. The sequence continues at coordinate 25,728 of JBLNCE010000029.1, read as the reverse complement.
TGCGGCGGCTCACGCACGCGCGCGCCAGATCGCGGACGCCGTCTTCCTCGAGCGGCAGCAGCGGCAGACCGTCGGCGGCCAGGACTTCATGCACGGGCGTACCCGGCTTGCAGGCCACGGCCACGTCGTGCCCCCGACGGAGCAGGCCAAAGCAGAGCGCCCGCAGGTGTACCTCGCCGCCGCCCCAGATCCGCGCGGTGCTGATCTCCAGGATGTTCATGAGCGCGCTCCAAACGAGCTTAATCTACCGAGGCAGAAGGCCAGCCATGAAAGGCCCCTGGGGCAATGCAAATCTCCTTGAAAACGTCTCGCGTCGAAGCATCCAAGCCCTGACTCGCCTTTATCGAGCCGGCGCCAGTCCGGTTGTATCTTTAGTATACGTAGGCGCCAATCCTCCGGCCCTTGACACGACCGCGCATTTATAGGAGAATCTTAGTAAATCATTGATTCATGTGATTGCCGGGGTTTTGCATTTTTCCCAAGAAAGCGGGGTCTGCAAGCTGACGGAGAAAATCAGGGTAGCGGTCGTGGGCGCGGCGGGACGGATGGGCCGGGAAGTCGTCAAAACCGTCTTGGCGCAGGAGGATATGGCCCTGGTCGCCGCGGTGGACATCAACGCGGCCGGCGAGGATGCCGGCACCTTGGCCGGCACGGGCGAAACCGGGGTGCGGCTCGAACCGGATCTGGCGGCGGCGCTGACACGGTCCCGCGCCGAAGTCATGGTGGACTTTACCGCGCCCGATACGGCCCTGGCGCATATTTCCACGGCGCTTGTCCACGGGACGGCCGCCGTCATCGGTACGACCGGCATCAACGCCGAAGCACTGGCGCGGATTGCGGACCAGGTCTCGGCTCATTACGGCAAAGTGGTCGTCGCCCCGAATTTTGCCTTGGGCGCCGTGTTGATGATGCATTTCGCCGCCATTGCCGCCCGCTATTTCCCCCGCGCCGAGATCATCGAACTACATCACGACGCCAAACTGGACGCTCCTTCGGGCACGGCCGTCAAGACCGCCGAGATGATCCTGGCGACGAGGAATGAAGCCGCACCGGAGCGTCAGAGCGAGGAAAAGATCCCCGGCGCCCGCGGCGCGGATAAAGGCGGTTTGCGCCTGCACAGCGTCAGGCTGCCGGGTCTGGTCGCGCACCAGGAAGTGCTTTTCGGCTTGGAAGGCCAGATACTCTCGCTCAGACACGACTCCTTCGCCCGTTCCTCGTTCATGCCCGGCGTGATGCTGGCCGTGCGCGAGGTGCGGCAAAGGCCAGGCATCACGTATGGGCTGGAGAAGCTGCTGGGGCTCGAGGAGCCATAAGTTAAGTACTAAGTACGAAGTACGAAGTACTAAATATGAAACTATGAAACGCGATTCCTTGCGGCCTCAGGATTCCTATTCCGGGCAGAATTAAGTTCGCGCCCACGCTGAGAAAAGGTCAACTTACCCCCGGTCTTCGACCACCCTCTCTTCCGCGTAAGCGAAGGGGACGGGGGTGAGTTCCGATAAGAGTTTCCGGGGACACTCCGGACCGTGGCAATGATGTTCAAAACGGTTTCCCAGCGCATCTCCGCGTCATTCGCCCCGCGGTGAAGATGGTGTTTTGCACCGTTTAAGCACTTTGTACTTTGTACTTAGTACTTTGTACTTGCTTTATTCGTCTTGCCGGGGCCGGCGGCACCCCGCTTCCGACGGAAGAATATAATACTGCGGCGGAAGACACGTCGGAAGGGGAATGCGGATAATGCCAGCATCACTTGCCGGCTTAACCGTGGCGGTGATCGGTGGCGACCTGCGTCAGGCGGCCGTGGCCGCGGAAGTCGCACGTTTGGGCGGCCGGGTACGAACCTATGCGTTGCCTGAATCTACGGAACCAGGGGTCACTGGGGCCGGCTCATTGACCGAGGCCTTGGCCGGCGCGAACGTCGTGGTGCTGCCTATCTCCGGAGTAAACCGGGACGGCGGTGTGAACACCCTCCCGGGACTACCGGTTGTTAAGCTTGACCCTGAGTTTTGGCGGGCGCTCCTCCCGGGGACCCTGATCGTGGCGGGCAGCCTGCCAAAGGAAGCCAAGCGCCATGTCGAGGCGGGCGGCCATAGATTAGTCGAATATGCCGAGATCGACGAGATCGCGATCCTGAACTCGATTCCCACGGCTGAAGGCGCGTTGCAGTTGGCCATGGAAGGGCTGCCGATTACGATCCACGGCTGTTGCTGCTTCGTTTTGGGTCTGGGTCGCGTGGGCCTTACCACGGCGAGGCTTTTCAAGGCGGTTGGGGCGGATACTTGGGTCGCCGCCAACCGACCGGCGCTCAAGGCTCGCGCGCACGAGATGGGATGCCGATCGGTCGGTTTTTGCGATTTACCGGGGGAGATCGGCCGCGCCGATCTCGTCGTCAATACCGTTCCCGCGCTCGTGGTGCCGAGAGAGTTGCTCGTATTGACGAAACCCTCCGTTTACCTGATCGATCTTGCCTCGGCGCCCGGGGGCGTTGATTTCGAAGCCGCCGCGGCTCTCGGTCGCCGGGCCAAACTGGCGCTCGGTCTGCCGGGCAAGGTCGCGCCGGAGTCGGCCGGCCGCATCCTCTCCGCGACCCTTCCTGCCATAATCCAAAAGGAACTGGGGCAAGCAGGAAGGTGAGCGGCGATGGATCTCGCGGGTAAACGTATCGGTTTCGCCTTGACCGGTTCGCACTGCACTATTCCGGCAATCTGGCCGATCCTGGACGTTGTGGCGGCCAAAGGCGCCGAACTCTTCCCGATCCTCTCCGCCTCGGTCGCCCAGACCGATACGCGTTTCGGGCGTGCAGCCGAGGTCGTGGCCAGGTTCACCAAGGTATGCGGCCGGCAGCCTTGGACCGATCTGGTAAGCGTGGAGGGGATCGGGCCGCACGGGTTGCTCGATGTGATGGTTGTCGCGCCATGCACTGGTAATACCCTGGCCAAACTGGCCAACGGGATATCCGATACGCCGGTCACCCTGGCCTGCAAGGCGCATCTACGCAATCAGCGGCCGGTGGTAATCGCTATTTCGACCAACGACGGCCTGTCCGGAAATATGGTCAATCTTGCGGCCCTGCTCGGACGCAAGCATTATTACTTCGTCCCGTTCGGCCAGGATAGTCCGGAAACCAAAGCCAACTCGCTCGTCGCGAAGCTGGAACTCTTACCGGCGGCAATCGAAGCGGCCCTCGATGGCAAGCAACTCGAGCCGCTCTTGATCGCCAAGACGGGATAGCCGCGCCGGGCGGGATTCCCGGAGACGCGGAGGAGGCAAAAGGAGGGGGATCGTTGCGGGTTATCGTCCAGAAGTTCGGCGGCACTTCGGTCGCCACGGCCGAAGGCCGGCGCGCGGTGATTGGCAAGGTACGTGAAGCCCTCGCCAACGGCTTCTCGCCGGTGGTCGTCGTTTCCGCCATGGGCCGCGCCGGTGAACCATATGCCACCGACACCTTGATCCAGCTTGCCGGCTCTGAAGGCGTAAGGCCCGGGGCCAGGGAACTCGACCTCCTGATGTCCTGCGGCGAGATTATCTCCGTGGTCGTCATGGTCCAGGCCCTAAGAGCCTCAAACCTGGATGCCGTTGCCTTTACCGGAGGTCAGGCGGGTATTTTGACGGATCGTTCCTATGGCAACGCGTGTATTCTGGAGGTCAGACCGGATGCGTTGGCCGGCGCCTTGGCGGAGAACAAGATCGCGGTTGTGGCCGGGTTCCAGGGGATCACATCCGATGGGGAGGTGACCACCCTCGGTCGAGGCGGCAGCGATACAACCGCCGCCGCCCTCGGTGTGGCGCTAAAGGCCGAAGTGGTGGAGATATTTACGGACGTCGATGGGGTTATGACGGCCGATCCGCGTCTGGTCACCAAGGCAAAGCCCCTAACCGTCATGACCTACGCGGAAATCTGCGAGATGGCCCACTTGGGGGCCAAGGTCGTTCATCCCCGCGCGGTCGAGATTGCCATGGAAGGCCGGGTTCCGCTTCGCATCCGTTCCACTTTCTCGGACGCGGCGGGCACTCTCGTCACGGACGGGCGGTCGCTGCCGGGGGTGGAGATCAAGAACGACAAAGTGGTAACGGGCTTGGCGCATCTCGGCCACATGGCGCTGATCGAGATCGCCGCCGAGCAGGATGTCAACGCCACCGGCAAGGCGATCGAGATCTTCGATACGATGGCGGGCGCGGGGATCAGCGTTGACATGATCCACGTCTCACCCCTGGCGGTTAATTTCATCATCAGCGAGGATCGCGTGCCAAAGGCGGTGGAATTGCTCAGGGGACTCGGCCTCTCTGTCGAGGCGGCGACCTCCCTGGCCAAAGTATCCGTCGTGGGGGCGGGCATGCGCGGCGTCCCGGGCGTTATGGCCCGCGTTGTCAAGGGACTCAATCGGGCGGGGATCGCCATTATCCAGAGCGCGGACTCGCATACGAACATCTCCTGCCTGGTGCGCATGGCAGAGATGGTCCAAGCCCTTGAGGCGCTTCACGACGAGTTCGGCCTGGCTGGAGAATGAACGGGGGAGGCACTGGCGATGCTTGAGTTTGGGCGGGTCTTGACGGCGATGGTGACCCCGTTTGACCAGGAAGGGCAAGTAGACCTCACGCAGGCGGGCATCCTGGCGCAACGGCTGGTGGAATCAGGCTCGGACGGGCTGGTGGTGGCCGGCACGACCGGCGAGTCGCCAACGCTGACGCACCGTGAAAAGCTCGACCTCTTTCGCGTGGTGGTTGAGGTCGTCGGTGGACGGGCGGCCGTCATTGCCGGAACCGGCAGCTACAGCACGGCCGAAAGCCTCGAGTTGACCCGGGAGGCGGAAAAGAGCGGCGTCGACGGAATCCTGCTGGTGGCGCCGTACTACAACAAACCGCCCCAGGAGGGGCTCTACCAACACTTCCGCGCCATCGCCCGCGCCACCCGTCTGCCCGTCATGCTCTACAATATCCCCGGTCGCACCGGCGTGAACATCGCTCCCGAAACACTCGGCCGCCTGGCGGAGATCGAGAACATCATCGCCGTCAAGGAATCCAGCGGTAACCTATCCCAGACAACCGAATACCGGGAGAAAACTCCGCGGGATTTTGCCATCTACAGCGGCGACGATCTCATGACCCTACCGATGATGTCGGTCGGCGCGGTGGGGGTGGTGAGTGTCGCCGCCCACCTCGTGGGGCGCCGCATCAAAGAAATGGTCGAGGCGGAGGCGGCGGGCAAGACCGAATACGCCGCCAAGATCAACCAGGAACTAGCGCCTCTCTTCCGCGCGCTCTTCGTGACGACCAACCCGATCATGATCAAGGCGGCCGTGAACATGCTGGGCCTCAGAGTCGGCGGCTTGAGATTGCCGCTCGTCGAGGCCAATGCCAAGGAACTCGAGCTCTTACGGGGCTGCATGCGCCAGTTGGGCTTGCTGTAGAACTTTCCCGCACGACTTGTGCCGCTGGACACGAGTGCGTTATAATAGGACCTGTGATGGCAGGCCGGTTCTTTGCGGCCGGTGTAATCTTGGGGGTGTTTTTTTTTGTTGTCCTCGTCCAGCGAGAGTCTATCCCTGATCCCCCTTGGCGGCGTGGGTGAGATCGGCAAGAACATGTGGGCCGTTGAGTATAACCAGCAAATACTGGTGATTGACGCTGGTTTGATGTTTCCTGAGGAAGAGATGCTCGGGATCGACATCGTCATCCCCGATATCACGTATCTCCTGGAGCATGCCCAGCAGGTGCAGGGGATTGTCCTGACGCACGGCCATGAGGATCATATCGGCGCCCTGCCTTACGTCGTGCGGCAACTGCAGGTACCGGTCTACGGAACGCGTCTGACGCTGGGGCTGGCCCAGGGAAAACTGCGCGAACACGGTCTGGAAAACACCGTGCCCATGATCCCGGTCCGCGCGGGCGAGGAGCATCAGATCGGGCTCTTCAAGGTAGATTTCATCAACGTCAACCATAGTATCGCCGACGTGGTGGCTCTGGCGGTCCATACTCCGATCGGCACCATCGTGCACACGGCCGATTTCAAGTTCGACCATACGCCGGTGGCCGGCGAGGTGACGGATTTTCGCAAGTTCGCGGAGTTGGGCGACCAAGGTGTGCTGGTTCTCCTCTCCGACAGCACCAACGTGGAACGCGCGGGCTACACACCGTCCGAACGCGCGCTCGGCGAGAACTTCGAGGAGTTTTTCCTGCAGTCCCGTGGGCGGATCATCGTCGCCACCTTCGCTTCGAATATCCATCGGATCCAGCAGATCGTGGATGCGGCGGCCGCGCACGGGCGCAAACTCGCCTTTGCCGGGCGCAGCATGCTCAACGTGGCGTCGATCGCCATGGAACTCGGTTATCTGCAAGTGCCGCCAAATATGCTCATCGACCTGGAAGATGTGGACATGCTCCCGCCGGAGAAGATCGTCCTGGTTACCACCGGCAGCCAGGGGGAACCAATGTCGGCGCTCTCCCGGATCGCAAACGCCGACCATAGACGGGTCTCGATTATCCCTGGGGATACGGTGATCATCTCCGCGTCCGCGATTCCCGGCAACGAGAAACTCGTGGCCCGCACCATCAACTACCTGTTCAAGCTGGGTGCCCGGGTAATCTACGAAGCGGTCTCGGGGGTGCATGTCTCCGGTCACGCCAGCCAGGAAGAGCTCAAGCTCATGCTGAACCTGACACGGCCGAAGTTCTTCGTGCCCATTCACGGCGAGTACCGTCACCTGGTGCAGCATGCCGGTTTGGCGGCGGAAGTCTGCGTGCCACGTGAGAATATCTTCATCCCGGAATGCGGCGACGTGCTTGAAGTAACCGCCGACTCCTGCCGGGTCGGCGGCAAGGTTGCCGCCGGCCAGGTGCTGGTCGACGGACTCGGCGTCGGCGACGTCGGACATGTGGTCCTCCGCGATCGGCGGCAACTGTCGCAGGACGGGATCCTGATCGTTGCGGTGGCCGTGGAGGCGGAATCCGGCCGGTTGCAGGCCGGGCCGGACGTGGTGACGCGGGGTTTTGTCTATGTCAAGGAATCGGAAGCCTTGATCGAGGAAGTGCGTGAGCGTGCCAGGCAAACGTACCTGCGATGCCTGGATGGGGGAGAATGGGCGTCATTTAAGACCGTCGTGCGCGAGGTCCTGGCCAAGTACCTGTATGAACGCACAAAACGGCGGCCAATAATCCTCCCCATGATCATGGAAGTCCCTTCCCAAGATCAGACCAAATAGTCGCCTGGCCAGGTCCATACTTCGGTAAGTTACCAGGTTTATCTGCGCTTTTCCTTTGAGTTGCTAGCATACGTGGCTTTACCCAGGCCAAGCTAACAACACACGGAAAGGCGTGACGTCCCGATGCTGGAACACGAACAAAGCCAGGTCTACCTATGCCCCCGCTGCTCGATCGACACCCCGCATCTTGTCCTTGCCGAGCGTAACAACGTTTATGGCGTTGTCTGTTCACACTGCCAGACCCCGTCCTTGGTCAAGCGGGATGTCCTCCAGTACCACCAGAACAAATGGGAACAAGAACTGAAAGAGATCTTGAGCAGCCTGAGCCGCAGGCCGGAGGATGAGATGTAGCCTTTCCCCTCTTGTCGCCTCCCAGGGCGCGCGCGCCAGAGCTTGCCAGGCTTCATCTTCATTGGCCCCGGAGCAAGCAGTTCGTTACCCTTGTCAACTCCACTCCCCGGTGATAAGATTATTGACGTTATGAACGAGCGGACATTGCGCGTCCTGGAATACGACAAGATCCTGGCCATGCTCGCCGCGGAGGCAAGCTGCGCCCTGGGGCAACGCTTGGCGGAGACCCTGCGACCGGATGTCGATCCGGCGCGCGTCTCAGAGAAACTGGCGGAGACCTCCGAAGCGCGGCGCGCTTGGGAGGAGGGCCGGGTGCCGCTGGGTGGCCTGCATGATGTGACGTCCGAGATCGAGCGGGCGAGAGTCGGGGGCGTCCTGGCGCCCGAAGAGCTGCTGCGCGTGGGGTCCACCTTGGCCGGCGGGCGGAAACTGCGTGAGTTCTTTGCCGAGCGGCGCGAGCGCTATCCCGGACTCTGGGCGGTGGCCGCCCGGTGCGGCGCATACCGGGAGATCGAGGACGAACTTGCGCGCTGTCTGGGTCCGGCCGGCGAGGTTCTCGATACTGCGAGTCCGGAGCTCAAGCGGCTGCGCAATCTCCTGCGCACCCTGCAAAACCGCATCCGGGACAAACTTGAGTCTGTGGTGCGTTCCAGCGAGCAACAGAGATTCCTGCAGGACGCCCTGGTGACTTTGCGCAACGAACGTTACGTCATCCCGGTCAAACAAGAGTATAAGGGCATGTTTCCCGGCATCGTGCACGACCAGTCGGCTAGCGGCGCGACGGTCTTCATCGAACCGATGGCCGTGGTCGAACTCAACAACCAATTACGGGCGGCCGAGGCCGAGGAACAGGAAGAGGTATTCCGCATCCTGAGCAGGCTCTCGGGTCTCGTCGGGGACCAGGCGCCGTCCATTATTGAGACCTTGCAAGCCTTGGCGGCGCTGGATCTCGCCTCGGCCAAAGGCCGGTTAAGTTTGAAGATGGGCGGTTATGCCCCCGAGGTTAACGACGAGGGCGTACTCGAGCTGCGCGGGGCGCGGCATCCATTGCTCAGCGGCAACGTGGTCCCCATCGATATCGCGCTCGGGCGGGAGTTCGACACGCTTGTCATCACGGGCCCCAATACCGGGGGAAAGACGGTGGCGCTCAAGACCGTCGGACTCTTGACCTTGATGGCGCAGAGCGGTCTGCACATCCCGGTCCGGATCGGCAGCGCCATCGCCGTTTTTTCCGAGGTCGCCTGCGATATCGGCGACGAGCAAAGCATCGAGCAGAGTCTCTCCACGTTTTCGTCGCACCTGACTCATATCGTCGCGATTCTACGCCAGTTGCAGGGTGCGAAGACCCTTGTGCTCCTCGACGAACTGGGCGCGGGCACCGATCCGACCGAGGGCGCCGCCCTGGCCATGGCCATACTCGAGTACTTACACGCCCGCAAAGCACGCACCGTGGCGACCACACATTACAGCGAGCTCAAGGTGTTCGCATACCAGACTCCGGGCGTGCAGAATGCCTCGGTCGAGTTTGATGTCGCCACCCTAAGGCCGACATACCGCCTCATGGTGGGGTTGCCGGGGAGAAGCAACGCCTTCGCCATCGCTTCCCGACTGGGCCTCGAACCCACGGTGATCTCCCGGGCGGAGAGCCTGGTATCCCGCGAAGACCGTCAGGTCGAGGAGTTGATCGGGAGCATCGCCGAGGACGCCAAGGCTGCCCGGGACGCGCGGCGGTCCGCGGAGGAACTGAGGGTGCACGGCGACCGGTTCAAGCGGGAGTATGAGACGGAACTGGCCCGGTTGAAGCAGGAACGGGCGGAGCTGATCAGATCGGCCAAGAAAGAAGCGCGGGAGATTCTGAACGATACGCGGCGGGAGACGGAGAACCTTCTCCGGCTGTTGCAGGAAGCGGAGAACGAAGGGGAACGCCGGCAGGCGGCCAAGCTAATCCGGGAGGAAATCAGCACCAGGTTGAACGCGTTAGCGGAAGAAGACCCAGCCGAGATAGGGCCGCCCGGAGAAGCGCCATCGGATCTCCGTCCTGGCGAGGCGGTCCATATTCGCAGCCTGGACAAGACCGGCCACGTGGTGGCCCTGAACAATGACGATACCGCGCTCTTGCAGATCGGGATCATGAAGGTCACCCGGCCCCTTTCGGACCTGGCGCGCGCGGAGAACACCCAAAAGGCCGAGCGGGGCGGCGAGGCGGTCGGCGCGCTCGGGCGGGCTAAAGCCTTTGCCATCAGCCCCGAGCTGGATCTACGCGGGATGAGGGTCGAGGAGGCGCTCACGGCGACAGACAAGTATCTCGACGATCTGGCCCTCGCCGGCATGAGCCGGGCGCGTATCATCCACGGCAAGGGCACGGGCGCGCTGCGCGCGGCGATCGGGGAATACCTGCAGGGGCACCCGCGCATCCGCGCGGCCCGGATGGGTCTGCCGAACGAAGGCGGGGCGGGGGTTACGATCGTGGAGTTGGCGTAGAATTTGTCTCCCCTCTCCGCGCAGGTTCGCGCGGGAGAGGGGATATAAGGAGTGAAGTTGCCAACCCCGGGTGTGGTTTCACCGCTTCAACGACCATGGCCCATGCACGGTACAGTACTGCGTCGGCTCCTCGCCCTTACGAAAAGTCTTGGCTTCGATGCGATCGTCCGGGCAGAAAGCGTTGGCGATCAGGCCGCTGTCCATGCAGATCTTGACGCCGATCGTCTCGCCTTCCGGCTGCCGGTCCGAGGTCTCGGTACCCGACCCCGGCTGGCCGGTGAGCGTCTGCCCTCCCGGCAGGGTTTGGTTCGGCTCCCCCGTCAGGCCGCCATGAAAAGAGCAAGGCACACGTGGTTGTGTTCCTTCGAGATATACCGCATAATCCAGATTCTCGGCTGGGCAGCGGTCCGTGAAGAGCTCGCCCGTGGCCCGGCAGATGGCGATCTCGCCGGTTACGCCCGCCGGCGGAACGAAGCTTGCCGCGGGCATCTTGGCCGTGGCGCGGCGCATGAAGATCCCCCAGAGACGGGCCGCTTCGTAGCTGCCATATGGCAGTGATTGATCCTGGCGATCGTGGCCGATCCAGACCGTCGCCAGCAGGTTCGGCGTATAGCCGACAAACCAGGCGTTAACGTTCTTGGTCGCCGTGCCCGTCTTGCCCGCCACGGGGTGATACTCGCCAATATAGGCGGCGCGGCCGGTGCCGTTGGCCACGACCCGCCGCAGCATATTCGTCATGACGTAGGCGGTCGCCTCGCTCAGCACGACGCGCCTGCTTGGCCGGCGCTCCAGGAGCAGGTTCCCAAAACTGTCGGTGACCTTTATGATGGCAAGCGGCTCGACCTTGACGCCCCGATTCGCAAGGGGAGTATAGGCGGCGGCCAGTTCCAACGGCGTGACGCCGCGGGTCAACCCGCCCAGAGCAAGCGAGGCCAGGTTGAGGTCGTTCTGGCGACCGGACAGCACCAGATCGGCAAGGCCCATTTTCCTGCCGTAACTCGCCACTTTGCTTGGTCCGAGGGCGTCGACGAGTTTGATCGCGATGATATTGACCGATTGTTCCAGGGCTTCCTGGAGAGTGATCGGCCCCCGGAATTTGCCGTCGTTATTCTGCGGCGAATAGGTCGTACCGTCGGCATTGGGGAATTTTACCGGTTCGTCCACCAGGATTGTGGAGGGTGTATACTCCCGGCTATCGATGGCGGTCGTGTAGACGAAGGGTTTGATGGCCGACGCCGGCTGGCGCAAAGCGCGCTCCGCCCGGTTCAACTGTGTGTTGCCAAAGTCGCGCCCGCCCACCATGGCTTTGATGTAGCCGGTTGCCGGGTCCAGGGCCACCACGGCCACCTGCGGCTGGACCACGCCGGATGCATCGGGTTTACCCTCCCGCATCTGCGTAACCATGTATTCGGCCGCTTCCTGGACGTCGTTGTCGAGGGTGGTATAGATGCGCAGGCCGGCGGTCTCGAGTTCCTCGGGCGAAAACCGGTCGGACAACTGTCGTTCGATATAATCCATAAAGAAGGCGGCGCGCCGGATGCGGGGCTTTAGCGGTACGACGCCCAACGGCTTGAGTTTAGCCGCCTCGGCCGTTTCTGGCGTCAGATACCCGTATTTGACCATCTGCGCCAAGACCGTGTTGCGGCGGGCAAGGGCCGCTTCCGGCTTGGTATACGGGTCGTAGAGGCCCGGGGAACGGATGATGCCGGCCAGTGTGGCCGCTTCAACCAGGGTGAGGTCCTTCGCTTCCTTTCCAAAATAGATCTGCGAGGCCAGTTGGATCCCGTATGCCCCCCGGCCGAAATAGATCTCATTCAGGTAGAACTCGAGGATCTGGTCTTTGCTGTATTTCCGCTCGATGGCGAACGCGTAAAAAGCCTCCCTGACCTTTCGGGTCATGAGTTTCTTCTGGTTAAGGAGGGCGTTTCGCGCCAGTTGTTGGGTGATCGTTGAGCCGCCTTCCGCATACCGGCCCCCCCGGATATCGGCATAGATCGCTCTGGCGATCGCCCGCGGATCGACACCACGATGGCTGTAAAAACGGGCGTCCTCGACCGCGATGACCGCGTCCCGGACGACTTGAGGGATCTGGCTCAACGGCACGGGCTCGCGGTTTTCCTCCGCGAAGAAGCGGCCAACCTCTCGCTGCTTGATATCGTACACAATCGTGGCCGCGCGCGGGGCGATCGCGAGTTCGCCGGCGGAGCGCGAGCAACCGACGAACAGGCCGATGATACCCCCAAATAACAGGCAAATCAGGATAATGAGACTCGGATATATATACTGCCTCAAGCTTCTATCCGAGATGCCGGGTCGTGCGCGCAAAGGTCAAGCCCCCTTTCAGGTTAGGAAAAGCAGGAATGAGGCCAAAGGATACAAGGCCAAAGGCAAGGCAATAAGAGAACAAATCAACCACACAAAGGGTATTTGGCGGGCTGCTTGTCCGCATGCCTTCTACTCATTATACCATAGTCGCCGGTAATGGACCAAAACCTGCGCTTTCCCCGCAAAGCCGGGAAATCCGCCACATTGCCGCTCTGACGAAGATCGCCGCCATGCGGTCCATGGATTGGCAACTCTTACCGTTGGGTCTCCGTGGCCCGAACGCGCAAAAGACCATCGGGCGGGAATAATATCCTGTGATGAAGAAGACAACACCAAGACGTACCTCTGCCTTGGCGGCCATATTCTTTCTCGCCGCGGCTTTCACGGGGGCAACCGAGAAGGCGCCCGGTTTTCCGCCGCCGCCGTGGCCTTGTGAGTGTGAGCCTGAACGACAGCTCAAGTTATCCAGCCCACCGCAGACCGGAGCCGATGTCCGCGGACTGCAGGCGTACTTGCGCAAGCTGGGGTATGACCCGGGTCCGATCGATGGCGTGTACGGTCCTCGGACAGCCGCCGCCTTCGGTGAGTACCAGCGCAAGAACATTGCGGAGGGGGGCGCGCTCGCTCCCGGTCTCACCGAGGGCGCGATCGGCGACAGTGCGCTGGCACGGAGGCAAAACGGCCTCAAACCCTCCTCGGGGCTGGAGTTGGTCGTGGATATCGACCTCACTCTGCTGATCGTTCTGGAGGGGAGCCGGGTGGTCGCGACCTTTCCGGTGGCATTGGGCAAAGTGGGCACCCCGACGCCCGTGGGTAATTATCGCATTACCCATAAGGCGAAATGGGGAGAGGGGTTTGGGACCAGATGGCTGGGTCTTGACGTTCCCTGGGGCGTCTATGGGATTCACGGTACCAACCGCCCGTGGACCATTGGCGGCTACGAAAGCCACGGCTGCATCAGAATGTTCAATGCCGACGTGGAACGGCTTTACGAGATGGTCCCTAACGGGACGCGGGTTCATATCATCGGGAATCCTTTTTACGGCGTCGAGAAACTTGGACCGGGAGACAGGGGCACACCCGTGGTATATCTACAACGCCGTCTGAGGCAGTTGCAATTCTACCGGGGGCCGGCCGACGGCGATTACGGACTCGCCACCGAGCGCGCGGTCATGGCTTTTCAGAAAGCATATCGGCTGGAGGTAACCGGCAGGATCGGGTGGAGGGAGATGCACGCCCTTAAGGTGTGGCGAACCGACTGAAGTGTTCTGGCGGAGATGAGACCGGTTTTTCGCTCCGCTTTTCGGGAGGAGCCCAAGGCAATTTCTGGGCAAGGAACTCTTCCGCTTCTACCGCTTTTTTGCCATCTGACAGGTGAATGCGTGTCTCGCCGCGAATAAACGATCCCCAAGGAACAATCAAGCACTATCCCACGTTGAAGTGATACGAAGACCGCTTGGGCCGGTACCGGGGTAAACTGGTCCACGGCCAGGGTCATTACCGCTGACCTTGGCGGTCACGGCCGTGGAAGCCAGGGCCTGCCCGGATACTCTAGATCTGTAACGCCGGGGAGTGTAGCATCGTGCAAAAGTCAGAAACCCGCGAGATTATCGAGTCGCTTGCCATCGCCGTACTCATCGTCACCTTCGTCACCGTCTTTGTCGGTCGGTTTTGCCGCGTCAAAGGCCGTTCCATGGAGCCGACGCTTCATACCGGCGAGTGGCTGTGGACGGACAAGATAGGTTATGAGATCGGGGCCCCGAAACGGGGCGACATCGTGGTCCTGAAATACCGCGATACGCGGGACAAGTACGTAAAACGCGTGATCGGGCTGCCGGGTGACTCGATCGAGATCAGGGATCAGAAAGTATACGTAAACGGCGCGCGCTTGACCGAGCCGTATATCAACGAAGCGCCTTTATACGACTATAAGCTGGCGGAGGTGCCGGCCAATTCCTATTTCGTCATGGGAGACAACCGCAACCAAAGCGACGATAGCCGCGGCAGCGTCGGCCCGGTGCCGAGAGAGAAGATTGAGGGACGGGCGATTGTCAGGCTATGGCCGGTCTGGCTTTTCAGGATCTTTACCCGTCCCAAGATCGAGGAGACGTACGATTACGCAGCGCCTTATTACAACTCTGACCCCGGCGAACTGGGCGCCAGCGAGGCGGGGGCTTCCTCGCCGACGCAGACGGATTTCGGCCGGAACGACGACCTTCAGGTGGGAAGCTGAGCGGCGGACCCGCTTGACCCCCATCCATCGCCTGTCATAAACTTGTCCATCCAGAGAATAATATTCTACTGGTGTCTTGCTCCCAAACGAGGAGCAAGCACCCAGGAGGGGATGGATATGGATCAAGTGGCCGAGATGGAGTTGGAACAGGCGCGGGAGAGACCGGGTCTATCCGGGGGCCGATTCTGGCAAGGGGTATTGACGGGCGTTTTCAGCGTGGTTCTGCTGTGCTCGGCCGCCGGCTATTATCTCCTTAGCGTACGCGGGCTCTCGATCTTTTTTGACCAGGAACAACTGGCCGCCTCCGTTCGCGCCAAGCTGCGCGCCAGGGCGGCGGAAGAATTCCCGGCGATGGTCGGCAAGGTGGCCGATGAAGCCACCGCCGCCTTGCTCAGGGATGAGGCGGCGCCGCGATTGACGTTGGAACTGAGCGGCCGGCGCCTGGAGTTGCCCCCGGAAACGGCGGGCATGATGTGGCGCGAGTTTCGGGATGTGGCTAAGGCGACCGTTGACGCCACGTTGGCAAGTTTCGATCTTTCGCCGTACGCCAACCAGATGGCCGATGAAGCCTATGAGATGGTGCAGCAAACCCTCAGCGAGGAGATCTACGGCAAGACCTTCCGCTTTCGCGCCAACCGCTGGTTATCGGTGCCCGTGACCGTGCGCGGCGCTTCCCGGACCTAGAAGCCCCGATGACAGACGCCTCGATTTTTCGTTGACCTCTCCCGACGGCGGTGTTAACATAGGAAGATACGGGGGCGGCCCGGCCACAGCGGGCCGTTCTCGTTAGCGCGCGTCATTGGAGGACACGCATGCCCGTCAGAAGCAGTCTGCTAACGGTGAACCGTCTTCTCGAGCGGCACATGTTCGTGGTAATTTTCAGCGGCATGCTCCTGGGTTGGTGCTATCCAGGATTGGAGGCCCTGAAGGCGACCGTGCCGTTCCTCTTTGGTTATATGACCTTCGTTACCGCTCTAAACACCAGTTGGCGCGGGATCCTGGGCGTGGTATCCCTGCCCGGACCCGTCCTGCGCATCATCGCCCTGTTGCACGTGGCCATGCCGCTCTTCTCGCTGGTGCTTGCCCGCTTTACGCTGGGCATCTCCAATCCATTCACGGTCGGCCTGGTGCTGGCGGTCATAATCCCCATCGGCGTTACCTCCGTGATCTGGACGGGCCTTGCCAAGGGCGAGGGTCCCCTGGCGCTCACGGCCGTGACCATCGATTCCCTGTTTAGTCCGTTCCTCGTGCCGGCCTCGGTCTGGCTCTTTCTCGGACATACGGTCCGCTTTGATTCCACAGGCCTCATGCTCGGCTTGCTCTGGATGATCGTGCTGCCCACTTTGGCGGGCGTGACGGTCCACGATCTGTCAAGGGGGAGCGCCGGCCCCCGCTGGGCACCGGTCAACGGCCCCCTGAGCAAGCTCTGCCTCATACTGGTGGTGGCGGTAAACGTCGCCGCCGCGCACGGCATCCTCGGCGGCACGGAATACGCGATCCTGCCGGTCCTGGGGTTGCTCTTCTTGCAGGCCCTGGCCGGCTACCTGCTCGGCTACGCGTCCGGCAAGGCCCTGGGCTACACGGCGGAGCGCGTCAGTGCTTTCACCTTCTGCGTCGGCATGCGCAACATCAGCGCGGGCATTGTCATCGCGCTGCGTTATTTCTCCCCGCAGGCCACGGTGCCGGTGGTTCTGGCCATGCTCTTTCAACAGCCCTTGGCATCGCTTTTCCACCGCCGTTTGATCCGGCACAATCCCGCCGCCTCGAAAATGGGGGGCAATCAGAGCCAGGAGCGAAAAACATGCAACTCGTCAAATTGACGCCGGTGCATCGGCCCGCGATCGCGCGCGCTCTATCCGCCCAGACCAAGCATTGCTTGCTCTTGCTGGCCCGGCTGCCGCGCCTTGGGGAGGACCCGGAGGTCGCCTTCTGGGGGTTGGGGACGCAGGGCAGATTGCACGCGGTGTTGGCTTGCGATCGGGAGGATTGGGCTTTGGCCAACCCCGGCGGTGCCGACCTCTATCCGCTGGCCGGGGTGGTCAAGACGGGTGGAGATGTCCGGCTGCGGGGCGAGGCCGGGACGGTGGGGGCGATCGCGAGACATCTCGGCCCGTCGGTGTCGTCCGACCGGGCCTGCCTGGCGGTGGAACTGTCACGGTCAAGCATTCCCACGCAAGACCCGCGGGGGTATACTGAACGCCACCCAATGCGCCGGCTCCAAAACGATGAGGTTGAGGCGCTTGTACAAAGATGTCCAAAAATCGCGGCGCCGGTGGCGCGGGCCGCGAGAAACGGCGGGCGCGCCATGGCCCTCTATGACGGAGAGGAATTGGTCTCCGCCGCCTGGACGGAGGCCGAGGCCTTGGGCTTTGCCATGATCGGCGGGCTTTATAGCGAGCCGGCCCGCCGCCGCATGGGCTTTGGCACCTCTTGCCTCTGGGTCCTCTGCCGCGAACTCTTGCAAGAGAACTTGACCCCCCTCTTGGTTTATGAAGATCCGATCGTCGGGCGCCTGGTGGGGCAATTGGGCTTTACCCCTTACGGCAGATGGAGGCAGATCTTATTGGGCCAGGGTTCGTGCTAGACCTGGTTGTTGATGCCTTGTATATGGGTCGGATATAAGGTCTTATGGAAATTAGATTGGACCCAGGAGGCGCTATTCGCCCTCCTGGACCTCCCGAACCAAAGGGTGTGGTCGCACACCCTTTGGAATCCCGCGACCGGAACCAAGGTTCCTGGACCTCCTTATGCTCAAGAGGGTGGGACGTCGCCGTCCTTGGCTCCTCGACGTTAGCAAGGTTCCGCGCCTTCCTGGCGCTCCAGGCCTCCGATGATCCACGATGCCGACGGCGGTGATCGCATCCGGACGATCAACGCCGCGTGGCTCGGCATCCTGCCTGCGCCGGGAGTTAAGATCTTCAAAAACCCCCGGCCGTCAGCCCGGATGGCCGACGGCCACTCCGTCGGTAGCGATGCCACGGATGGCACCGAGCAGCCTCTAGGCGGAAGGTCGCTGCCCACATCCCGTGCTCCGCGACTTCGGCCCATCCTGGGCCTGAGACGTTTTCGCACGCAGACCTACTCGCGTCCGTCGAGCACGAAAACGGCCGACAACTATGCGAAATGACGCCTTCAAATCACCGGATAGTGAAACAGCGATGAACCTCCGCTGTTTCACCATCCGCATAATCAAGGTTGGCGTCAATTCGCAGGGATGCGCAGCCCATCTCCGGCCTACGATGGGCCAAAGCCCGCGACGACCATGGCCTGCTCTGAGCCACCTGGCTTTCGCAGGCTTTCCACCTTCCTGGCGAAGAGATGGTCCTAAGCAGGCAGGCCGCACCGGCGCACCCAGCGCGGCTTCCGTATCGGCCTAGAAAAGTTTGTAGTGTTGACGTAAGACCTTCTATACGTCGCTGACCACGAACTAGCCTAGAAACCAGTCGCGCCAGTTCAAACCACCCCCCGTTGCCTCCCTGCATCCCCAGGCTTTCCCCGCAGGATCGATCCCCCGCCCCGGCGAAGAAAAGAGCAGGCCAAGATCGTAATTCTTATCGCACCAACCCTCCGATTTGCGCGGCGCGAATCGGACTTCGCACCAACATTCATCGCAAGGGGGCCCAAGCCATGCATGCTCAATGGGTTAAGACCCTCGTCACCGTCGCGGCTTATTTTCTGGCGCAACAGGGAGGGGTCGACACGCCGCCCGCGGGCGCCGGCGGGACCGGCACGAGGGCGGTGATCGGGTATTACAGCGAGTATTATCCAGGTGAGAGCCGTCCGTATAATGCATTGCGTGCCAACGCGCGCACGTTGACCGCCATCGCGCCTTTCTCCTACTACCTCGACGCCAGCGGCAACCTCTCCGGCACCCATCTGAGCAAAGCCGTCTCGACCGCCAAGGCAAGCGGCCTCAAAGTGCTAGCCCTGATCCACAATTTTACCCGCAAGAACGGCTTCGAGGGCGGCACGGCGCACAAAGTCCTCTCGAATCACCTTGTACGCGCGCGGGCCGTCGCGAAGATCACCTCCCTGGTCCGGAGTCAAGGATATAGCGGCATCAACCTCGACCTTGAGAACGTCTACGCGATCGATCGCGCAAACTACACGGCCTTCGTGCGCGAACTCGCGCAGGCATTGCGCCCCCTCGGGTACCTCGTCACCGCCTCGGTCCCGGCGAAAGTCGCGGACGATCGGAGCAATAACTGGTCCGGCGCCTTTGATTACGGCGCGCTCGCGCCCTGGCTCGACCAGATCATGCTCATGACCTACGATGAAAACGGCGCCCTGGGCCACGCCGGTCCGGTGGCGTCGCTGCCCTGGGTGGAACGGGTGGTCCGTTTCGCCCGCAGCCACATACCAAGCCGCAAGATCGTGGTCGGTTTGGCCGGTTACGGCTATGATTGGGTCCAGGGCCGCACGGGGGCAAAAGGGAAGGAATTTCCCGAGATACAATCCCTCGTGAACCGCCTCGGCGTCACCCCGAAATGGGACGCGGCCAGCAAGGTTCCTTATATCCGCTATAGTTCCGGCGGGCAGTCCAGGATCATCTGGTACGAGAACAGCTGGAGCGCCGCGCTCAAACTGGATCTGGTCAACCGGTACAACCTGGGCGGCGTGGCGTTGTGGCGTCTGGGCGGAGAAGATCCCCGGCTCTGGAAGGTGATCTGGGAAAAGTTCGGGCGGGCCTGAGGCGCGGCGACGAATTGCTGGATCTCGATCCGTGGGGCCTTGATTATGAGGCTCCTCTTTTTTTGGTGCTGTTCCGAGAACCGGTGGGTCCTTGGCATCTATTCCCATTGCTTAAACCGGCTCCCAGGGAAGGAAAGAAAACCATGCGCGCGAAGTATCTGGTGATAGGAGCATCAAACGCCAGGGAGGGTCGTGCATGTTGAGGGAACTCTTGGTCAAGGGCGGTTTCGTCATGTATCCGCTCTTGTTTTGTTCCGTGACGGCTCTGGCCGTCACCCTGGAGCGGGCATTCTTCTTTCTCCGGCTGCGCCGGCTGGAGAGCGGCACGCGCGAACGCTTAAAGGCCTTTCATCAACTGCGGTCCGCCGGCGATCTGGCCAAAGCCGCGCTCTTGCTCAAAGAGAGCGACGGACCCACGGTGCGGGTGATCCTGGCGGGACTGGCGGCGGATGATCCCCAGGCCGCGCGGCGCCTGATGCGCGACAACGCCGCCGTGGAAAGACGGCGGCTCTTTGCCGGTTTGGCGATCCTGGATACCGTGGTGACGGCCGCGCCGCTCCTGGGCCTCCTGGGCACGGTCACCGGCATCCTGCACACCTTCAACGTTCTGGGCGGCGACCCGGCCGCCCGCAGCATGCAGGCGGTGGGGAACGGCATCGCCGAAGCCCTGATCACTACCGCCGCCGGCCTCGTCATCGCCATTCCCGCGCTCGTGGCCCTGAACTATTACATCCATTGCGCGGAGACGACCAACGAAGCCCTCGAGCGGGAGGTCGCCAATCTGGAATGGGGTGATGCGAGTGGCCAGGTATTGGACACGCAAGGCCAACATTAACCTCATTCCGTTGATTGACGTCCTGGTCAACCTGATCTTCTTCTTCATCGTCTTCGGCAGCCTTGACAAAGATGCGGGCGCCCTGCCCGTCAAGCCGCCCGCCTCGCGGACGGCGCCCGCGGCGGAGGCGGAGCGGTTCGTGGTCGCGCTGGCAAAAGACGGACGTTACACCGTGGACGGACGCACGGTCGCGGCCGAGGCGCTCCCGGGACGCATCGCCGATGCTCTGGCGAGGAATCCCCGCCTCCAGGTGGTGCTGGTGCCCGACAGCGCCGTGCCGTACCAGTCCCTGGTCTCGGCCTTGGACCTTATACGCGAGGGCGGGGCGGAACGTCCCGCGCTCGGCGTGCGGCGGTCGCCGGAATCGTCCAGTCGAGGTGAGGGCGGTGGATAAGCGTCGCGTCTGGCTGGCCTGGTCGTGCTCGGTACTCGGGCACGCGCTGCTCTTTGCCATCACGGTGCCCGTGGGCGCGCGGCCGGTGGAGCAAGGATTGCGCCTCATGGACATCAGCCTGGTGGATGTCGCCACGCGGAGCCAAAACCATGGGAAACCGGGCGGTGTGGAACCGGCTCCGCCGGTGGAAACCAGACCCCGGGCGGCGGCACTCCTCGATCCTGCACGGGTGAAACCCCAAAAACCGTCACCCGCGCAGGAGCCGCCCGCGCCCAAACCCGCCAAGTCCACGGCGGCCGTGGATGTGCCGGCTGAACGGCCCGCCGCAAGCACCGACTCCGGCCGCGCTGGAACAAATGGAGGCGGCGGCGAAGACAAGCGCGAAAGCACGTCCTTTGGGACGGGAGAGGGGCTGGTCGTCAGCCGGGCGGTCCAATACCCCAAAAACGCACAGAACGAGGGCGTGGAAGGACGGGTCCGGCTGGTCATCCTCCTTTCACCGGACGGCGGGCCGCGGGCGGAAATCACCTTGGGTTCCGGCGACGCGAGGTTGGACAATTACTCCCTGCGCGCGGTCACCGAGGTTTGGCGGTACACCGTGCCGCCGAAGCCGGTGCGCATCTCGGTTTCCCTGGTTTTCAGACAGGGCCGGGTGGAAGTGGTCTTTGAAGGCAGCGAGTCCGTGCCGTGAGAGGGGGCGCCGCGATGAAGAGAAGGGTGTGTACATTGGTCCTGCTCCTGGCCGCGGTTGTCTGCGCGGGTAAGACGGCGGAGGCACCGGCCACGGTCACGCTGGAAAACGCCTTCGTGCGCCTGGTGGTCAACAACAGCGCGGATGGGCAGGGCCGGTTCGCCGTCGACGTGACGGGCGGCGACCGCGCGCGCGCGACGGACGACGGCCAGCCGCTCATCTACGGGCGGCCCGTGCCCTGGACCTCTTATACGACCGTACGCCTGGACGGCCGCGTCCACGCTTACGGCGGACCGACCTCCCGGCGCGCCGGCAAGGATCTGCCGCCGGGCGTGATGGTCTCCCCGCCGCGGGTGCACGAGGGCGCGATCCTGTCCACCTGGCGGTACGGGGACCTCGAGGTCACGCAGTCGCTCAGCATTGTCGAAGGGCCGACGACCGGCCTGCCCGACACGGCCCGCATCGCCTACATCCTGGCCAACCAGGGCGAAACCCGGCATCGGGTCGGCCTGCGGGTAGTGCTGGACACCATGCTCGGCAGTAACGACGGCGCCCCGTTTCGCCTGGGGGAAAAGCAGATCTTGACCGACGAGTGGGTGCAGGGAAAGACGGCGACACCATATTGGCAAGCTTTTGATTCGCTCGGGGACCCCAGCGTCGTGGCCCAGGGTACACTGGCGGGCGGTGAGTTGACCCCGCCGGATCGCCTGTTCTTTACCAACTGGGGCACGCTCGCGGACGCTCCCTGGGAACCGCCGCTCGTGGCCGGCCGGGACTTCACGCGGCTCGGGGAGTTCGAGCCGGACAGCGCCGTGGCCTTGATCTGGGATGATGTGGAACTCGCGCCCGGGGGGGTGCTGACCCGTACCACCTACTACGGTCTGGGCGGGTTGACCATTGCCAAAGGGGAGCTTACCCTGGGCGTAACCGCCCCGGCCAGCGCCGCTTCGGGAGACGGCGGCACGTTCACGATCCTGGGCTACCTGGAGAATCGGGGGAAGGGTGTCGCCCAGGATGTGGTCATGACCCTGGATCTGTCCGAGACCGTGCGCCCGGTTTCCCCGCGCCGGGTCCCGATCGGGCGGCTGAAGCCCGGCGAATCGCGGCAGGTGGCCTGGTTGGTGGAGGGGATCGGCGCGGGGACGGCGAGGATCCGCATTACGGCGGAGGCCTTCCAACTGGCGCCCACCGTGGTTGAACGGGAGATCCGACTGCTCGCGCCGGCCCGCCTGGGCCTGAAGGCGCTGGATCCGCCGGTGGTGCGGGTCGTAGCCGGCCGCTACGAACCGTATCCGGTGGAGGTGGGAGCCCTAGTGGCCAATACCGGCGGCAATACCGCGCCGGCCGCGTGGGCGCAGATCGTGCCCGGTCCGGGCCTGAGGCTTGCCCCGGGCGAAGCGGAGCACCGGGCGCTCGGCCCCCTGGCGCCGGGTGAAGAAGTGAAGGTGGCCTGGGCGGTCGCGGCGGGAGGGAGCGCGGGCGCGGCTGGATATACGATCCTGGCCGGGAGTAGTGAATGTCCGGCAATCCGGGTGGAGAAAGCCGTGGATTGGCCGAAACTGGAGCGCCATTTACAGGTTTCCGTGACCAAGGCACCCGAACGGCCCGGCATGTATCGCGTGGAGATCTCCCTGGTAAACGCGGCGGAGGCGGCAAGGCTGGCGGTGCGGATCCGGTTTGACGACCGGCTGGCACGCTTGGTGACGGTGCAGCGCGGCGGCTTCATGACGGAAGAAAGCATGGCCTTGCCTTGGCTCAGCCCACCCGTGCCGTCGTACGGGAACCTCGTCCTGGAAGGCGCGCGCCGTACCAGCCTGGGGAGAGCGCAGGAGACATACGCCGTCCTGTGGCTGGCGGGTCCCGAGAACGAGCCGCCGCAAGTGAAGCTGGAGGTCATCGAACTGCGCGACGCCGCGGGCAAAGCGCTGCCCGCCACGGTGGTCTATTAGGCGCGTTTAGTGGTCCAGACGGGTTTTCCAATCGCTTCTAAAGGTTGAACCGCGAATGGACGCCAATGAACGCGAATAGTGGTACGGTATAGGTGATTATTTATAAGACATTTCAACGTCAATTCGCGTGTATTCGCGGTTGGTACATATATGTCTTTAACAAACCATCATCTTTTCGTAATGGAGGTCATATCATGAGAACCTTCTGCTATCTGTCAATCGCCATCTTACTTATTTTGGGTATCTCAACGGCCGTCCTGGCGGCGGAGCCGCAGATCGCGGACGTACCGGCAAGCCATTGGGCCTACCAGGCGGTGAAGAGCCTCGTCGCCCAGGGCTACCTGGGGCTCTACCCCGACAAGACCTTCCGCGGCGAGCAGCCGGTCGACCGCTACACGCTGGCGGTGTTGGTGGCGCGCCTGCTCGGGGGCGCCGTGGCGGGGCAGACCACGATGGGCAAGGAGGACGCGGATCTCCTGCGCCGGCTGAGCGGAGAATTCCGCCAGGAACTGGTGGGACTGGCCGGGCGCACCAAGACCCTGGAGGAAGCGCTGGCCAAGTACGAACGGGATCGGGTGGCCACCAGCGCCGACCTGGCGATCTGGCAGGACGAGGCGGGGAAGACCCGCGTGGACTTGGCCGCGGTGGTGCGCGAGATCGTCGTCCTCCAGGAGAAGGTGGCCGGTCTCGAAAATTCCCTGGCGGATCTGGACAAGAAAACGGCGGCCCAGGATGCGCAGCACGCGCAGGCCATCGCGGACAATACCAGCGCCGTCGGCGTGCTCCAGGCGCAGGTGGCGCAGCTCGAGACGCGGCTCGCCGAGACGGAGAAGAAGTTCAATATCCTGAAATGGGTCGCGGCCGTCCTGGCGGTCGTGGCGGTGTTGGGGTGAGAGGCGGTAAACCGCATTATCGCTTCCCAGCCCAGGAATTCATTCCTGGGCGAAGATGCGTCTTGAAAGCATAATGAGCAGGATTCAGTGAACCTCGGTCGAACTAAGAGCGGTGTGAAAAGCCAACTACATCGCTGAGCACGGAGGTTCACCCCATGGGATACTGCGGTTACAAGTGCGAATTCTGCCCCGCCCTGCGCGCCACGAAAGCGGATGATCCGGGAGCCCTGGCAAAGTGCGCCGAGGTCTGGGGCAGGCTCTTCGGCATCAAGAGCGCGCCGGAGCAGCTCCGGTGCGACGGCTGCTACAACGAGATGGGGCGCAAGGCGGATAAAGATTGCCGCGTCCGCCCGTGCTGCAAGGAGAAGGCCCTCGTGACCTGCGGAGAGTGTCCGAGTTATCCCTGCGCCTTGGTGCAGGAACGCTTCGTCTCGCGGGACGAGATCGAAACCCGCCTCGGCGAACCGATCGCGGAGGAAGAGTACCAGGCGTATGTCAAACCGCTGGAGAACAAGGGCCGGCTGGATACGATCAACAAGCGGTATGTGAAGTAGGCCCAGGAATGAATTCCCGGGCTAGGTTTAGGACGCGACTCAAACCCATGCGCGGGTTCGGTGGGCATTTGGGGCATAGATATTGGCGAATCCCCGAAGGGATTTCAGGATGGCCTTTTGAATCCAAGCCCGGGAATTCATCCCTGAGCAAAGATGCTGCCGTAGTTACTCTTGCCTTTTGCCTTTTGCCTCTCGCCTCTTTCCTCTTGCCTCTTGCTTGCCCCTCTCCCCCTTGACAACCACCCCCGGACAGGGTATACTCTTATCTGCGACCGGGCCTGTAGCTCAGTTGGGAGAGCGCTTGAATGGCATTCAAGAGGTCAAGGGTTCGATTCCCTTCAGGTCCACCAGATTAAAAAGCCCGTCAGGACTGAAAAAGTCCGGCGGGCTTGTTTGTTATATGATGGAAGCTGGATCGGGTCTGTACTGCCATTATACTGCCAGAGAGACCGGACTAAGCTTAGGCACATTGTACCTCTGGCAAAAGCAAGCCCGATCCAAAGGCTTGCCACGCGCGGAAGTGGGTATTGGCCTTCGTACACTGGTACAACAACGAACACAGGCATAGCGGATTGAACTTCTTGACGCCCGTACAACGGCACATTGGGAAGGACCTAACGGTTCTGCAAGCGCGCATACAGCTGTATGAGAAGGCTCGATCCGCCCACCCCCGAGCGATGGGCCGGAACGATACGGAATTGGTCCTTGGAGCCAGTGGTTTGGTTGAACCCGGAACGGTCAAGCAGTGTCCAGGTCCAGATCGGATAGATGAGTTCTGTTTTTGGGTCCTAAGCGACAACTATTTTGACAAATGCCGTGGAGCTTATCGTTGAACTGATAAGACACGTAGGTGCATCGGGGTTTTTCACCTTGAGCAGGCGTTTTCAGTAAAGTATAGTCGTAAATTCCTTTACTGAGTACTATGCATAAATCTTTCCTACGTAAAAAACTAATGCGATAAAATACCAATTAATATCTTGCGGAACCGGTAAATTACTATTTTTATAATATCCTTCCATGTCTTCAACCCATCCTTGAATTCCCTCCAAGTATTCTCCTATACTCCTGTTTTCCCATTCATCTTGATTGTTCTCAAAATCTTTGGACAAGAGATACAGAAAATCAATAAAA
>JBLNCE010000028.1:0-9818 GCA_050260415.1 Bacteroidota bacterium | reverse complement strand
TCTTGGCGGCAAGACGAATTGAGGGTTACTCTGATAGGGGATGAAGCTCATGGTATCCAGCTCCTAAACAAGTCTCGCCGTGTTAATTCTACATCATCGCCCCTTTTCCTCGCATCTTGTGTCATTACCATTTTTTAGGAGACGTTATGGCACAGGTCTGCGAGGGAGAGGGGGTGGGGGTGAGGATAACGTTCAAACGTTTGCGTACCGACATCCGCGCCGTCTTCGAACGCGACCCGGCGGCCAGGAACGTCCTGGAAGTGCTCCTGTGCTACCCGGGCCTGCACGCCATCTGGGCGCACCGTGTTTCGCACTGGTTTTACAGGCATCGTCTCTTCACGTTGGCGCGGCTTATTTCGCAGGCGGCCCGGTTTTGTACGGGAATCGAGATCCATCCCGGCGCCGTCATCGGCGAGGGACTCTTCATTGACCACGGCATGGGCGTGGTCATCGGCGAGACGGCCGAGATCGGCCGCAACGTCACGCTTTTTCAGGGCGTGACCCTGGGCGGGACCGGCAAGGAAAAAGGCAAGCGGCACCCGACCATCGGCGATAACGTCATGATTGCCACCGGCGCAAAAGTGCTCGGCTCGTTCAAGGTGGGAGACGGCGCCAAGATCGGTGCCGGCGCCGTGGTCTTGCGCGAGGTGCCGCCGAACACGACCGTGGTGGGCGTACCCGGCCGCGTGGTCGTCCAGGATGGGCGCCGCGTGGGCGTTGACCTGGAACACGGCCAGATCCCGGACCCGGTCGCCCGCATGCTCGAGTGCCTGCAGCACAAGGTAATAGAGCTGGAAAAGCGCTTGGCCCGATTCGAGGAGGAAAAGGCGAATGGCGTTAAGATTGTATAATACCCTCACCCGCCAGAAAGAGGAATTCGTGCCCAGAGATCCCGGCAAGGCGGCGATCTATGTCTGCGGCATTACCCCCTATGACTATGCGCATCTCGGCAATGCGCGGCCGGCCGTCTTTTGGGATGTCGTCCGGCGTTACCTGGCCTTCCTTGGGCTGGAGGTCCGTCTCGTGACGAACTTCACGGACATCGACGACAAGATCATCCGGCGCGCCCGGGAGACGGGCCGCGATCCGCTGGCGTTGTCCGCGGAATTCTCGCGGATCTACCTGGAAGATCTGGCCGCGCTTGGCGTGGCGCCGGCTGATGTCTACCCCCGGGTCACCGAACACCTGCCGGAGATAATCGACCTCGTCCGCCGCTTGCTCGAGCGTGGCCACGCCTACCAGGTCGATGGCGACGTCTACTTCTCGATCGCGAGTTACCCCGCATATGGCAAGCTTTCCGGCCGGTCGGAGGAGGAAATGGAGGCCGGGGCCAGGGTGGAAGTTGACCCGCGCAAGCGCCACCCGATGGATTTCGCGCTCTGGAAGGCCGCCAAACCTGACGAACCGGCCTGGGATTCCCCCTGGGGCCGCGGGCGGCCCGGTTGGCATATCGAGTGCTCGGCCATGTCCCTGAAATACCTGGGGTCTGGTTTTGACATGCACGGCGGCTCGGAGGATCTCATCTTTCCGCACCACGAAAACGAGGCCGCGCAGTCCGAAGCAGCGACCGGGCAACCATTCGTCCGCTACTGGGTGCACACGGCCTTCGTCACGGTGGACGGCAACCGCATGGGCAAGTCCATGGGTAACCTGCGGCCGATCAGGGAGGTGGCCGCCGCCGTCCGGCCGAAGGTCATACGGTTCTGGCTGCTCGGCACCCATTATCGGCAGCAGATCAACTATACGCAGGATAGCCTCGAGAGCGCCGCCAAAGGCCTCGAAAGGCTGGAAACATGCCGGAACGTGCTCTGGCGTCTGACCGCTTGCCCGCCCGCGCCCGGTCCGGCGGCGGCGGACGCGGAGTATCTACGCGAGGCGGCGGGCGATTGCCGCCGGCACTTCCGCACGGCCATGGATGACGACCTCAACACGGCCATGGCGCTCGCCGCCCTCTACGACCTGGTGCGCGAGGCGAACCGCGTCGCGCAGAGCAAGGAGTTTCGACCCACGGCCGGCAACCAAGCGGCTCTGAAAGAAGTATGGCAAACCCTGGACGACCTGGGCGGGGTGCTCGGTATCTGGTTTGGCGAGGAAAAGGCCGGGGACGAAGCGGAGATTGAGGCCCTGGTCGAAAAGCGGCAGGAGGCCAGGGCGGCCAAGGACTGGGCCGCGGCGGACCGGGTCAGGGACGATCTGAAAGCGAGGGGAATCATCCTGGAGGACACGCCGCAGGGCGTGAGATGGCGAAGGGAATGAGTGTGTTATAATACCTCTGTACCGCCGATCTCCTTGCGGCAGGTTTCGCCATACCACCATACGGTCCCCATCGCAATCATGATGATGAAATAGCCGATGGCGCCCGCCTCGGGACCGAAGGCACCGCCCGTATACAAAGGCGGGCCTTCCCTGACGAGGCGCAGCAAGCCGGGGAAGCTCGCGCCGCTCACAGGATAGCCGAGCAAGGCCTGGGTCAAGTTCCAGGAAAAGTGAAAGGCCATCGGCAGGTAAAGGGACCGGGAAACGCGAAAGCAGACGCCGAGAAGTATACCCGCCAGGAGCACCCCGCCGAAAGCCATCGGGGAGGCCCCGGGATTGCCGAGGTGCAGCCCGGCAAAGACCAAGGCGGACAGAATGTTGGCCGCCGGGAAATCCATGAAGCGGTTGAGGGTCTGTAGCACGTAGCCGCGGGCAAAAAGCTCCTCGTACCACGCGACCATCGCCAATTGCCAGATCAAGGCGGCGTGCGCCGGGCCGGCCGGATGCACGCCGGCGATCAAGGACCATCCCGCGGCCCATTCCAGCGCCAGGATCGAGACCAGCAACACCAGGGGGAGGCCGAGACCGACCGCCAGGTCGGTTCGCGACCGCGGCCGCCACCTGAGGCCGAGGTCCGCGAGGCGGGCGTGGTCAAGGTACCTCCCCGCCAGCCAGGTGGCCAACGTAACGCCTGCGAGCGGCGGTAGAAACGGGATGGACAGGCCCAGGGCAATCCCTAGCCACCCCAGACCGAGGGTGAATGCCGCGCAGGCGGCCAGGTAAACCAAGAGCCGCCATGCTGGATGTAGCTTCAAGCGGCACCTCCTGGAAAGAGCTTGCAGTCTCTATTTAGCATATTCTTTTGTGCACGCGGCATTCCTGCCTGTCGAGCCGGTGACTGCCGTGGCGCACGCGGAGGACAGCCATTGAAAGAGACGGAATCCCTCAGCCGGGCCGCGGAACTGCCCCCGGCCACCCTTGCCTATGTGGGCGACGCGGTCTTTGAGCTCTATGTCCGGGAGCGGCTCGTGCGAGACGAGGTGCACGTCACCGCCCGCTCTCTGCACCGCCGGGCTACGGCGCTGGTGCGCGCTTCATCCCAGGCTGCGATCGCCCGCGCGCTTTCGGACCGCTTAACCCCCGCCGAGCAAGACATCCTGCGCCGCGGGCGCAACGCGCATTGCGGGCACGTGCCCGCCGGTGCAAAGGTGGCTGATTACCGGCTCGCGACGGGTCTTGAAAGCCTGGTGGGTTTCCTGTATCTGAGCGGACAAACGGAACGGCTGCGCGCCTTGCTTGGCGAAGCCCTCGAGGCGCCGGCGGGGGAGGGTCACGCGTGAAAGTCAATCTGGTCAGCTTTACCCCGGAGCCGGAGAGGCTGGTGGCCGCGACCGCCAGGCTCTGCTACGCCGACGCTCCCCCTGAGGATCTATTGGCGTCGATGACCGCGGAACAGATCCAAGCTCTGCTTGGCCGCCTGATTCAACAGGGCCACCTGTCCCCCTTCGAGCATGCTTCCTTTTCTTTTGCCGTCTCGGGTGTGAGCCGCGCCCTCACCCATGAACTGGTGCGCCATCGCATCGCGTCCTATACGCAACGCTCCCAGCGTTGGCTGAACGAGACGGGGTTTGCCTATGTCACACCGCCTAGGATATCCGCCAATGCGGAGGCGGAGCGTATCTATACCGAGGCTATGGCCGCCCTGCGGCGCGATTACGCGCGCCTATTGGCGCTGGGCATCCCGCGCGAGGACGCGCGCTTTGTCTTGCCCAACGCCTGCACCAGCCAGATCATGGTCACCATGAACGCGCGCAGCCTGCGCAACTTCTTTTCCCTGCGCTGCTGCACCCGCGCCCAATGGGAGATCAGGCGCCTGGCCAACGAGATGCTGTCCCTGGTACGGCAGGTGGCTCCAGGGCTCTTTCTCAAAGCCGGGCCGCCTTGTGAAACGGACGGGATCTGCCGCGAGGGTAAACTGGGATGCGGCAGACTCGTTCAGAACGATGCTCGCCCGGAACGAGGTTGAGAAGCATGCGGCGATTAGGGCTTTTTCTGGCCATAACCGCGGTCCTCCTTGCGGGGGGTTGCGCGGACCAACCGCAACCAGCGCAACAGAGCGGCATCGCGTCCGATCTCAGGGAACTCGGCCAGCCGTGGCCCGTCTTGGTGGGTGAATTCAGCGGCCCTTTACACGTGGTCGAGCACACCGCCAATGGTGTGGTATTCAAGGTCGGCGCGGAGAACCCGACCCGCTACCGGCTGGACTATAATCAGCGCCGGCTCACGCGGCTGGCCCAAAACCCCAAACCGCCGGCCGTGAGCGCGTGGGGCCGGGCCAAACTGGCGGGTGCGGGCGACCGGCGGTCTCTGGTGCTCGTTTGGCCGGACGGCAACGAGATCACGCTCAGCGAAGCCGTCCCCGCCCGCGGGGACGGCTTCGCCCAGAGCGGCGACCTGGCGGGGGTGGCGTTTTACGAATATACCGGTGCTGGCGTCCAACTGGTCTACCATGATCAAGCCGCCGGCCGGCGGTCGATCTGGCGCTCCCTTCCCGCAGCGCCGCCCCAAGTTGGGCTTGCCTGGTCCGGGAACGGCCGTTATCTCCTGGAAGAAACAGGGGGCAAAATAACCGTCTACGATCGCGAGCATGGGTTCATTATCGGGCTGGTGGACGGTACCCGGCCCGCGTTCTCCCCGACTAACCTCCACCTCACCTTCTGGCTCCCGAACGGGCGCCCGGCTTTGCTGGATCTCCGCACCGGTTTTACGCGGCCGATCCTGCCCCGGGAGAGGGACTACCGCCCGCTGCCCACCATCGTCTGGTCGCCCGATGGAAGCCGTCTTTCCCTGCAGGCGGAGGCCGCCGCCGGCGCGAACCACGCCAAGGCGCCCTTTCTGCTCTACATCTACTCCGTGGAGGGCGGGACTTACCGCCGCTACCCATTGACGGCGCCGTTCGATCTCGGGCGTTACTCCCTCCTGTTCCAGGCGACCCAACCTGAAGTGGGACGTCTTTTGGCGCTGATCCCCACGCTCAAAAACGGCCCTCTGGAAGCCTTGGGCGCCGCCGGGTACCTGGTCGGCCTGGATCGAAAACTCTGCTTCCTCGACCTCAAAGCCCGGCTTATCCCCCTGCAGTCCTTCGAGGAAGGCATCAAGGACTTGTCGCTGGCCGCGGCGCGGAGGCTTCTCATTGTCGCCGGCAAAGAGAGAGTCCGCCTCTATGCCTGGCGTCTGCCTGATCCGGCCTTGCTCGGCGGCGCTTTTCCGGATATACGGGATCTCAATCTGGGGAAATTGCGCCTGGGTGTCACAAAACCCGAAGTCCGCCGCCTGCTCGGCCGGCCGGAGTCCGTGGAAAGCGTGGTCGATCCGTTCAGCGGCCGTGATATCCTGGAGACCGACCGCTACGAACAGGCGGCCCTGACCTACGCCGGTGAACGGCTTGCGAAGGCGGTCTATTCAGCGCCCGGAGCGCCTACCGGCCGCGGTATCGAGGTCGGCGCCACCCTCCAGGACGTCTACGAAGCCTATGGCCGGCCGCACTACCGACACGATGACTACCTCTCCTACCATGGCGAGCTGGACGAAGCGGAGCTGAAAGTGGCGTTCAGCCTGGGGCCGGATCAAAGAGTATCGGCGATTCTGGTGGCGAGGACGGAGGAAAAATCATAACCAAAGTTGGGTATCCCTTTTGCTCAGGTAACAAAAGCCCGGATTCAAGCCGTTTAACTCACCCCCGGCCTTCGGCCACCCCCTCTCTAAGCTTAGAGAGGGGGACGGGGGGTGAGTTGAAAGCGCAAAACAAAGGCGTTTTCGCAACCTGATTTAAGGGAATACCCAAATAACCGAAGGCTGAACTCACCGCGCTGTGGCGCCGCCCCTAACGTACCATCCGCGCCACGTCAAAGACGGAAACCACGATAATCAGGATGAAGATGACCGCGAAGCCCGCCACCTGGATCGCGGCCTGCCTGGTCTGACTCAGTCTTATCCCCGCTTTTTCCAAGGCCAGCAGCACCAGTCTGCCGCCGTCGAGCGCGGGGATGGGAAAGAGGTTGAAGAGCCCGAGGTTGACGCTGATAAAGGCCAACAAGAGCAGGAGATTTGCCGGGCCGGTCGCCGCGGTGGCCGCGGCCTGGTTCACCATCCCGACCGGTCCAGTAAGATCGCGCACGCCGGCCCGCCCCGTAACGAGCATCGCGAAGGCCTCGGCGACCGAGAGCGACATCCGCGTCAAGGTCTCGACGGTATAACCGGCGACGGCGACCGGCGTCAGGCGATCGCGGCGGTAAAGGACTCGCTCTTGCAGCATCATCCCCACCCGGCCGTCATGGGGATAGGCCACGATCCGCCTGATCTCGCCGCCCCTTTGCACGCGGAAGACGACGGCGCCCACAGCTTTTCCCACGTGTCCGCTCACCGTGGCGGCACTGACAGCCTCCTCGCCGTTGACCGTGAGCAGGATGTCCCCCGTCCGCAAGCCCGCCCGCGCCGCGGGGGACCCCGCTTGGACCGTGCCCACCTCCACCCTGCGCCCGGTCGGGAGGCCTTGCATGCTGACCGCGGCAGAGAGCAGGACTCCGGCCAGGACCAGGTTGAACAGGGGACCGGAGAGCGCGAAGACGGCCCGGGCCCAGACCGGACGGTTCTGCATCTTACGCGGATCGTTTCTCTCCGCCTCCGCCTCCTCATCCTCGACCCCGTCGACCATCACGTAGCCTCCGAACGGGATCGCGTTGACCCGGTAATCGGTGCCGCGGCGGCGCAGGCCGAAGAGGCGCCAACCGAAGCCGAGCGCGAACTGCTTGACCCGCATACCGCCCAGACGAGCGCCGAGGAAATGCCCCAGTTCGTGGGCGAAGATGACGATGCCGAGACCGAGGAGGGCTAAGATAAGAGACAAGGGAATACCGCCTTTCGCGATAGATGAGGGTTTTTCACGTCGCCTCTAGAACTCGATAAGACTATTATGCGCTTTTGTCTAACGCAGAAGATCGGTAATAGGTTTCCCGGCCAAAACCCGTTTTCGATCTGAGATCGGGGTCGGGGTCGGAATCGGGATCGAAGGGTTTTCCAATAACTCAAGTGCAGTATTGCGGGTGGGTGACGCAATAAAAAGCCCCGCCTTGCCGCGGGGCTTTCGCTCCAATCTCGTCCGGATATCGACTCTAGCCTCTGGCGTACCTTGCCTTCATCTCCGCCAACCCCAGCGCCTGCACGTCCGCCGCCCGGCCGGCCGTGTTAAAGGCCCTCATCCGCGCCGCGATCTCGCCCGCGACCGCCTCGCGCGCCGCGCCGGCGTAATCGCGCTGATCCCATTTATCCGGATGCTCCGCCAGGAACTTGCGGGTCGCGGCCGTGGCCGCGAGGCGGATGTCCGTGTCCACGTTGATCTTGTTGATGCCGAAACCGATCGCCTTGGCCAGCATGTCCAGGGGCACGCCCATGGTGTGCTCCAGCTTGCCGCCGTATTTGTTGATCTCGTCGATGAATTCCCTCGGCACGCTGGAGGAGCCGTGGGAGACCAGCGCGGTATTGGGCAGTTTCTCGCGGCAGCCCTTGATGACCTCGAAGCTGATCTTGGCTTCGCCCTTGAACTTGAACGCCCCATGGGAAGTGCCGATGGAGATGGCTAAGGCGTCAACACCCGTCTTGGCCACGAACTCGACCGCCTCGTCGGGATTGGTCAGATGCGCCGTGCCGGAGCCGACGCCGTCCTCGATGCCGCCCAGGGTGCCCAGCTCGCCCTCGACCGAGACGCCGCGGTCGTGCGCGTACTTGACCACTTCGCTCGTGACCTTGACGTTATAGGCGAAGTCCGACGGCGTTTTGCTGTCCTCCATGAGGGAGCCGTCGATCATGACCGAGGTAAACCCGAGATCGATGGCGCGTTTACATGTCTCCAGACTATTGCCGTGGTCGAGGTGGACGGCGATCGGGATCTCCGGATTCAGCTCCACGCCGGCCATGATGATGTTGCGCAGATACTTGTCCTCGGCGTACTTGAGCGCCCCGCGGCTGACTTGCACGATGACCGGGGAGTTGGTCTCCTTGGCGGCGCGCATGATCCCCTGCATCTGCTCCATGTTGTTGACGTTGTAGGCGCCGACGGCAAAGGGCTTGCCGGCCTTGTAGGCGGCCATGGACGCCTCGAGGATGGCTCTGGATGTGACTAGCGGCATTCTTCGTACTCCCTCCATTATGTGAGATGACGCTGACAATACAAGCAATATACCGGGCAATGGACCGCAAGGCGAGGATTAATCGCCCAATAAAACGCCCGCAAGTTGCAGTGATGATTCTACGCCGGGCAGATGATTCCTTTCCGCCGAGACCGAAATATCTTGCGAAGCATCGGCTTACCGCCGGGACGGCAAGGATCGGCGAATCGCCGAACATCTTGCCGCCGGAGCAAGTTTCATCCGCCGCCTTGCGCCAGCCACCGGCCCGTGTGTTCGAGGATCGCCAGCTTCATCGCCAGGTTTTGCCGGCGCGCGGGAATCATATCAACCACCTCGAAGCCGCAGAAGCGTAGGAGCCTTTCCAAGTTCACCGCGCACGCCGGGGCGCCACCACCACCCCCGCCGGCCACGCAGATGCCGACGGCCGCTTTACCCGCGATTGTGGCCTTGCTTGCTTCGTGCTTGCTCCGCCTGGTCAACCGCTCAAGGAACGCGCGCATACTCTCGCTAAGGTCGCTGAAGTAAACCGGGGTCGCGAAGACCGCCGCGTCCGCGGCGATTATCTTCTCGACCAGCGGGGCGAAATCGTCCTCGATCACGCAGCGTCCCTCGGTCCGGCAAATCCCCCAGCCATCGTCGTCGCATTGCCGGCAGCGCTCAATGGTCATCGCGGGTAGAAAAACCGCTTCCGCTTGACCCCCGGCCTCCCGCACCCCGCCGAGCATGGCTTCGGCGGCGCGGGCCGTTTGACCCTGCGGATTCCTGCTGCCCAGGATAAAAACGGCTTTCATATGCTCCCTCCTTACCCGCCGAAGCGGCGGCGCGTAATTGGTTTTTGTCCGCCCGCAGATCCGGGACATCTGCCGGGAAAAGGACGCCCCCCGTATACGGGAGGGCGCTTGTGGGTCCTCTAGGATTATCTTGCCAATGGGGCTTCCCAGGCTCTCTACCACGCCACTCCGGCGTTCCGCAGATCCTGTTCGGTCCAGTCGATCTGCTTCTGCGCCAGCGCCGTCTCGAAGGGGACCTTAACGATCTTCGTCCCTTGCAGGCCGACCATGAAGCCGGACTGGCCGCTCATGAGCAGATCCACCGCGACGTAGCCGAAACGGGTGCCCAGCACGACGTCGTCGGCCACCGGCGCCAGGCCGCGCAGGGTAAAGCCGAGATCCGTGGCGCGGACGTCCTCGATCTTCTTCAAGCCCAGTTGGTGCTTGACGATTCTTCTCAGGATCTGTCCCACTCCGCCCAGTTTAGGGTTGCCGTGGGCATCCTTGCCGAGGTCCTCCTCGGTCAGGGCCTTGACCACCGGATCTTTTTCCCGGATCGCCTGCAGAACGGGATCCGATGGCAGGAGCCGGGCACCCTCGGCCGCCA
>JBLNCE010000027.1:0-22535 GCA_050260415.1 Bacteroidota bacterium | reverse complement strand
CCCTTCACCCCGGCCCCCCGCTACTCCACCACCATCGTCCCAATGCCGCGATCGGTGAAGATCTCGAGCAAGAGGGAGTGCAGTTGACGCCCGTCGATGATATGGGTCCGGCCGACGCCGCGGCGCAGGGCCTGTGCGCAGGCTTCGACCTTTGGGATCATGCCGCCGTCGATCTGCCCATCCTCGATCATCTCGGCGGCTCTCTCCACACTCAGCGCGGAGATGAGGCTGCCCGTATCGCGGGGATCCGCTAAGATTCCCTCCACATCCGTCACCATGATCAACTTCTCGGCGTGGATGGCGGCGGCAATCGCCCCCGCGACCGAGTCCGCGTTCACGTTGTAGCTCTCCCCGTTCGCCCCCACCGCCACCGGGGCGACGACCGGGATGTAACCTTGATCCGCCAGGCTGACCAACAACTCCGGGTTGACGGCGTCGATCTCGCCCACGAACCCCAAGTCGACCTCGTGGCCGGCCTCGCCGGCGAGCGGCTTCATCTTGCGGGCCACGATCAGGTTGCCGTCCTTGCCTGACAAGCCGACGGCCTTTCCTCCCAGGCAATTGATCTCCGCGACCAGGTCGTGGTTGATCTTACCCACCAGCACCATCTGGGCGATCGCCATCGTCTCGGCATCGGTCACGCGCAGGCCCTGGACGAACTCGCTCGCCTTGCCAATCCTGCGCAACATGGCGGAGATCTCCGGTCCGCCCCCGTGCACCACCACCGGGCGTACCCCGATGTAGCGCAGGAGGATGATGTCGAGGATCACGGCCTTCTTGAGTGCGGCGGACTCCATCGCGTGCCCGCCGTATTTGATCACGAATGTTTTGCCGTAGAACGTGCGTATGTAGGGTAGCGCCTCAATCAGGATCCCGGCCTTATCGGTGACGCTGTTCATCTTGACCTTGCTTCCTTCCATTGCTTATTGGGCCAGGCCGATGCCCTCATCCAGGCCCAACATAATGTTCATGCATTGCACCGCCGCGCCCGAGGATCCTTTCCCGAGATTATCGAATCTGGCGAGGAGGAGGATCTGATCGTCGCGCCCGAATACGAAAAGCTCCGCGCGGTTTGAATCGTTGCACGCCATCGCGTCCAGATAGCCTGCCTCAAGGTAAGCTTCGGATTCATACGGGATGACCGTGACAAAGCGCTGATTCGCATAGAACGAAGCCAGGACGGCGTGGATGTCTTTTGCCGTCGGCGTCTTGCTTAACAAGCGCCTGCACAAGGGGATCGCCACGACCATACCTTGGTAGAAATTTCCCACGATGGGCGTGAATAGGGGTGGATGGACAAGTCCGGTTAGTTGTTGCATCTCCGGCAGGTGCTTATGGTTGAGCCCCAGCGCGTAGTGGCGCGGACTTACGTAAGCTTTGCCCGATTCTTCGGCGGTCCTGTACCGTTCGATGAGCGGTTTGCCCCCGCCGCTATACCCGGTGATGGAATGACAGCAGACCGGGTAGTCACGCGGGACGATGCCTGCCTTAACCAGGGGGTAAAGCAACAGGATAAACCCGGTGGCGTGACACCCCGGCACCGAGACCCGCTTGGCGTTCGCGATTTCCCTCTTCCGCCCGGCGCCCAGTTCCGGCAATCCATAAGTCCAATCCGGATCGACGCGGTGCGCCGTGCTGGCATCGATGACGCGGGTATTCGCGTTCTCGATCAACGATACGGATTCCACGGCGGCGGCGTCGGGCAGACAGAGAAAGACCACGTCGGCCTCGTTGAGAAGAGCGCGCCGCGTTTCGAGGTCCTTCCGCTTTTCATCCTCGATTCTCAGCAGATCCAGATCTGAACGGCGCGCGAGCCGCTGGTGAATTTTCAGGCCGGTCGTCCCCGCCTGGCCGTCGACAAAGACTTTGAATTGCATATGACCCTCCAATAGCGGTCTCGAGAATCTGGACCAACCCTCAGTCTACGCTATTCTCGTTTACTCTCGGGGTCGGTATCGGTATCGCTGTCGGAATCGCAATTCCTGAACTTGAAACCCTTGGAAATCCATTCGATTCCGATTCCGGTTTCGACCCTGATGGCGGCCTTTTCGCCGTATGTTATCTCTAGGATCGGTAACTCCCGTTGATCTTCACGTAGTCGTAACTCAGATCCGTCGACCAGACCGTGGCTTCGAACCCGCCCAGGCCCAGGTCCACCTCGACCAGTATTTCGCCGGCCTTCAGCACACCCAAGGCCTCCTCTTCGGAAAAAGGCGCCCAAGCTCCATTCCGGCAGACGGTAATGCCGCCGAGCGCGATGGCGACCCGCGCCGGGTCGACCGGCACACCGGCGTTGCCCGCCGCGGAGATAATGCGGCCCCAGTTGGCGTCCGCGCCAAAAAAGGCCGTCTTGACCAAGGATGAGGCACCGATACTTCGGCCGACGAGACGGGCTTCAGCCGCGGAACGCGCGCCGCGGACCGTGATGGTCAGGAACTTGGTCGCGCCTTCCCCGTCCCTGACCACCATCTTTGCCAGCGCCACGGCCACCTCGCGGACGGCTGCGCAGAAGCGTTCAAAATCGGCCGTATCCGTCCGTAATTCTTCTCCGCCGGCCCGGCCGTTGGCCAGGAAGAGGATCGCATCACAAGGAGATGTGTCGCCGTCAACGGTGATCGAATTGAAAGAAACCTCCACCGCACGGTGGAGTGCCGACTGGAGCCCGGCCGGGCCGATCGGGGCGTCCGTCGTGATGAAGCCCAGCAGGGTGGCCATGTTGGGATGAATCATGCCCGAGCCCTTGGCCATGCCGCCGATCCTGATCTCCCGGCCGCCCAGGACCATGGTGACCGCGGCCTCCTTGGGGCGGGTGTCCGTCGTCATGATTGCTCTGGCGGCCGCGCCGCCGCCGTCTGGAGCCAACGTCCCTGCGGCGATGCGCACGCCCCGCGCTACGGCCTCCTCCTTCATGGCCTGGCCGATCACGCCCGTCGAGGCCAGAAGAAGCTCTTCCGGTTCGATCCCCAGCACGCGGGCGGCATCGGCCGCGATCGCCCGTGTTGTCGCCTCCCCCGCCGCCCCCAGACAGCAGTTGGCATTGCCGCTGTTGGCCAAGACCGCCCGCACCGCATGGCCGACGCGTGCCTGCGACCACAAGAGGGAATGGCCTTTGACGCGGTTCGTCGTGAAGACCCCAGCCGAGACGGCCGGCACCAGCGAGACGAGCAGCGCCAGATCGGGCAGGCCGTTCTTCTTGATCCCGCACGCCACGCCGCTGGCGAGAAATCCTTGCGGAGCCGTAACTCCGCCCTCAATCCACGTCATATCCGGCCTCCGTATTGATCTGCCTTATTGCCAACCAGTACGCGTACGCATAATAATGTCTACCATGGGTATAATTATACATGAATGCCCATAGAAAAGCAAGGGCTTCACCGGGAAAACCCTTGTGCATGAGGCCGTGCCTAGAGCCGCGTCAGACGTGCCGGCATGACGTCTTGCTCATACCGGACGGCGGCTTGCGTTCAAAGCGTCATCAGGTGGTATAGTGTTGCATAAGGCTGGACACATCGTCGCGCCCGAAGGGCTTGACCAGGAAATCGGTCGCCCCGGCCCGTATAGCCGCGCAGATTTCCTGCCGGCGCCCCATCGTCGAGCAGATTACGATCGGGAGACCGGGGATGATCCGGCGCAGATCATCCATGAGCGCGCATGGGTCCGTATCTTCCATGACGAGGTCCTTGATCACGAGGTCAGGATGGTGCGCGCCGCACAGCGATATCGCCTCATCGGCCGTGCCGGCGGAGATGGCTTCATGGCCAAGGTCTCGCAAGAAATCACAGAGAATGACCCTGACCAAAGGGGAATCATCGACTACCAGCACCTTGGCCATACATCCCCCCCCCTTGGCAAGCCGGCAAATGCCAGTTTGTTTATTCGCCAGCCAGAAGGATTTCTCCTGCTCGCGGCGGTGACAACCGGCAGCAGCAAATCGGTCGATTGAGGGAACCCGCGGCGGTTTCCCGGCCCCTACAGAGCGGCATGCCCCCTCATGGCTCATCATGGCCTTCAACCAACTCCATATGGGAAGACGATAGTAATACTGCGGCGAAGAACAAGATATTGCCCAACGCCATCATCAAATGGTGGTATAAAGGAATCATGCATGGAGGCGAACCTGGGATGGCCTTTTTTTGCCCATATTGCAGAAAGGCGCAACTGACGGCGGTGGGACGATTCCATTGCTCCAGCCGGGCCCGGGGTGTGGACGTGCTGCAGCTCATGTTCTGCGACCATTGCGGCCTGCACGTCCTGGGTCTCGGCGGTGAATCCTCCGCGGGAGCGATGCCCGAGCAACTGGGCTACATCGTGGAGAAACGGTTCTGGACGGAGATGCACCTCATCTGGGCGTGTTGCCCCGATCCTCATAACCCGGACTGCGATTGCCAAGCGCACCAGCGTCTGAGCCGCCTGAGCCTCGGCGACAGACCGGGAATCCCTCTCCTGGCGGCCGGAGCATGAGGATGGGGTGCCCGGCACCAAGATCCTGCGCGCACAAGAACCCTAAGCGCCATGACCGGGTACTCGTGCCTATGGTGCGGTTGTACTCTCCTTTACCGCGGCGGTGAGCTGGTTTGCCTCCTCCGGCGAGCGCACGATCCTCGGCGTAATGAAGATCATGAGTTCGGTCTTCTGGTGATTGGTCGTCGTGTGCCTGAAGAGGGCGCCGAGCAAGAAGAGATCCCCCAGAATCGGCACCTTGCGCGTGGTGACGGAAGTGTTGTCCCGAATCAGCCCCCCGATTACCAGCGTCTGTCCATCCTTGACGATAATCGTCGTGGTCGTATCGCGGGTCGCGATCGTCGGCGCTTCGTTCTGGCCGGTACCCGGCACCAGATTGCTGGTCGTCTGGAAAAGGTCGAGAAAAACACTGCCTGATTCGCCTATCCTGGGCGTAACCTCCAGAGCGATGCCGACGTTCTTATAACCGTAGTATTTCTGCACTACCCCGGCGGCGTCCTCGCGCGTAGATTGGAGATAAGGCACCTGTTCCCCGATGTTGATCACCGCCGGGCTGTTATTGGCCGCCATGACTTTTGGATTGGAAAGGACGTTCAGCTTCCCCGAATCAGCCAGGGCTTGCACGGTAATGCGCCAATCGCCGGCTATGAGGTTGTACTTGAGGCCTAACGCACCGGCAATCGCGCCTAGTGAAACGGAACCGCTATTCGTCCCGCCGCCGCCGGACCCCGGCGACCAGTTGATGCCGAACTCGCTCCCTTTATCCAGAGCCACCTCCACCACCGTCGCTTCGATCAGGACCTGCGCGGGCATGACGTCGAGCTGGCCGACCATGCCCCGGATCATCTCAAGGAGCTTTGGCGGCGCGATTATCAGGAGGGAATTCGTCGGCAGATCGGGCACGAACCTGACCTCTTCACCGAGCGCCGTACCCAGGGCGAACTGCGCGCCCGTCCGTTGCTGGTAGGTGGCCGCCGCCTGCTGTCGGGCCTGTTCCGGGTCGGCCGTTTGCGCGGTCTTTGTTTTCGCGGTGCCCTGGTTACCCGAAGCGTTTTTTGTCTGCGTCACCCTCTTCGTTCCCTGTTGACTGGCGCCCATGAACAAGTCGTTGAGCAAGTTCGCGAGCTCGGTGGCCTTGGCGTTCTGGAGCCGATAGACCGTCACCGCCGCCTGTTCGGAGCTGGGAACTTCCTGATCGAGCTGCGCGACGATTTCCTTGACGCCCTCCAGCGAATCCGAGGGGGCGGCGATGAGGAGCGAATTGGTGTTGGGCTCGGCCACGATCCTTATGCCCGCGCCCGCCGATTTGGAGGTCGTGGCGCGTAGCAGTTGCTGTTGCGCGCGGACAAACTCCTGCATCTGGGCTGATGACTTGATGCCCTGGACCAACGATGCGGGCAGTTGCACGCCGGCATTCCCCGAGGAAAAGAACTGCGTAAGCGACTTCGCCAGGTCGGCGGCCTTGGCGTGCTTGAGTTGATATACATATGAGACCTGGACGCCGGTGGGCGGAGCCTGGTCCAATTCGGCCACGACTTCTTTGATCGCGTCGACCATGGGCCGCGAGACGGTTACGATCAGCGCGTTGGTGTTGGGATCAGGCACGACCCAGACCACCTGCGTGGAAAGGTCGGCGTAGAGTCGTCCGGCCTGGGAACCGCCGCCGGCCTCTTGACTCGACGCCGGCGCGCCGGAACCGCCGCCGGCCGCCTTCTGGGCGCGGGCGGCCTGGGGCGCGCGCTTGGCGAACCCCGCCGTGATCTGGTTCAATAGATTGGCCATCGCGTTGGCATCGGCGAATTGCAGCTTATGCACGAAGGTGACGAAGTCCGCCGCCCCGGTTTCTTCCGCCTCATCAAGCGTTCTGGCCAGAGCTTCAAGGCTCGAAACCACCTCGGGCGCGCCGGTGACGATCAATGAATTGGTGCGGGTATCCGCCACGACCTTGTTTGGCACCACCGCGCCCGCCTGCGCTTGGGCCGGCGCTGCCCCCTGGGCCAATGCTTGGCCGAGCCTCGTAAGCGCCTTTTCAACGTCCTGCCCGGAGGCGCCATCTTTTCTGCGTGCCGCCACAAGGCTCAAGAGCGAATTCAGGTTGGGATTGACCTGGGTGGCCTGGCCGGCGGGGGTGTAGAGGATCTGGGCGAGTTCCCGCGCCAGGGTGGGAGCGTCGGCATGGAAGAGGGGTACGACTTTGATCAGGACGTTCCGCGCCGATGACTTGGCCGCCTCTTTGGCCATCGCCTCCAAACCCGCCTGGAGCCCCGGTCCGTTCCCAGTTCTGCCCAGGTAGCTCTCGAGGTTCTTAACGAGATCGACCACAAACATCACGTGCGAAGCCGTATCTGTAATGATCAGCGTATTTGTCTGCGCCTCCGCAAGCAGACCGGAACCTGCGCCGGCAAAGAGCGCCGCGAGTTCTTTCTGCACTTCCACGGCACGCAGCCTGGAGAGCGGCAAGATTACCGTGATCACGCCGTCGTCCGCGGAAACTTCGTCGGCCGATACGACCTGGCTTTCCCGCTTGGCCGCCTCAACCGATAATACTTTGAGCAAGCCGGGCGTGACGAGGATCGTGAAACCCTTGACCTCGAGCACGGAGCGCAAGAGGGCGATCGCTTGCTCAATCGTGATCTTCGTCTGGGAGATGACCGTCACCGGCCCCGTCACGGCCGGATCCTTCACGACGGTCATTCCGGAGGCCGCGCTCAGGAACTGTAAAACGTGGTCTATCTCAGCCCCGCGAAAATCGAAGCTCACCGTCTTGTCCTGACCGGCCGCATAGCCCCCGTGTAAACCGTACGGCAATAACATGCCGGTGATGAGCAAGACGACGAAAAGCAGTTTTACCCTCTTTACCATCTGCGGCACCTCCGCCTGGACCATAAAGACCAGGAATTACGGTCGTACTTCTTGACCGGGATTGGAAAGCGAAAGCCGATACGAGCCTCCCGCGGGTTCCGCCGCGTACGTGCTCTCGCGCTAAGACCGTCGTTCTTCGCGGTTCTTTCAAGGCGCCTTTCGAAGTCCGGGTCTGGATCGGGCTAAGGCTGTCTCCGGTCGAGCGGGCTGACGGCGAACTCCGAAGCCAGCTTGAGGTAGCGCACTTGTCCTTTGTATCTTACCGTCGCCGTATCGGAGCCGAGGGCAAGGAGGGTGACACCAGCCTTGGTCTCGCCGCGGGCAAGGTACCATGATTCGGCGCCGAGGCCCAAGAGCGCCCTGACCTCATCACCCACGGCCACCACGCCGAGGAACACTGGTCCCGTAGGTTCGGAGGCTTGCCCGGCGCGATCGGGCGCGCCAATGGCCCGCGCGAGCCCGGACCAATCATCCGCGCGTGCGGCGGGTGGCG
The DNA here is from genome assembly GCA_050260415.1 of Bacteroidota bacterium. Taxonomy (GTDB): domain Bacteria; phylum Bacillota; class UBA4882; order JAAYXC01; family JAAYXC01; genus JBLNCE01. Next base: position 14,719 of record JBLNCE010000027.1, on the reverse strand, counting down.
CGGCGATCCGCGCGCGCAGAAGATCGATGATCCGCGCACGCTCACCGGCGGTAGGCGCGGGTGAAGCCCGGCGGGGATTCTTCTTCCCTGCCTCCTCCGGGGCGGAGAAGAGGAATTCAATCATCGCGCTGGCCTCGACCATCCCGCCTTCCTTTGGGATCAAACCAAGACGCATAACCCTGGCCATCGGCAAGCGGTTTTTGCAGGCGGCGACGAGGGCCATGATCTCCGCCACCGGCGCCCTGGTTCGGAACTGTACCGGCAAGATCCAGAGCCCGCCCTCTTGCCGCCCTACCCCCGGTTTCAGCTCCAACGGCTTCAAGCCGAAATCCAGCGCCGTCCGGGCGAGCTCACTGACCGCCGCGGTCCCCCGTTCCCCGGCGTTCGCGGTCAGCGTAAGAGCGTCCTCGAGTGCGCGCGCTTCGTTCGCCCGGGCGCGTATTGCTTCCGCGGATTCAATCAGGCGCACGGCCGAAGCCAGCCGGGTCCGGGCGGCGGCCGGATCCGGCCAGAGCCAATCCGGACGGGACGCCGGCATGATCTTGGCCATCCCAACGAGGATCGCCAGAGCGACGGCGATGCCGATCAGGGTTCTTTCCCTGCCCGAAAGCTTCACGGCCGGCCACCCCCTCCCGCCGCGGTAAAAGTGACGGCGAACTCGACACCATGTCCGCCTGGGATGGATCTGATATAAGAGACGCTAACCTTCGCGAGCGAAGGAACCGCGGCCAAGCCACGGACAAAGGCCGCCACCGATTGCTCGTCGGCCGCCGCGCCTGAGACGACTGAATCCCGCACCCCGTCCAGGTTGAACGAGGCGATCGTGATCCCCGCGACAAGGCTGTCCTGAATCCCCTCGATCACCGCACACCAGTCCGGCGACGCATTGAGAGCTTCCCACCAGTCGATGAGCCTGTCCTGGACGCCCCTGGTCTCCGCCTCGGCAGCCGCAAGCGCTTGGGCCCGTGCGGCAACGGCGCGGTAACGGGCATCGAGCTTCCTAACCTCGGCGCGCGCGCGTGCTCCGGCCAACCACCACGCCGCCAGGCTGAAGGCGAGCACACAGAGGACCGCCAGGCCAAGCCTTGCGCGCCTGCGTCGGGCGCGGGCGGCATCCCGCTGCGCCTGCATGCTTTGTGTACGCATCTCAGCCGCGGGTGGACTCAACGCCGCTGCGGCAAGGGGCAGGTAAGCGGGGCCGACCGTTGCCAGAGCGATACCCCGCGCGGGTTCGTAGTGAGGCACCTGCTCGCTGTACCATGGCACCAAAGGTTTAATCGCCATGGCCGGCATTGCCGCCTGCAGGGCTGGAATAACATCGAGAGACCGACTCCCAAAGACCCGGATCGGAATCGCCGCGCCCGCCTCTCCAGCCGTCAACGCGCCAATCTCCGACTTTACCATGCCCGCCAGTCTGAGATCGGGACCATCAAGCCCGTCACCCGGGGCTGAGATCCACACCGAGTATGGGTTGGCACCCGGCAAGATCCCGATGATCTCCACCCCGTCGGGATCCACCCGGACTCCGATCGCGTTCACCGCCTCGCCGTCCGCGATCCTGAGCGCCATGAGCGCGCCGGCGGTCGCCGGCAGAATCCTGGCCATCCCGAGGCCGGCTGCTTCTAGAACGGCCGCGATCGGCTCCAGTGCCCCCCACCTCGCCCCCACCAACAAGCACGGCACCATCCCCGCTCTAGGTTGACCGGTGGGAAGACACGCGGCCATGATCTCCCCCAAGCCTTCCGCGGGTACGATCCGGGCGATGGCCGAGGCGGCGTATCCCGTGGGGCGTTCGGCGATGGCCGCGGGGACTTCGGCCGGCCTAACGAGCAGTTCCTGCCGGCCAAGGACCACCGTCGCCAGACGCGTACGAATTCCGGCGCCCACCAGGACGCCGGCGATCGCCCGGCCCAGATCGTCCGCGTTCTGGCCTTCCGAGCGGGGGACTGTCGCGCAGCGCCGCGGGACCGGCCTACCGCTGCTGTCCGTCTCGACTTCCGCGAGGTGCACGGCGCCGGTCCGAAACTCGACCAATAATTCCTTGCGGGGTATCACCGGGACATCCCTCCGCCGCGTTGGTGGAAACAATGGCATGAAGCCGCGGATATCTCGAGCCAGACACCGGGTCGTCTCAAACAACATTGAAGGAAACTGAATATAACGAGGTCGCCGCCGCCGTAACCTTTGCGAGTCCTGAGGCGGCGCCATAACACCTGGGCAAGATCATGGCTCTTCGCCAAACCGCCTGTAACTCGCGTAAACAACTCTCGGCACCGCTTCGGCGAGGTCCAGCACGGCGAAGAGCCGCACACGCGCCCGGCCCGCCTCTCCGTCGGCGGTGACGCCGAAACGGAGCGAACCGACCGTGACGCGGTCGATCATGCTTGCCAACGCTTCGACCGGGATCTCCGCGCGCCCCACCAGACCGGAGAGGGCCTGGAACGGCCCCTCGTCCTCGCGGGCGCGGATGATAGCCGCGGCGGTTTCGGCGCTTGCCCCAGGCAGGGCGGCAAGCACCTCGGCCCCCGCGGTATTCAGGTTCACTCTGCCCGCCACGACCGGCTCCGCGCCGATGGCGAGGAAGTCGACGATCGCCGCGATCCGGGCGCGGGTCATGCCCGGGACCGCAAAGATCTGGCCAAGACGCTGGAAGCCAGGATTGGCGGCATAGGCGGCGATCGCATTCGCCTCGGCGGGCGTCAACTTGCCGCCAAGCCGCGTCTTCAGCGCGGGGGCCGTGACCGAGCGCAGATCCAGCTTCGGCTTGCCGTCCGGCGCCATCTCGGGGCTCATCGACCAAACGGTCAAATAACTTCTCAGCCCGGGCGCCTCGTCCGTGCCCGTGAGCGCGCGTTTGGAAAAGCCCTTCACCAGGCAGAGTTCGTCCAGAGTGTCAAAGTTTCCGTTTTTTACCGGCCAACCGGAGGCGTCCTGATTGTACCAGTCCGATTCCGCGCCGTATTCCCGGGGCTCATCGTCCGCATCGCGCCAATCCAGGATCGGGTCGGCCAGTTCGACGCGCATCCCCGGCAACGCCGCCAGTTCATCCCGCCCGGCGAGATTCAGAGGCAGACAGGCGCACTCATCACGAACCATCACCCGGACCGCGGCCATACCTAAGTCAAGCGCGTCCGTGTGCAAGGGAACACCCGCGGCATCCGCGGCAATGGCGGTTTCACCCGCGGCGGCCAGTTTTCCATAGTCGAATTCCGGGCCTTTGGCCGCCATCAGCCTGGTTTTGGCCAATTCCAGTCCCGCGAAGGCGGCGTAGCGCGCGCGTTCCCGATCCCCAAGATACGTGCTTGATCTTAGTTCCAGTCGCGAGACCGCCGCCAGGGCCACCACGACCACGAGCAACACCGAGGTGGCCATCAGCGTGGAGGGGAGGACGAATGCGGCTTGACCGGGGTGGCGTCTCATACGGAGCCCTCCTCCGGCGTTTGCCCCCTGACCGCTGGCCGTCCGCCCGCGACCGAGACAACCTTTTCATATCTTACCGTGCCGCCGCCGGGATCCTTGACGCCGACCGCCACCGCGACCGCCAGGGGCAGAATGCCGTCTACGCGTGAATCCCAGGCCTCAACCCAGCCGGAACCGTCGAAGTACTGGATGCGCAATGATACGACCGTGGGATCGGTGTATTCGACCGCGCCGAACATCGGGAGGACGGCCCCTGGGTCGGGGACCGTGTCGGCCGCGATCGGGTGCGCGAACGGATGGGGATCGACGATCTTTACGAGACCCGACTCTCCCAGGCCGTCAATGAAGTAGCCGACCCGGGACAAGTCATAGCCGTCGGGAGCCGGCAAACGGCCGTCGGCGGTCACGAACTCCACCGCGTCCCGGTCTGACTCGGTTTCCGGGTCCACCCCGTCGATCCCGATGAAATCGGTGATCGTCCCCCCAACGTAAGCGGCCGTCAGCGCCTGCGCGATCTCATCGAGCGCACGCGCCGCATGGTACCGCGTCTCGTGGTCCGCCCTCTGGCGGCGCCACGCCGCCAAGCCTGCGCCGAAGAACTCATAGACCCCCGTCAGAACCAATGCACCGATTATCACCACCACCAGGAGTTCCACCAGGGTGAAACCCCGGTCGGCGCGAAAGCGCTTCATGACTGTGCTCCTCCAAGTTCAGCGCCGGGCGCGGGCGGCACGTAGGTCACCAACGTCTCCTGGCGATCGCGCCCCCGATCCGGCCAGGCGACCGCGACTTCAAGGCGGTACAATCCTTCCGCATCGGGACCGCTTACCTCGAGGCGCCAAGTGTATCCCGGGTAGTCGGGCAAGAAATCGCCCGTCTCCAGCGCCGGCTCGAGACCGGCAAGCCGTGTTTCCTCGAGTTTCTTCTGCGCGAGTAGGACGGCGATACGTTTACGCGAGGCCAACGCGGACGCCCTGATCCCAGCCGAGAAGGACCAAGCGATCCCGACCAGGGCGACGGCCATAATGACGAGGACCACGAGGATCTCCACGAGCGTAAACCCGGACTCCCGCCCGGACCTTCCCGCCGCTCGTTCATTGCGGTGCTTCATCCTCAGCCGGACTCACCTCTCCCACGCGCGCGGTGGCGCCGATCCGTATCCGCCGGCTACCGCCCCGGTCATCACCCAACGCGATGACGGCCGCCGTGGCGTTCCCATCACCCGTAAACGCGACGTATTGGCCACCCTCGGGCCACCCCCGCTCCGGTTCACGCCAGGCGGAATCGTCCGCCGTGTTTTCCCCCTCGTCCTCCGGACCCTGCACCTCCAGGGAGTCCAGTCTGACACGGCCGGGCAGACGCACCTGACGCGCCAGGACGGCCTGCGCCGCCGGCTCATCCCCGCCGGTATCCATGGTGTCGGCTGGCGGCCGGAGATGCCAGACACTGTAAGCCGGGGGCTCGGACTGGAAATAGACGCGGACCTCGCAATCCGTGGCCGTCGCTTCGCCGGCCGCCTGCCGGAGATCGGCCGTCAACCGGACAGCGGCCGCCTCGAGATCCCTCCCCCGGGCAAACCCGCCGAACGCGGCCAGCACGGCACCCGCCGCGACGGTAATGATGAGCATGGCCACGATCGACTCGATGAGCGTAAATCCGCGGCTACTCTCAGGGAGCGCGTGGATGACCGCCTGGCGTTCACTCCTCGCCATCCAGATCCTCTGGCAAGTCCCAGTTGTTTACATCCGCATTCTCGCCGTTGCCGCCCTCCACGCCGTCCAGGCCGTAGGAAGCGAGATCGTAAGAATCCGTATTGTGATCGCCCGGGCTCTGGTAAACGTAAGGATGGCCCCAAGGGTCGTTGCCGAGCGGCTTTTTGAGGTACGGTCCACGCCAGTTCGCCGGCACGGGATCGGTGGCCGGCGCTTCCCGCAACGCCGCCAAGCCTTGCTCGGTCGTGGGGTAGATGCCGTTGTCCGCCTCGTACATGTCCAGTGAGACGCTGATGTTTTCGATGTCGGCGATCGCCCGTGAACGGCGCGCTTGTTCCGTTCGTCCCGTAAAGCGTGGCATGATTACCGCGGCCAGGATCGCCAGGATCACCATGACCACGATGATCTCGATGAGCGTAAACCCCCGCTGGCGGTGAAGTTTCGCTGTCGACCGTGATTTGCTTGACATCTGGATCCCCTTTCTGCGCACTAGAGAATATGGCCTTTGATCGGCATGAATGTCTCGCGTACAGGCATGAGTCCCGGTCGTGCAAGGGAGCGGGCGCACAGGCCGCGCGCGCAACCAGACTCCCTCCGCTTTGCCTCACGCCCTTTAGAGACCCGCTCCTAAATCAAAGATTGGAACCAGAATTGAGATCACGATAAAAGCCACCACGCAGCCCATGATGATGATGAGCACCGGCTCAAGCAGGGATAGGAGGCGCCTCAGGCCGGCGTCGACCTCAAAATCATAAACCTCCGCGACCTTGGCCAGCATCCGATCCACGTTGCCCGTTTCCTCGCCCACCGCGACCAGGTTCCGCATCATTTCGGGAAAGATTCCCTGTGCTTTGAGGCTGGCGGCCAGTGTCTGCCCCTCCCTGACCTCGGGGCGCGCCTTCAGAACGGACTGCTTGACTACCCTGTTGCCGGAGGCCCCCGCGGCAACCTCCAACGCCTCCATGATGCCGACGCCGCCCGTCCCCATGACCGCCATTGCGCGGGCAAACTTGGCCAGACTCATCTTGAGCGCCAAGGGGCCGACCAGCGGTATGCGCAAAACCCACCCGTCCATGGCGCGGCCGCCCTTTTCCGTGGCGGCATAGACACGAACGGCGAGCACCAAAGCGGCGACGGCGCCGAGTACCAACGGCCAGGCTTTGGCCATGAAGGCGCCGATCCCGATTAATAGCCTCGTCGACCACGGCAGCTTTGCGCCGAGGTCCGAGAAGACCTGGCTCATCTTTGGCACGACGAATGAGACAATGAACCCGGTCGCCCCGGCGGCCAAACAGATGAGCATGATCGGGTAGACAAGCGCCGACTTGATCTGGGACCGCCGGGCCTCCTCCTTTTCCATGTACTCGGCAAGCTTGGCCAGGACAGTCTCGAGGTGTCCGCTCAATTCGCCGGCGCGAACCATCTGCGTCTGGAGCTCGGCAAAAACCGTTCCATGCTTTGCCATCGCCTCGGATAGGGCCGTGCCCGCGCGTACGTCCGCGACCAGGGCGCCGAGCACCTTGCCGAATCGGCTCCGCGTGGCCTGGCCGTGGAGCACTTCCAGGCACCTGTCGAGCTGCAGACCCGCCTCCAGGAGTGCCGCCAACTGCACCATGAACATGGTCAACTCGGCTTGTTTTACCCGCGAGGCTCCCGCGACGGCTGGACTCCCCCGCGCCTCCTCCAGACTCACCAGGTAGATGCCACGCCGCAGGACCTCTTCCTGACCAGCGGCAAATGAGGGTGCGGAGACAATCCCCCTTGCCTCGCGGCCAGCCTGGTCATAGCCGCTGTAACGATAAGACTTCACGGCGCCCTCCCAGTATTTGGAGAAATGTGAAAAGGTACCGGAGCGCTCCAGCCAAGGGTGCGGGCTTCTCACGGCGCGCTTGAAAGTGCGCTTGGCCGCGGAGACGCGGATTCACTCAGCGCGGAGAGGGAGCTGAGTCGTGGGCGCGGAGGGTCATGATTGGGTTCGGCCGTCTCAAAGCGTTTCTCCGTGTCTTCTCTGGGCTGAGCCGGGCCAAAGCCCCGCTGGATTTCTCATCTCGCTATTAGCCGGCGTACCCGCTACCGTAGCGCCCGTTTCCACATCGAGGGCGGTCACCCGCGCGACTTCCTCCAAGGTCGTCAACCCGTCGAGCGCCTTGCGCACCCCGTCCCTTCTCAGGGTGACCATCCCCGCTTCCAGGCCGGCCTGCCTGATCTCGTCCGCGGAGGCCCTTCTCAGGATGAGGTCCTTTACCGCCCGGTCCACCGTGAGCAGTTCAAAGATCCCGAGCCTTCCCAGGTAACCTGTTTCGCGGCACTCGCGGCAGCCGCGTCCGCGCGTGAGCACCCGGGCGGCTTCGCTCTCGCCCAGCCATCGCAGGTGTTCCTCTCCGGGGACGTATTCCTCGCGGCAATGGGGGCATACCCTCCTTACCAAGCGTTGGGCCAGGATGGCAAAGACGGAACTTGCCACGAGGTAAGGGTCGATCCCCATATCCAGCAGCCTTGTGATGGTGGAGGCCGCGTCATTGGTGTGAATCGTGGACAAGACCAGATGGCCGGTGAGCGAGGCCTGGATCGCGATCTCCGCCGTTTCCAGATCGCGTATCTCGCCGATCATGACGATATCGGGATCCTGGCGCAGAATCGAACGGAGTCCATGCGCGAAATCCAAACCGATCTTCGGCCGCACGGGAATCTGGTTGATTCCTTCGATCTGGTACTCCACCGGATCCTCAATGGTGATGATCTTCTTTTCCGTCGAATAGAGCTTGGCCAGGGAGGCGTAGAGCGAGGTCGTCTTGCCACTGCCGGTGGGTCCGGTGACGAGCAGGATCCCATATGGGCGCTGGATGAGGCCGGTATACGCGGCCAGGGTTCCCCCGTCCATGCCCAAGTCCTCCAGGCTCTTGAGCATTGCCACGCGATCCAGGAGGCGCATGACGACGCTCTCCCCGTAAACGGTCGGCACGGTCGAGACCCGCACGTCGATCTCACGGGTGGAGACGCGCAGCTTGATCCGACCGTCCTGAGGCAGCCTCCGCTCGGCGATATTGAGCCCGGCCATGATCTTGATCCGCGAGGTGATCGCGGCTTGCAGGCGCTTCTGCGGTGACGGCGCTTCATGCAGGACGCCGTCGATACGGAACCTCACCTTGAGATCCCGTTCGAAGGGCTCGAGGTGAATATCGCTGGCTCGGGCTTGGACCGCCTGCTGAAAGAGGAGGTTGACGAATTTAACCGTAAAAGCCTCGCCGGCCAGCCGTTCCAGATCCGCGATGTCCTCCTCTTCCGCTTTGAGGACCTCGATCTCTTGCTGGCTCGCGTCGCGGAGCATCTTGCCGAGGTAACACCGGTCGATGGCGCGCCTGACCGCCTCCGTCCGTGCGGGGATCAGGTCGATGGCCAGGCCGGTCAGGAACCTCAGTTCCTCGGCGATCTGCGCCGGACCGTCGCCCGGCGCCCGGCCGTCGGCGCCGAACGCCACCGTGAGCCGGCCTTTGATGATGCGCACCGGCAAAACCAGCCGCTCGAAGGCGTACTGGGCCGGGATCTTCGCGACCGCGGCCTCGTCCGGTTCGACCGCGGCCAGATCCACGCTGGAGGCCATATGCTGGGACCGTTCCTCCGCTCCAGGGGGCATGCTTTGACCTCCCGATCGATGGCGGACTTGGCACCATATAGATGGACGTCATCGCATCGGGTTTTGTTCGTTGCGCACCTGGCACGCTTTCCCCGCGGAGCTTGCTTCAGACCTTGCCTCCCGGGCGGGTAATCACGCGGGCCCGGTATGCGCCGGCAACCGCGAACGCCGGAGGAGCAACGGGCCGAGCCTGTCGATCAGCCAGCCGAAGAGCAACTCCACCCAAGGGACGAACTTGAGCAGTCCGGGTATATAAACCGTGCGGCGCGGTTTCCGCAGGAGACGCCAGATCCCCGCGGCGACCCTTTCCGGCGGCACGCCGAACCTTTCCGCCGGTATGGGGCGGCCCGCCGGCCGCGCCGCGGCGGTCCGAAAGAACTCCGTGGCGACGGCTCCCGGCCTGATATCGCTGACGCTGACCTTGGTTCCTCGCGTCTCCCGGTGCAGGGCGGTGGTGAATGCGTCCACCATGGCCTTGGTCGCGCCATAGAGAGCCACGCCCTGGCTGGGTAATCCGCCCACGACCGAGCTCACATTGATAATCCGGCCACTGTCGCGCAACCGCATCTCCCGGAGACAGAGCAGACTCAGATGGACGAGCGCCGCCGCATTGACCCCGATCATTTCCCTCGCCACCGCCCACGGCATATCCGCGGCATAACCATACCAGCCGAGGCCGGCGTTATTGACCAAGACATCTACGGGGCCGCATCTTTCACGGACTTCGTCATATAACCGCAACCGTTCCGTCTCGTCAGCCAAATCGGCCGCCAGAGCAACCGCTTCTCCCCCGGCGGCACGTATCTCGGACGCGATCCTTTCCAGCCGCTCGGCACGGCGGGCGACCATGACCACCCGCAGCCCTTCCAGAGCCAGTAAGCGCCTCCAGGGCGTGCGGACCGATGTTGCCGAAGGCACCGGTCAAGAGGATTCTCATCGTGGATGACCCCCCAGTATTGCCACTCGGTCCGGCGTGCTTTCGCCGTACGTTTCCGATCGTTTAGACCCGCCTTCATGGCGGCGGGTTTCAGACAAGCCCTCCTATTCATATTCTTTCCACGACTCTTTATTCGCGACGCCCCCAGTTCATAGGGGTAAAAAGAGGATAAAACCCTCCTCTTGGAAAACATTTTTGGGTATTCCCCAAAATCAGGTTGCGAAAACGCCTTTGTTTTGCGCTTTTCAACTCACCCCCCGTCCCCCTTTCTAAGCTTAGAGAGGGGTCGCTGCCATCCATCTCTGCGCCACGATGGTGGCAAGCCTGCGAAAGCCAGGATGGCTCAGAGCAGGCCTTGGATTTCGCGACTTTGGCCCTTCCCAGGTCTTAGGTGGCCGAAGGCCGGGGGTGAGTTAAATGGCCTGAATCCGGGCTTTTATTACCTGAGCAAAAGGGATACTCAACCAGCATTTTTGCTTTCTACGTATGTGCTAAAGAGTCCCGGACAAGCATTGGGGGGCGATGCCGTGAAGCCACGTTACAGATTCATCCCTGCCCCGATCGTCGCGTTCTTGGCCGTTGCCATTGGGTTAACCGCCACGGCCGGTACGGCCGCTACCGGCCAGGCAGGCGACCGAGCGCTGCGGATCACATTGCTCTCCACCACCGACCTCCACGCCGCCTTGACCACGGCCGATGTCGACAGGGCCACGGTCAAGCCGTACGGCGGCGCGGCGGTGGTTGCCGCCTACATCGAGAAATACCGCGCGACCAACCCAGGCGGGACGCTGGTGCTCGACGCGGGCGACGCCATGCAGGGCGCCATGACGTCCAACCTCTTCTATGGCAAGCCGGTCATCGAGATCATGAATGCCGTCGGTTACGACGCGATGGCCATCGGCAACCACGAGTTCGACTGGGGCGTGGCTCGTCTCCGGGAGAGGGTGGCCGACGCCAGGTTCCCGTTCCTGTCCGCGAACATCTTTGAAAAGACGAGCGGCAAGCGCCCCGCTTGGGCCGAGCCATATACAATCCTCGAACGCCACGGGCTCAGGGTCGGCGTCATCGGCGCCACCACCGTGGAAGCCCCATATGTCGTTTTGCCGGAGCATATCAAGGATTTCGCTTTCAGGGCCCCGGCACCGATTATCAACGATCTCGCCCGGGAACTACGCGCCAATGGCGCGGCTCTGGTGATCCTCCTGGCCCATGAGGGTGGCTCGATGACGGCCGACGGCGCCATCGCCGGCCCCATCGCCGACCTGGCCAAGGCCGTGACCGGCGTGGACGCGGTGATCGGCGGCCATAGCCATGCCAGCCTGGCCGGCAAGGTAAACGGCATCCCCGTGGTCTCCGCTTATTACCGGGGGCGTAGTCTCGGCTGGATCGAGCTCCATTACAATCCCGATGCGAAGCGTGTCATCCGATCCGACCAGCGGTGCATCAAGGCCCTGGCCGGCGAGGTGGCGCCGGATCCCATTGTCGCGGCGATCGTGGACAAGTATGAAACCGCCGTCGCGCCGCTGAAGAACGAAGCCATCGGCCGGGTCAAGGTTGATCTGCGGCGGAACTACGAGGGCGAGTCCAGCCTCGGCAATCTGATCGCCGACATCATGCGCGCCGCCGCCGGCACGGATTTCGCCTTTACCAACGCCGGCGGCATCCGCGCCGACCTCGAGGCCGGCGAGATCACCGTGGGTCAGATTTACGAAGTCATGCCGTTTGACAACACCCTGGTCACCATGGTTCTGACCGGCGCCCAGGTCAAGGAGGTCCTGGAGGCGGGCGCCACCCTCTTCAAAGGCATGGTCCAGCTCTCCGGTTTGGAGTTCGCGTACGATCCCCGGCAACCGGCCGGCAACCGGGTCACGCGCATGACCTTTCCCGAGGGAACGCCGATCGACCCACACAAGACTTACACGGTCGTGACCAACGATTTCATGGCCGCGGGCGGGGACAACTTCGCCGTCTTCGCGAGCGGCAGTGAAGTGGTTGATACGCGCCGGCTCTTGCGCGATGAGATCATCGCCTGGCTCAGAGCCGAGACCGCGGCCGGGCGCGTGGTCGACGCGTCGATTGAGGGCCGGATCACGGTCCAAAGCTTAGGAGCAGGCCGTCTTTGACGACAGCCCTTCCGATTGCTATATGGCGTTACGTTCCACAAGCCATCTCCGTATCCCCAAGGTAACCGGCCCCGGCCGTCCGCCGCCGACAGGCTCCCCGTCCAGCAGGACCAGCGGCGCCACACCGAGCACCGCATTGCTCAAGAAAGCCTCGTCCGCCGTTAGCAGATCCTCCAGTGACAAGCGACTTTCGACGATCCGCGGTCCTTGCGTCAAGAGGACGCATGACCATGGACGGCCGTAAATCGGTTCCCGGCGCCAAACCCTGCGGTCCCGCTCCCCGCGAGAGAGTCAGGCGGGCCATGCCGTCGGCAATCCCATTGGCATCCGCCAAAGCCAGGACGGCGTCAAGCACAGTCTCATCGGCATAAGGCACCGCCATGCCCAGCATGGCCGCGCCCGCCCGCATCCTCTGGCAATGGCCGGTAAAGAGGAAAGGTTTACCGCCGCGGAGGCGGAGCGTCTCGAAAACTGCACGCCGTAGACGGGTCAAGCACGGTGGGCGACGGCCATCACCGCGCCCGCCTCCGTCCAAGCGGTCACGGCCAGCGACGCCGGGATCGAGGCGGGATCGAGGATCAGCGAATGATACCTGGCGACGCGGAGAGGGGAGGGGAGCCCGCGGAAGAGCCCGTCCCGTCATGATAGACGCTGGAGACCTTGCCGTGCACCAGACGCTCCGCCCGAACCAGCCGCGCGCCCAGAGAGACGCCGATCGCCTGGTGTCCCAGACAGACGCCGAGCATGGGGTAGACCCCGGCGTAGTGCTGGTAACCGCCAGCGAATCGCCCGCCTCCGCCGGAGTCCTCGGCCCAGGGCGAGATCACGATGTGCGATGGAGCCATGGACGCCACCTCGGGGACGGTCAGGGCGTCGCAGCGGCGGGTGACGACCTCCTCCCCCAGTTCCTCAAAGTAGCGGACGAGGTTATAGGTGAAGGAGTCGTAGTTATCGATCATCAAGACCATGATTATACTCCTGTTTTGAAGTCGCAGCTCGTCGCTGGTCGCTCGTCGCTCGGGGACCGCGGATTCTCTTCCTTTGTTGTACAGTGACGTCGATAGAAAACAAAAGACCAGCCCAACAGGGCTGGTCCGCATCCCAGCTTATCGCGTCTATAGGCTTATTCTAGCTCAGATCAGCATCCGCCGCAATACCCGCTGGACCAAGAACGTCAACCAGGGAGAGGGGCTTTTCTTCTGCCCGAACTCCCAATCGCCCCATGATTTCCAGACCGACTCGGGTGTGAACCGCCCCTGGACGTCGGTCTTTACTTTGACGATCGCGGCCATCTCCAACAAGCGCGTATCTTTGAGAATCCAGGCAAACCGTGTCAGGACGTCCAACACATGCAGGATGTCGTACCAGACCAGCGGCGCCTTGAGCTTACAAAAGTCAGTGCCCATGAAGAACATATACGGGTGTTGTTCCCGGCGTGTCTCCCAGAGCCGGAGCTGCGTTTCCGCACCGATCCGGGCCTCCGGGCCGTCGCGCCGTACCGGTAAAGCTGACAGCGCCTTGAGCATGGCCAGGTTGGCGTACGGGCACGGATCGTCCTTGCGTCCAGGTCCCCTGAACTTGCCCAGGTCGCCCGCGCAGGGCCAGCCGTTCTCCCTGACCAGCCCGGACAGATGCGCGGCGGCGGCTTTTACGCCCGGGTCATCGCCCAGCCCGAACCGCGCCAAGGCATAGAGGAGCAACGGGGCGTCACAGAGCGCCCAGGCCCATTGATCCTCGCCCGTACCCCCGAAGTGTACGGGGATGTTCATCAGCACCTGGAAAGGACCAGCCGGCGCCTGATGCGCCATGATGCGCTCGATTACGAAATCGAGACCTGGATCGCCCATTCTCAAGCCCAGGTCCGCAAGGAAGGTCAACTTATGGATGGGGTGATCGGCGGATTTGTGGCTGTTCAGAATGCGGCCCGGCCAAGCAGCGAGCTCGGCGACGAGGCCCCGAATCTTCGGGTGCATGAGCATGTCCGCGCGCGCCGCAACAACCTCGGGATCGTCTTCACCCCGACCCATCAAGTCCAGGATGGTTCGGTATCGCACCCAGGGATCGGCCGCCAAGAGCCAGGAGATAGGTTGATCCATGTTGATGTCCCCTCCAAAAAGGCGGTACATTGAAATCATGATCGCCATCATTCTGGTCCTTACCGCCCTGTTCCTCCTGAAACAGGTCGATTATCTCCTCCGGCCGCTGCTGGCGGCCTTTACCTATCTCCTTACCCCGGTGCTGCTAAGCCTCTTTCTCTATTACATCCTGCGTCCCCTGGTCCGTTTTCTCACCGCCCGGATCCGCCTGCGCGCTCTGGCGATCGTGATCTCCTTCCTCCTTCTTTTCCTGCTGGTGTTCGGCATCAGCCTGTTCGGCGGCAGTATCATCCAGCATCAGATCACGGACCTTACCCGGAGATTCGCGAATTATTACGAAAGCGTGAGACACAGCCTCGCTTCCATCGGCGGGAACCGCTACCTGAGGAATCTGCTCGCCGGTTTGAATGTCGAGGAAAAGCTGGGCGCCCTGGCCCAAAACCTCGCGCCGGTCCTGCAGCGCAACCTCTTCGGCCTCTTTTCCACGGTCACCAATATCGGCGCGATCCTGGTTCTGATCCCCTTCATCCTGTTCTACTTTCTGAAGGACGACAAAAGGCTCGTATCCTCTCTCATCGCCATCTTTCCCCCCCGCTACCAAGACCTGTGCCAAATAGGCATCACGGCACGAGCGAAAAAGCAGGCAAGGGGAATTAGGACCGGCAAAATCGACTTGTTTTTACCAAGTGGTTACTATAGATGCCTTAGCCTGGTGACTTAACTGCATCCCTGGGCGGCCAACCCGTTCAGCGCCGCCATTACACCTTGATAATCTTTATACTTATGCCAGATTCGCT
>JBLNCE010000026.1:0-4181 GCA_050260415.1 Bacteroidota bacterium | reverse complement strand
ACCTCAATCACCCCAACCTCTTCTTCAGCGCCGCCATCTCTTCCTTGATCTCCCCCGGCAGCCGGTCGAACTTGGCGAAGAACTCCTCCTGGTTCGCAAGGTCCTCCAGCCATGCCTCCCGATCCACGTCCAGAAGGCTCCGTACCTCGTCCTTCGAAAGGCTCAGCCCCCTCAGGTCCAGGGCATCCTCGGTCGGCACGTAACCGATCGGGGTCTCCGCCGCCTTGCCCTTGTCCTGGCAACGGTCCAGGACCCACTTGACGGCGCGAAAATTGTCGCCAAAGCCCGGCCAGATGAACTTGCCTTGCGCGTCCGTCCGGAACCAGTTGACGTGGAAGATCTTCGGCGGATTGGGGATCTTCTTGCCCATCGCCAACCAATGGGCGAAATAGTCGCCCATGTTGTAGCCGCAAAATGGCAGCATGGCCATGGGATCGCGCCGGACCACGCCCACGGCGCCGGCGGCGGCGGTCGTCGTCTCCGAGGCCATCGAGGCGCCGACATAGACCCCGTGTTGCCAATTATAGGATTGGTACACCAACGGCGCCACTTTGGCCCGGCGGCCGCCGAAGAGGATCGCCGAGATCGGGACGCCGTGCGGATTTTCCCACTCCGGCGAGATGCAGGGGCAGTTGCGGGCCGGGGCGGTAAAGCGCGCGTTGGGATGGGCGCCCTTCTCGCCGCTCGCCGGGGTCCAGGGGTTGCCCTTCCAGTCAAGCCCCTCTTTGGGCGGCGCCTCGCCCATCCCCTCCCACCACACCGTACCCTCGGGAGTCAGGACCACGTTCGTAAAGATGGTATCGCGTTGCATGGTGGCCATGGCATTGGGGTTGGTCTGGCGGCTGGTGCCGGGCGCCACGCCGAAGAAACCCGCCTCGGGGTTGACCGCCCAGAGCCGCCCGTCCGGGCCGACGCGCATCCAGGCGATGTCGTCCCCGACCGTCCAGACCTTATAACCGGGAAAAGCGTCGGGCGGGATCATCATGGCGAGATTCGTCTTGCCGCAGGCGCTCGGAAAAGCGCCCGCCACGTACGAGACGTTGCCCGCCGGATCCTGGACGCCCAGAATCAACATGTGCTCGGCCAGCCAACCCTCCCTTCTTGCCATCCAACTGGCAATCCGGAGCGAAAAGCACTTCTTACCGAGGAGCACGTTGCCGCCGTAACCGGAGCCGACACTCCAAATGGCATTGTCCTCGGGAAAATGGCAGATGAAACGGCGGTCGGGATTGAGATCCGCCTTGCTATGAAGCCCCTTCACGAAATCGGAACTCCCGCCCAGCTGCTCCAGGGCAACCCGGCCCATGCGCGTCATGATGCCCATGTTGAGCACGACGTAGATGCTGTCGGTCAACTCAATCCCGACCTTGCTGAAGGGCGAACCGGGGATGCCCATCAAGTACGGGATGACGTACATCGTCCGGCCCTTCATGGCGCCGTCGAAGATCGCGCCAAGTTTGCGATAGGCCTCCTCCGGCGCCATCCAGTTGTTGGTGGGGCCGGCATCCTCTTTCTTAGCGGTGCAGATATAGGTGAGATGCTCCACGCGCGCCACGTCGTTCTGCGCCGTGCGGTGGTATACACATCCCGGCAGCTTGCCTTGGTTCAACGCGGACAATTCGCCGGTGGCGATTGCCTCCGCGGTCAGCCGCTTGCGCTCTTCCTCGGAACCGTCGATCCAGACGATCCGCTCCGGTTTGGTAAGACGCGCCATCTCGTCGACCCATGTCTGTATCGCCTTGTGCACCATTCCGCCACCCCTCGGTCCAACCTTGGTCTCCATTGTATTATGCGGCTCCACCGCGTGTCAATCGCCTGACGCCTTGTATACTGTACAGTTACGGGACTCAACCGCAGACATGCCCCGCCTGGGCTAGATACTTGCCGCCGAGCAGATCGATCATCGCGTGGTAACGTTCGTGCGTGCCCAGGCCCATCTCCTCGGCTTCAATCTTGTCAAAGGCACGCGCTAACCGTTCCTGGACCCACACCGGCAGAACGCGTTCCGCCAGTGGGAAAAGGACGCCGTCTTCCTTGGCGATATGCGCCGTCAGAATCGAGATATATTCGCGCGCCGCCCGCGCGAAATCCCCGTACGCCGACTCGCGGCCGCGCGACAGCCGCGCGAGTGCGTCCGCCATGGCCTTGGCCGCCGCCCTTCCCTGGTCGTGCTCGGCCAGCATCGCGCCGATGGGTCCACCCTCCCTGGCCACCCCGGCTGATTCCAGGGTTGGAAAGAGCTGTCGTTCCTCCTTGCCGTGGTGGCAACGATCGGCAAATTCACGGAAGAACTCCAGCACCTGCCGGGTATCCGAGAGAATCAACCCGCCCGCGTCCGCCCGCCGGGCCAATTCACCCAAGACCGCCAGCATCGACTTTATTCCCTCGTGTTCCGCCCGCAGGACATCTGTCGCTGTCATGATGCATCCTCCTCGACAAGTTATTTAACATAGTTAAATAATAACATGAACCATGGCCCTGCGCAAATCCATCTCACGGCGCCACCGCGGCGAGAGGTGCAACGCCGGCCAGTGGTAAGCTGGAAGGGCCGTTAATCGACGCCAAAATAAGCCGCGCGCGGCCGGACGTGATTGCCCGGCAACCGGACCGCGACAGTACAGGCACGGGCATGCCCACCCGCTCTGACCTGGGCGGATATTCCCACAGTTTTTCATGCGATGCAGGTATAGATAGGCGATGACTTCCACCGCCGAAAGGGCGCCGCCGGGGTGGCCGGAGCCGGTCCTCGGGCGTGCCGGCGACGATCGTCTTGCAGCCGCGCGCCGCCAACAGCACCAAGCAGAGCAGGCCGATCGGACCCGGTCCCGACAGGAGCACCGTCTCGCCCACGCCGAAGCACGTCAACTCCTCCACCGCCTGGACGGCGCTGGCGAAAGCCTCCGTGAGAGCCGCTTCTTCGTAGGATAGACCCTCGGGGAGCCGGTAGCACATATCCTCCCGGAGCACAACATACTTGGTGAAGCTGCCGCTGACGCCGTGGCCCATACCCCGGCGCGCCGGACAGAACATGTAATTGCCCCGCGTGCAGTACTCACAGACGCCGCACCGGACCATGGTGGAACCGAGCACGGCGACCCGGTCGCCGGTCTTGATCCCTTGGACCGCCGCGCCCGTCTCCACGACCAGCCCCGCGAACTCGTGCCCGAGGATGACCGGGGAATAATAGCGAAAGCGGTCGTGGTACACATGGATGTCGGTACCGCAGATGCCGGTAAACTTGACCTCGACCTTTACACCGTCCGGCGTGCACGCGGGCTCGGGGAGATCCACCAGTTCCACGCGGCCCACGCCCGCCGCCATTTTTACCAAAGCGCGCAAATGAACAGCCTTCTTCCTATATGCGACGCAAGATTCATTCCTGGATGTCAGCCCTGGGTCAGAACCGCGCGTACGGGACTGCCGTTACCGTCCGCGATCTTGAGCGGCAGGGCGGTTAACTGGTATTTTCCCGGCGGGACGCCGCGCAGGTCGAGCCCCTCGATCAGCACGATGTGCGCCTGGAGGAGGATGTAATGGGCATCCGCCGAACCCGCGTTGTGTTTCTCCACGGACAGCCAATCAAAACCCAGGGTTCGTATGCTTTTGTCCGCCAGATAGCGTGCGGCCGGCGGCGTGAGATAGGTAAAACCAGTGTCGAACACGCCCTGTGCCAATAGCGCGGAGTTCCTCGTCTTGAGCAGAACGCGGTCGCCGGGACCGATGTCCAGGTCGCGTAGATCTTGCGGTTCGACGGCCTCTTTCCCCGGGATCTCGAAGACTTTGGCCTCGCCCAGAAAATAATCGAGCTCCAGCCGGTCAACGGCGGTTCCGTCATCATAAAAGTGCTTGGGCGCGTCGATGTGCGTGCCCGTGTGCGATCCGAAACTGATGACGGTGAGGTTGTAAGCGTCCCCTCGCGCGATGCTCTTTTCCTCGGTGAAACGGAGCGGAGGATCGCCGGGGTAGAGCAGCATCCCCGGGGCCAATGTCATCGTGATGTCATGATATCTAGGCATAAGGCACCTCCATGGGCTCAGTTCGGAGTGAGAGTCTGGCTATATTCTGAGCAATGATTGTCTCGAAACATCGTTACTGCCGACGGTAGGCTGCCCCTCGACAAGCTCGGGGTGCTGACTTCGACGAGCTCAGTCGAGTCGAGCCTGTCGAAGCAAGAGCCTACC
>JBLNCE010000025.1:0-10950 GCA_050260415.1 Bacteroidota bacterium | reverse complement strand
GTCCGGTTGCGCCGGTCGCTCCGGCAGGTCCAGTAGCGCCAGTGGCTCCCCTAGGTCCAGTCGCGCCAGTTGCGCCGGTCGCTCCGGCAGGTCCAGTTGCACCAGTGGCTCCTACGGCTCCAGCAGGTCCGGTTGCGCCGGTCGCTCCGGCAGGTCCAGTTGCACCAGTGGCTCCTACAGCTCCAGCAGGTCCAGTTGCGCCGGTCGCTCCGGCAGGTCCAGTAGCGCCAGTGGCTCCTACGGCTCCAGCAGGTCCGGTTGCGCCGGTCGCTCCGGCAGGTCCAGTAGCGCCAGTGGCTCCCCTAGGTCCAGTCGCGCCAGTCGCGCCAATCGCTCCAGCAGGTCCAGTTGCACCAGTCGCTCCGGTAGGCCCTGTAGCTCCAGTGGCTCCCCTGGGCCTGGTTGCGCCGGTCGCTCCAGAAGGTCCAGTTGCAATAGTTGGTTTGTTAGTGCTCACGGACTTCCACCTCCCGATGGTGATACAGATCCTACGAAGGTGGCTATCAGAATGCGATACTTCAAAAGACACTTTATCCGGAATTTTCACCCCGCCTTGTGCGCTTCGCTGTTTCTTCCCAGTCTCTCTGACCGGGTTTGACTCTAATTACATTGTGAAGCGTACAACTCCACATGTCCGGTGAAGGCCTCAAGCTTTCCGTGGTTACGTAACCGCGCCGAATCTCCTCGAATTCCTTGCAACGCTGATACAACTCTAGCCCAGCTAGATGAACATTTTCGGATCGCTTGGAACCAGGCGGAAGGTGGGCGGAAAGCTCTTAATCAGCGGGCCTAGGGTTCGGGCGGAAGGTTCACTGGACGGCTGCTTTGCCCGCAGTTTTCAGGTTGCAGGCGCGGCAGGAAAGCCCGTCGGGTTGTGGAATTTTCTGTTGAACATGGGAAAGGCGGGTGATATCTGTGCGCAAAGCCATCGTAACTTTATTCTTCCTGCTCCTCCTATCTTGCGGGATCGTATTGGGCCATGTAGATAAGTACAATATCCAGTCGATTCAGGCCTTCGAGACAGCCCCGAAATTACCCGAGGCGGCGCGGGCTAAACTGAAGAGCGCCCTCATCGGCGGCTGGCATGCCTTGCCTGTTGTAGCCGCAGGCTATGTTGACCGGATCTTTATTTCTGCGGATGGGGAGGTCGTGTATTCCTTCAACGAGATGGCGCCATACGATCGCGTCTGGAAGATGGAGGGGAAATGGCGTGAGGAGAATGGGTACCTGGTCATGGAGATCAGTACCAAGTGTATCTCGTTGGGGGGGTATTACCAGGGTCCCAATGCCATTGACTTTGGGGCGATCGTGGACGACTATGGCGGAGTCCTTCTGCTCAATAAACCTCAGGTCTTCAAATTGCCAGTGCACAAACTGGCTAACGATCCCGAATCGGGCTTGCTAAAGATGAAACTCGGCAGTTGGGATTTCTGGCGGATGTGGGATGCCTAGGATTTTGAGGAATGATACGGCCTCGGGCGATCCACGGAAACCAAGGAGAAAAGACAAAGGTTTGCGCGATCGGGCACAAACCCTTTATCTTTATCATGTCTTACGGCAACCGTACGGCAACAAGATCAATTCAGGGTCTTTTATGAGGTAATTTCTACTCTCCCCGCCCCGCCTTACCGATCCTTGCAGCCAGGGCCGGCAAATCAAACCCTTTCAACGCCCCCTCCAAAAACTCCGGGAGCAGGTTGGGGGTGCAGGCAAAACAGGGGATGCCAAGGCCGGCCAGCCGGCGGGCGAGGGCTTCGTTGTAAGCTGGGGCGCCGCGGTCGGAGAGGGCCAGGAGGCAGACGACCTTGACGCCGGAGGCGTGCAGATGGTCGAGGCGTTGGATGAGCGAGGCCTGGTTGCCGCCCTCGTAGAGATCCGAGAGGAGGATGAAGATCGTGCGGGCCGGGTCGGTTACGAACTCCTGGCAATAGGCGACCGATTTATCGATGTCCGTGCCCCCGCCCAGCTGGATGCCGAACAGCATCTCCACCGGGTCGTTGCCGCAGGCCTCGGTGAGATCGACGACATTGGTATCAAAAGCCACCACCCGCGTCTTGAGCGCGGAGATGGAGGCGCAGATGGAGCCGACCACCGAGCCGAAGATGACCGACTCGGCCATGGAGCCGCTCTGGTCCAGGTCCAGGATGACGGTCCACTCGTGGTGGCGGCGGGCACGGCCGAAGAAATAGAACCGTTCGGGCACGATCGTCTTGTAGTCGCGGTGGTAATGTTTGAGATTGCGCCGGATGGTGGTCTGCCAATCGATCCGCGCCGCGCTGGGCAGCAGGGAACGGTGCCTGCGGCTGAGCGCCCCGGCTACCGCCTGGCGGAGGGAGTTCTCCAGGCGGCGGTTGATCTGTTCCACCACCGCCTTGACCAGCTGGCGGGCGGCGTCCTTGGATCTCTCCGGGATGCGCCCTCGAAGCGTGAGCAGGGTGGCGACCAGGCCGATCTCCGGCTGGACGCTTTTCAGGGTCTCCGGCTCCATCAAGAGCTGGGTCAGGCCCTTGCGCTCGATGGCGTCGCCCTGGATCACCGAGACCACGTCCGTCGTGAAATAGGTGCGGATCTCCCCCAGCCAGCGGGCCAGGCGCGGCGCGGAAGAGCCCAGCCCCGCCGCGCGGGGGCTTTCGTCTTCGAGCGTCCTGGTTTCGTCGTAGATGGCGGCTAGGGCCTCGTCCATGGCGGATTCGTCGCTGTTCAGGGAGAGGCCCGCCGCCCCGCCATAGCCGCTCAGGGGCGCCTGGGCTTCCCGGCCCAAGACCAGACGCCACCTTCGCAATTGCTCGCGTTCAACCATGCTCATACATCCCCAAAATCGAAGTCTTTCAAGGACTCGATCGCCTTTTTCTCTTCCTCGCTGAGCGGCCGGCCCATGGCAAGCTCGGCCGCCTCGGCGCCCACGCCCCAGAGTTCGCCGAGGATCTCGGCGATGCGGCGCTTTTCCCCGGGGGCAAACCCGCCGAGGGCGCGGCGGAGGAAAACGAGCGCCCGCCGGAACTGGGTTTCGTCCAACGAGGTCAGATATTCGTCCAGCCGCTGCCAGAGCGTCAGGCGGGAGAGCAGCGCATAACGGTTACGGAGGGAAAGGCCTTCGAACCAGCCGGCGCCGAGGTCCGCCTGGAGCCCCGGCGAGAGCCTTCTCGAGATCTCTCGCCCCAGTTCCTCGTCGTCGATGCGGCCTTTCTCCAGGAGGAGGGCGCAGGCAAAGCCCGAGAGCAGGGGGTTGCGATCGTCCCTGCGGGCCAGCTCGGCCAGGCGGGAGAACCAAAACTCCCCGTCCACCTTGGCGAAATGTTCCACCGCCACGGCTTGGAGCCGATGCAACGCAGGCAGCAGGGCGCGGGCTGCTTCGTCGTTGCAGGCCGACGCCTCCACGAGGTGCAGGGCGGCTTTGATAAAGAGCTGCTGTAACAGGGGGACGAGGGGCGCGGGATCGAAGCGCCGGATCTCCCCGTAGCCCACGGTCGTCGCCAGCTCGGACGCTGCCGCGGCGATCGTGGCGAAATCCGTCGAGTCGGCCGATGCATGCTGCAGGGCGATCCGCGCCGTCTCCATCGTTTCGGGCAGACCGCAGAGGCAGGCCTGGCGAATGATCTCCGCCGCCGCGTCCAGGCCGCCGGCTTCCAACCGCTCCTTGAAGGCAAAAGAGGCCGCCTGCGCCACGGTCTCGCCGCGCAGCGTGGACTCGACCAGCTCGATCTCGGCCTCGGGCGTCCATTGCAGCACCCAGGACTCCGCCCAGGTCGCCTTCTCCTGCTTGCGGGCGCGCTGCTCCGCAAAGCTCACGCCCAGGGCCGCCAGGCGGTGCAAGAAGAAGGAGCGCTGCAGGTCGAGGAAGGCGGCCTCCTCGGACTGGACCTGCCTGTTTTCCCGGAGGTCCAGATGAAGATCGTTGGCCACCGTGGTGCGGAAACGTTCCAGCTTGAGGCGGCGCAGCTCGCGGTCGAAGTCCTCCTGGATCGGCGTGCGGCTGACCCCGGCGGGCAGCTCGCCTATACCTGTACCGATCTCCGCGCGCGCCAGCGCTTCGGCGATGACGGCCCGGTCGCCGTGGCCCAGGCAGACCAGGGCCGCGTCCCGCAGGTCGGCCAGGGTCGGCGCCTGCCCGTGATGCAGCGCGGCGAGGGCTAGGCCGAGCCGCACGCCCTCGAGCACCTCGGCGGGCGAGCGATAGGTGCCCTGGGCTCTGAGATGGTGGGCGATCTCCGCGAGGAAGAGGGCCGGCAGAGCGTCCAGCCGGTCCTGGCGCAGGCAATTCCAGAGCAGTTCGTAGTAGGCGGGCGCCAGGTTGCCCGCGCCGTAACCCGCGCGGGAGGACAGGCGGAGGTACGAATAGGGCATCAGGGTCCAGCGGCTCTGGAGCCGCGGCAGGCGCCCCAGCTCCTCGTCGGTTATGGGCGGGAGGTCCGGGGTCAGAGCGGAGGTATGATAGGCGCCGGCCACCACCACCACGCGGGCCGGGTCATGTCCCGCCGCGACGGTCTCGGCGATGCAGCGCCGCATGTGGGCTTCACGCACGAGATTCCTAGCCCGCTCACGGCCCTGATCCTGTGTCAGTTCCCGCAGGCTCCTGCCAAACTCCAGGGTGGCCCGGCGGTAGGCGTCGCGGCTGGTGTTGTGCTCGAAATCGCGTTCCCAGTAAGCTTCGTGATCCGGTTCCCCGGCGAGCTCCGCCCAGCGGCGGTAGAGATCGGCTAAGTCCGTCTCGGGCGCGGCTTCCGCGGCGTCCTCGCGGCGAGGGCCGTACTCCAGGGCCAGCAGAATGTCGCTCGGCAGATCGATGAAACGCGCGGGCACGCCGTTGGCGGCCGTCCAAGCCAGGGCGGCGTATTCCGGCGAGTAGGCGGCAAAAGGATAGAGGATGGTCCGCACGGGCAGCTCCGTGGTATAGGCCAGGATCGCCACGGGCGGGCGGGTTTCGGGCGAGACCAGGGCGGCGATCTCGTCTCCCGCGTCGGCGGGGCCTTCGATCAGGACCGCGGTGGGCCGGATCTCCTCCAGGAAGAGCCGGAGATGGTGGGCGCCGCCGGCCGAAAGGTGCCGGATGCCGAAAAGGTGCGGGCCGGGGGCGGTAGTCATTTGAGCAGCTCCCGGCAGGCGTGGTAGAGCCCGCGCCATTCGGAACCGCGCCGCTTCATGATGTTTTCCAGATATTCCTCCCAGACAAGCTTATCTTTTTCGTCGTCTTTGACCACGGCGCCCTGCAGGCCGGCGGCCAGGTCGCGCTCGGAGACGGTCCCGTCGCCAAAGCCGCCCGCCAAGGCCATGCTCTCGGTCAAAAGCGAGATCGCCTCGGCGGTCGAGACCACGCCGGCCGGGGATTTGACTTTTTCTTTGCCGTCGATGGTCATGCCGTCGCGGAGTTCGCGGAAGATGGTCACCACTTTGAGCAGAGCTTCATCCGCCGGGAAGGCTGCCCGGAGATCGAGGCCGGCGGAGAGCTCGTGCAGGCGCCGGCGGACGATCTCCACTTCCGTCTCGACGTCCGCCGGGGTGGGGAGGATGATGATATTGAACCTACGCTTGAGTGCGGCCGACATCTCGTTCACGCCGCGATCCCGCGTATTGGCGGTGGCGATGAGGTTGAACCCCTTGGCCGCCGGGACCTCGCCGCCCAGTTCGGGCAGGGCGATGCGCTTCTCGGAGAGGATGGAGATGAGGACGTCCTGCACCTCCGAGGCGCAGCGGGAGATCTCCTCAAACCGCGCGATGCCGCCGGCTTCCATGGCCCGGTAGATGGGGCTCTTGACCAGAGCCTCCATGGAGGGGCCACGGGCGAGAAGCATGGCATAGTTCCAGGTGTACCTGATCTGCTCCTCGGTGGTGCCCGCCGTGCCCTGCACCACCAAGCTGGAATCGCCGTAGATCGCGGCGGCCAGGTTCTCCGAGAGCCAGGACTTGGCGGTGCCGGGCTCCCCGATGAGCAGGAGGGAGCGATCCGTGACCAGGGTGGCGACGGCCATCTCCACCAGACGTTTCCCGCCGATATACTTGGGCACGATCTCCTTCTTGCCCACCTTGCCGCCGCAGATATAGGTCAGGACGGAACGCGGCGACATCCGCCAGCCCGTGGGAATTGGCTCCTTTTCGTTCGCGATGAGGGCCTCGATCTCGTCCTGATAGAGTTTTTCCGCCGGCAGGCGCAGGATGTCCCGGGTTTCAGCCATGGCGATCACCTCGTGATGTCTAGACGCGAAGGATTAAGCGCGTTTAGACATGATATAGGTTCTTTCACTTCTGGGCGCGGAGTAACTCCCCGATGGACCTGGCCACCCGGCCGAGCGGCGTCAGCTGCCGCAGGGTCTCCGCGGCCGCTTCCCTGATCTCCTTGCGGCGATCCCTGGTCAGCTGCTCCAGCAAGGGCTTTTCTTCCGGCACGTCCCTGAGCGCCCGTACGGCGGCGACTTTGACGGGAAGAGTGCCGTCATCCAGAGCTTTGAGGTAGATCTCCCGGCCTTGGCGGCCCAGGAGGGCGGAGATCAGCTCCAGCTTACGGGCGTCGCCGCGTCCGCCGCGCGGGTCGAGGCTCTCCAGCACGGCGGGCAGGATGCCGGGGCCTAAGTCCCGCAGGATGGCAAAGACGGCTTCGGAAAGCTCCTGGTAGAGATCGCCCAGCGCCGCAAGGGCGGGGAGGAGCAAGCGGTAATCCGTGAAGAGCCCCTCCGCCTCCGCTTGTTTGATCGCCTCCAGGCGGCTGCTCCCCTGGCCGGCCAAGGCCTCGCAGACCTGGCGCAGCTTTCGGTAGGGTACGGGCGCGCCGCGCCTGGGCAGCGGTGTCAGGCGAAGGGGCTTGAGCTCGCCCGGGCAGGCGGCCTCTCCCTGGGTATAAAGGACCGCGTGGATCAGGTTGGCCAGCTCGAGGAGCCTGCGCGGTGTTTCCTCGGCGGGGGCCTCGATCAACTCGCGTGTCAACACGGCCAGGCGGGCCAGGATCGGCAGTTCCGCGCCGGCCTGCTGCAGACGGGGTAAGAGCCTGCGCAGGCGAAAGTCGTTCCTGGCCAGGGGGGCGCCGGCCACCGCGAGACGCCGCACCTCGCCGTGCAGCTCGTTCAGGATCTCCAGACCCATGGCGGGGGCCTCCTCACTCGGTTTTCGGAAGCGTTGTAAAAGGAAGGCTATCAACATAAAAGACCGATGGTTTTGAAACTACGAAAAACACGAAAAGCGCGAAAAACGGTGTTGATTTAATGGTTTCTTTCGTGTGTTTCGTGTGTTTCGTAGTTTCCAATGGTTTTTCATGCCTCTCCTAGTAAGCGAGCCTCCTGATGCCATCGGCGCCGGCCAGGGCGAGCGGCTGCGCCCGCAATAACCCGGCGGCCAGGTCGTGATGAAAACGGGCCAGCATGGCGCCGTTATATAGCTCCCTCTCCTCGAGCAGCGGCAGGAGATGGACGGTCGGCGGCTCCGGCCCGCCAGGCAGGTTGGCCAGGCCCAGACGCTCCCCGTCCGCGTCCTCGATGACCGGCGCCCCGTCGATCAGACCCAGCCGGGCATAGCCCAGCAGCAGGACGGGATGCCTATCGGCCAGGGGGTTCTTGAGCTGGTTCTTGACCTGCTGGATCGCTTGCTTCAGCGAGGCGGCGGCGTGGGCGCACACCGCCCGGTAATCCGCGGCGGACGGCGGCCGGTAGGCGGCTTCCTCCCATCTGACGCGCGGATTGAGGTCGCCGGGATAGACGCAAAGCTCCCGGATGACAGCCACTTCAAAGCAGGAATCGTCCTCGCGCAGGTGCTTGGCGGCGCGGTAAGGACGGTAATTGAGGCTCCGCCAGATGCCGCCCCCGGCCAGGTCCAGCCAGAGGCCGAGATCGATATACTCCCCGCGCGCCGGATCATCGTAGCTGGTGAAACTGAGCTGGATGAGTTCCGCATCCCGCCTGACCCGGCCCAGGGCGCGCAACTCATCCAGCTGCCAGGCATGGCCCAGGAGTTCCTCCAGGACTGAATCTTGATCGACAAAACCCGCGGGATCCGCCTGCTTTTTGGCCAGATACTCACGGCCGCGGCGGCTCGTGGCGGACAGGCGCGCCAGCCGATCCAGAGCCGCGCTATAAGTTTTTTCCGGGTCGGCGGCTGCTGCCCGGCACAGGTGGATGTATTCCTTGAGCGCATCCTGCGGCCCGGGCAGGTAGTAGTCGCCCAATTGCCGGGCCTGCTCCGCCAGTATTTGCAGGCTCTGGGCGTCCTGCGTCCCTAGGCCGGTGCGGACGATGTTCTCCAAGATCTTGTCGAGGAGGTCCAGCCCTTCCAGCTGGGTCCGGTTTTTTTTGCCCAGAGCCGCCAGGTTGACCTTTTTTGGCGCGGCCGGCTCGGCTGTTTTCTCCAGTCGTTTGGCTTTGCGTTCCGCTTTTTCCCGCGCCTTTTCCCTTGCCGCCAAAGCTTCAGCAGGCAAGGAGGCCGCGGCAAAGGGCCGGCCGGAGGCATGCGCGTAAAGGAGGGCTAGCAGATGCTTGCAGGGGAATTGCCGGCTGGGGCAGGAGCAGCGCAGAATGGGGTTGGCCGGGTCGGCAAAATCTGCGCTGAGGCGGTAGTTGGCTTCGCCGCTGCCGAGGCACTCGCCGAAGATCACCGCGCCGTCCTCCGCCTGGCCCAGCGCGATCAGACTCTTGTTCTTCACGAGGCTCCAGGCGTTCTGGATGGCGTTCTGATTGGGGGCCATGGCGTCGATGGCGGCTTCGGTCAGCTTCATCTGCGATCGCTCCCGGTTCGGTCTGCATCGGCAACAGGCGACGGTATGATCTGTGATCGTTTTCCATAGGGCAGTGGTCTTTTCCTGCTTATGGCAGCAACTTATATCATACCCGGCTTGCCGCGGGAGCCAGCGATGATCACCGTCGCTGGGCTTCACCTAATGAAATGACAAGGGTTTGCGCGATCTGGCGCAAACCCTTGTCCGTGTTACCATACCTCAACGGGATCAAAACCCCTTCCCGGACTGGACTCCTCCGTTTTTTAGGGATCAAGGCGCGGGAGGAAAATCGCCTCGATTCTCCTCCCGCGCCTTGTTTTTTGTTGCACCTCCTACTGGCTGATGCCGAAGACCGTACCGGCCATCGCGTCGCCGGACAGGTTCATCGTGCCAAAAGCGCCCGTCCATTGACCAAAGAAAAGCCGGTAGGGGTAGAGGCTGTTTGGAGACATTTTCACCCGCGGTATAAACGGCGGTGGTTGTCAGGCCGCCCCGCCCGTTGGGCTGCACGGTTTGCAGATCGAGCGTGGTGAATGCATAGAGCGGGTTCGTCGAGCCGCCCGTGCCCGACAAAACCAGCGCCCGTGTGAAGTTGTTGAAGATCGTGTTGAAATCGGTGCCGGTCGCGGCTTCCACCGCGGCTACGCCGACCTTGTCCGTGGCGCACATGTTCTTGATCGCCGTCTCGCCATACTGGTCGATCAGATAGCGGATATAGACGGCCCCGTAGCCGTAATTGTCGCTCGTCCAATGGGTCAACGAGAGCCCCATCCAATGATGATCAGGAAATACGCGATCCAATCGAGGTGGCTTCCGGTGTAGCCGGTGTAGTACTCGGCCGCCTGTGAAAGGGCCTCGTTCAGCCAGGTGTAGGTGCTTGTTACGCCGCGGTTGTAGTGCTGGTCAAAATAGATCATGTGCTGGAACTCGTGGGCCAGCGTGCGGTTGACGCCGTCACCTTGATAGACTGCATTGGTGGTTATGTAGAGAATGTCGCCTTCGTTGGAAGCGGCGTACGCGGCCTTGGGGTATTCATCGACCGAACTGAAGTATCTCGTAAGCCCACCGGTGAGTTCCTCCGAGAAGATGATGACCACCTTGCCGTTGTTGTCAACATCGTTCTCCGTGCCGAATTTGTTGTGATTAGTTTCGTAGAGTGCATCGAAGGCCGCGCCATAGGAAGCCAGGTGGGGACCCATCGCCGCGATATCCCGGTTGTCGACGAAGAAATATGCATGATCGGAGACATATTCGCAGGTTGCGTTGATGTAGTGGCCGGTGGCGGAGATGAAGACGTTGTGCCAAGATAGGCCGATGAAGCTGCGATGCGGCGATCTGCGAGATACTTGCCGTGCCCTATCGGACAAGACTTGGTTTTCTTTTTCCCTCAGCATCGTGTCGAGTCCGCCTCGCCCGGCAATCTCTATAACAGTCCGCCGCCTTGAACGGCGTCTCCCTGGACCGGGCGTGGGTCAGGCACGCGGAACTCACCTGGGGCGGCGAACTTAGGTTTGTCATGGGTCCGGGGCCCTCGACCTGGGGGCACGCCGCCCCGCCGCCATAGACTACAGTCATCGGAATGTCCCCGCCTGCACGATCGTGAAACGCACGCGGATCCGCACCGGCACACGGGGGAACTCCTCATCCCAGTTGAGCCGGTGCCAGATTTGGGGCCGGTTGCCGCGCACCAATTCCCCGAAGCCCATGATATCCGCGTTCAACTCCTGCAAATGGCGGACCATCTTGGCAATTTCGTTGCGGATGGCATTCTCCGTCGCCGCGGCGATGGCGCGCGTCCTATCCGGGCCGAGCCGCGTAAGCGGTTTGGTCATTCCCATCAGGTGGCCGCGCGCCTTGACCTCGACTGAGAAAGAGACCCGGTTGCCGACCGTATGAAGGCTCGTCTTGCTCTCGGCGCTCACACCGGTAAATGAGACCAGCCCCATCTCCTCCATGGGCACTTGCAGTTTCGCGGCGCGGGCTTTGCCGCAGAACAGCCCAAACATACGCGTTTCACGGCTTGTGAGGATGCCGGCCAGGCGGTCGCCGTGAAAGACCCCCAGGCCGTGCGGGACGAAGGTTTTCTCCCGGCGGTCATAGGCGATGACGGGCAGGCGGGCGGCCTCGGCCCGTCCGTTCGATGGTTCCTTCGGTTCATGCCGGATCCACCCTTGCGCGCCGAAGCTCAGGGCGCGGTCCTCTCCGGCAAGAAAAAGCACGGCCCGGCCCGCCAGCAAGTCCGCGGCGGCGGCTTGAAG
>JBLNCE010000024.1:0-7651 GCA_050260415.1 Bacteroidota bacterium | reverse complement strand
TTCCCATAAGGGGTCGGGGGTTAGGTCACGGCGGCCTGCCGCCGTCGGCCATAATTGACTTTTTCACACCGCTGGTTAGAAAATGGCATCAAACTCACTCCCCGTCCCCCTCTCTAAGCTTGGTGAGGGGGTGCCCGCAGGGCGGGGGTGAGTTGTCAAACGCAGAAGCTGTCTCATTTTCATCCTTTGTTGTCCCGGCAGAATGCCGGGTGGATACTTCGAAGCTTAACCGAACCCGTACAGGACGTACGGGTTTGAGAACGTTTTCCCATCTAGCCCGGGGTTTTAACTCTGAGCAGCACGGGTTTGAGGTTTTCGTTCCTCTCTTGCAAAACGTCCTGATATGCCAGGAAGTTGCGCCGACCCACGCAAGAGCAGGAAAGTCTCTACAATTCGGAGAACGTCTGCTCGGCGACCGGCAACACTGAGAGTTGGCAAAAATAAGGAGGCAACCCAGCTTGAGTGATTTCTCCCTAAAGCGATTGCGCGATTTCATCGTACGGGCTAAGTCCGCCACCTATGCGGGTGACGGCCCGCGATCCCCTTCCTGCCGGCCCGGTTCAAAAGACCTGCGGTTCGAGGAAGAGCCATTCGCTTATCTCGATAGTTATTTCGGTGAGGCCGACTTCATCGGAGAAGAAGTCGTCTACTACGAAGGCCAGCCGGTCTGGGCCATGAATTATCACGGCCGTCTACTAGAGCCCGCGCTACTCTCGTCGGCCGATGTCGGCCGGATCCTGAAAGAAAGCCTGTCCGCCCTATACAAAGAAGGGCGTTTCCTCGGCGGGTTCGAATACGCCACGCCGAAAGGGACATACGTGGATACAAACGTAGGCGGCGTCGAGATGTTCAGCGGCCGGGAATGGATCGTGCGCGACGGTCGGAAAGCATATGAACTCCTCTACCACGGGGGCTTTATCAAGTAAGAACGTGACGTGGCTTCTTGTACCGCCCACGGGTCGTAACTCCAGGGTTCTCCTCCGTACCATCGGCATACATTGATGTCGAGGCGGCGGTTCTCCGATCCTGGAGGTAAGAGTCGCCTCGAGGAGGAGTGAAGCCATGTCCAACCCGGTGAGCGTCTGCCAGACTGTCTTGATGCCCGTGGCGGGGGCCGAACGAAACCTGCCCTATTGGCTCCGGATCATGATGGAACATGCGATCTTCATCGAGAACGGCCTCCCGGCCGTGCGCGAGGATCTGCGCGCGGAGGCCCTCCAGTTCCAAAACCTCTTCCGTTGCCTGCTCGGCCAAGCGGAGCGCCTGGGGGAAATGGACCCCAACATGATCGGCCCCTTCATCTGCGAAGTACAACGAGCGGTCGCGGCTTTCCTAGCCTTCAAGCGGGGGCTGATCGTCCTGGCCTTGAAATGCCAGGTCGGCGGACTCGGCGGCTTTAACTACCCGCTCCTGCTGGATCATCTCGCGCGGGAGGCGACGCTCTTCCTGCACGTGCTCGAGGTCATGGGGGCGGCGGGCGCGGGAGACCCATTTCTGCTGGCGTTGTCCGAGGAGAATTTCTGGCTCCGCATCATGACGGACCACGCCAAGTTCATCGCCAGCCTCCTCGATCAATCCGAGCGGGGTTTCGTTAGGGAAGCGGTCCGGTTCAGCGAGACCTTCGACCGTCTACTCCGGCAGGCTCAGGACTACCTTTCCATGCTCCAAGCCAACCCGGACCAGTTCCCGGTGGTTTCCCGCTTTACCGACGAGGTCATCACCCAGACGACGGGGATCCGCGACTTCAAGCGTGCGGCCCATCAGCTCCTGCTCCAGTGCAAGATCCTCTCGGTCCTACCCCCGTTGCTAGCGGATCATGTCGCCAGGGAAGCCGAGCATTTCCTGGAAGTGCTCGGGGAGATACGGCAGGCCCTCCCCGAGTAGATCGGGGTTTCGAAAACGCAAGGCCTTCGGTGGACGATGGTCTTGTCTATGCGGCGCCGCCTGGGATAGAATGATGATGCCGGCGCCGGCGCCTATGCCGCGGCGGATGCTCTTCGCTGGATGGGGTGGATACCATGAGATTCCTCTTGATGCTGGTCCTCATCGCCGGCTTGATCGGCGTCGCGGCGGCCTTGGGCTTGTGGAAAAGGCCGCGCACCGGACGAGAACTTCGCCCGGACCAGCTCCGCGCGATGCTCGGCGAGGACGCGCCCTTGATCATCGACGTGCGCGAGCCCGGGGAGTACGCCCAGGGGCATATCCCGGGCGCGGTCCCGTTCCCGCTGGGCGGGCTGGCAAACAGGCTGGGGGAGATCCCACGCGACCGGCCGATCGTGACCGTGTGTCTCAGAGGAAGACGGAGCCGTACCGCGGCCGCGATGCTTGAAAAGGCGGGCTTCGCGCGGGTCTCCAGCCTCGCCGGGGGGATGTCGGCATGGCCGTATGAAGTCGAGCGGACGCCGGACGGCGGCAGTTAACATCGAAAAAATATGTCCGACAAATGACAGGGTTAGTAGGCAAAGCGTCGAATACGAGAAAAATCGACGCTTTTTTGTCCCCCCGGGGCTTTGGCGGGGATCTCGTTCAGAGCGCGGGATTACGTCACGAAAGGGGTATTGTCATGCAGGAGCGGCTCAAGCAGATCGCGGACCGAATCAAGGGATTGCGGGAGATCGCGGGTGTTTCCGCGGAGGTTTTGGCAAACGAGTTATCCATTCCCGTGCAAGTGTATCGGGACTACGAAAGCGGCGCCGTGGACATTCCCGTGAGTTTCCTGTACAAGCTGGCACAAAGGTATAAGATGGAGCTCTCGGCGTTCCTGACCGGGGAAGAACCCCGCCTCCACACGTACAGTCTGACCCGCAAGGGCAAGGGGGTCTCGGTCGAGAGACGGCGGGACTACAAATACCAGAACCTTGCCTACAACTTCCTGCACAAGAAGGCGGAACCGTTCCTGGTCACGGTCGAGCCGGACGAAGGCGCCCCGGTCAACTTCAATAACCACCCGGGGCAGGAATTTGACTATGTTCTGGAGGGGACGCTCAAGGTCATCCTCGACGGCCATGAGGTAGTGCTCAATGAGGGGGATTCGCTCTTCTTCGACGCCAGCGTCAACCATGCCATGAAGGCGTTGGATGGTAAACCCGCAAGATTCCTGGCGATTATACTCTAGGGGGATCCCACCATTGCACACCGCGCGAAGAAATTAACTACGAAACTCGCGAAAGGCGCGAAAAATGGAAGAGACTATGGTTTACTGCGCCAAATCCCCTGATGGGAGCGAACGACCTAATTAGTTCGATTTCTTTCGCGTAATTTCGCGTGTTTCGTAGCAATATTCATTGTATTTTCTAAGGAGGCATCAGGGATGCTGAAGCAATTCGTGTCGGATGATTACCGTTCTTATGATGATTTCAAGAAAAACTTCCATATAGCCGTACCGGAGAACTTCAATTTTGCCTACGACGTGGTGGACGCATACGCGGCCAAAGAGCCCGGCCGGACGGCCCTCGTCTGGTGCGACGATGCCGGGAACAAGGCCCGGTTCACCTTTGGCGAGCTAAAGACGTACAGCGACAAGGCCGCCAACTTTTTCCGCGCGGCCGGGATCCGCAAAGGCGACCCGGTCATGCTCATCCTCAAACGCCGTTACGAGTTCTGGTTCTGCCTGCTGGCGCTCCACAAACTCGGCGCGGTCGCCATTCCGGCCACGCACCTCCTGACCGCCAAGGATATCATCTACCGCAATAATGCCGCGGATGTGAAGATGATCGTCGCCGTGGCCGATCAAAAAGTCAACGAACAGGTGGACAAGGCGCAAGCCGATTCCCCGTCGCTCAAGCTCAAGGCCATTGTCGGCGGGGAGCGCGCGGGTTGGCTGAACTTCGACCGCGAACTGGAAAAGGCGGACACCGGTTTCAACAAGCCTGCCGGGGCGGAAATGACGGCCAACGGCGACATGATGCTGCTCTACTTTACCTCGGGCACCACGGGTTATCCCAAGATGGTCCGGCACAACTTCACCTACCCCTTGGGCCATATCCTCACCGCCAAATACTGGCAGAATGTCATGGACGGCGGGCTCCATCTCACCGTCTCCGATACGGGCTGGGCCAAATCCGCCTGGGGCAAGATCTACGGCCAATGGCTCGCCGGCAGCGCGGTCATGGTCTACGATTACGACAAGTTCGTGCCCAAGAACCTTATGCAGATCATCGCCGACTACGGCGTCACGACCTTCTGCGCGCCGCCCACGATCTACCGCTACTTGATCAAAGAGGACCTCTCCCAATACAAGCTGGACAAGCTGAAGTACTGCGTCGTCGCCGGCGAACCCCTGAACCCCGAGGTCTACCAGCAATTCCTGCGCGCGACGGGGATCAAGCTGATGGAGGGTTATGGGCAGACGGAATGTACCCTGGCGGTCGGGACCTTTCCGTGGATGGAGCCGAAGCCCGGCTCCATGGGCAAGCCCTCGCCCGGCTACGAGATCGATATCGTCGACGAAAACGGCACTGCCTGCGAGGTGGGGGAGGTCGGGGAGATCGTGATCCGCACGGATCGCTACAAGCCGGTGGGTATGTTCGACGGTTATTACCGCGACGACGAGCGGACGCGGAGCGTCTGGCACGACGGTGTCTACCACACGGGCGACACGGCCTGGCGCGATGAGGACGGGTATTTCTGGTTCGTGGGCCGGACGGACGACATCATCAAGAGTTCCGGCTACCGGATCGGACCCTTCGAAGTCGAGAGCGCCCTCCTGGAGCATCCGGCGGTGCTCGAGTGCGCGGTGACCGGCGTGCCGGACGAGATGCGCGGCCAGGTGGTCAAGGCGACCGTGGTCCTGACCGCAAAGTACCAGCCCGGCGGGGACGAACTGGTCGTGGAACTGCAGGAGCACGTCAAGCACGTGACCGCCCCGTACAAGTACCCGCGCATCATCGAGTTCGTGACGGAACTGCCCAAGACGATCAGCGGCAAGATCAGGCGGGTGGAGATCAGGGAGAAGGATACGGCGGAGTAGATATACACTGGATATACACTGATGGTTCGCTAATCAAGGGGCGCCGGGTACGGCGCCCTTTTTTATGGATTGTTGCTATGCCACGTCACCTTGCCGTGGAACTCCCCGAGGAAGAGCCGGTCGTGTTCCTCGGCGTCGAGGACGAGGTTTTTCGGGATCATGATCTGCACTTGGTCGGGTTCGGCGCGCCAGGGTACTTCGCGCGCGCGGCCGCGCAGCCGGAGGTAGATGACTCGGCCGATCTGCTCCAGCTGGACAGCGGCGGCCAGGGTTTGCCGGCCGGCTTCCTCTTGCCGGACCGCCGTGGTAAATCCCCTCACCTTGACCTGGACGGAGCCGTCAGGGCTGTCCCAGACGCGGATCGGACCCCGCCAGTAGGATTCGCAGTCCAGGAGGACCTTGTCGATCGGGCCGGCGGGGGAGAGTTCGGTCCGGTACTCCAAGGCGGTCACCCGTCCGCCGGCCGTTTCCGTGATGCGGTCCCAGATACCCGCGGCCGTCAGGACGTAGACGCCGATACTGGCAAACCCGATCAGCCCGACGAAGAGCACACTGAGCAAATCATAGCCGTATTGCGTCTCGGTCTTGCGCAGGATGAAGTATTGGCTGAGCACCATTTCGATCCCGAGCACAATCAGGAGGAACGGCCACCAGTTGCGGAGCAGCGTCACGGCCAGGCCGGCGTTGAACTGGTGGAGAAAGAGCGTGGCGCCCAGGAAGATCAGGAATACGCCCATGGAAACGGTACCGATCCGCCATCTTTTCATGACGCGTCATCTCCTTGAGTTTGATCCGGCCGTCTGCGGCCGAGCAGCAGGTGGACGCCGAAACCGACCAGGACGAGGGAGATAAAGGTATTGTCGAAGTGGAAGCCGCGCGGGAAAAACCGCGTCCAATCGATGAACCGGTTGACCGTGAAAAACGAGTAAAGACCCAGGAGAATCAAGATCCAACCAATGGCCCGAGCCCTAAGAGGAAGCTTGCGCCAGGGGACAATGGGCTGGTCAGCAACGATCCCGTCACTATTGATCTTTGCGGCCATCTGCAAGGCGTCAAAGAGAGAATAGAACCAGATCACCGGCAGAAACACACCGAGGATCCCGATCCCCGTGACCACCAACATAACGATCAAACCGAAAAAAGCGAGATTGAACTGCAGTCCGCGTTGCATGAGTTCCAGGTAATAGTGCCCGACCCCGGGCACGAATGAAAGAAAGAAGGTTAGGGCATTACTCTTTGGCATGGTTTCCACTCCTCTCCGTTGATTTGAGATCCGGTCCGCTCCATGTCGTGATTCTCGTCCAGACGGCTTGCCAATCGAGCCGCACCTCCGTGAGTTGCCGCGTGCGGAGATTGATGGCCCGCGCCTTTTCATTCAGACGGTCGGCCTGGCCGGCCAGACCGGTAAAGATGCTGAAGCAATTGGTAAAGACCAGGACCAGAGTAGCGCATGCGGCGAAAAGATAGTTCCAGAGAAGCCGCCGGCCATGGGCGGTTTTGCGGTTCGCGCCGGTGGGGTTGGCTAATACCCGCCCATGACGGGGATCCTCCCCTGCCAGCGCCGCCATGACCGACCTGGTAAAATCGTTGGAAACATGGCCGGTGGCGAGCGCTTGTTCTTCCCACTGTTCCACGGGGAAGTACCCGGCCAGATGCGCCCGGCATGACAGACAGCCGTTCAAGTGCGTACGCAGGCCGGCCATCTCCCAAGCGGTCATGGCGCCGGTCAGATAGGCCGGCAACAGTTCTTGGCACCGCGTACAACTCATCCGGTCGTGCATCGCGTGTACGCCTCCCGCGCGGTCAATCCGTCCCGCAGCATCTTGGTGGCCCGATACAGTCTCGTCTCCACGCCGCGCTCCGTCATGCCAAGCCGTCCGGCGATCTCGGCGTAGGACAGATCGTGGTAATAATACAGGTAGATCACCAATCGATAGGCTTCCGGCAGTTCCGCGAGGCAGCTCTGCACCAGCAATCCGCGCTCGCGGGCGATGGCCTCCGCCAGTGGATCGCAGGCCGCTTCCGGCGCCGCCGATATGGAATCGAGCCCATCCAGGGCGACGGTGGACGGGACAACCCGGCGGCCGCAATCCCTCAGGTGATTCAAGGCGATCCGGTAGAGCCAGGTGGAAAAGGAGGCTTCGGCGCGATAGCGGTCGAGCGCCCGGTAAGCTTTGATGAATACCTCCTGCGCCGCGTCCTCCGCGTCGGCGCCCGTCAGAAAAGAACGGATGACCGCATGGACCAGGTTTTTGTAGCGATCGACCAGGACCGCGAAGAGTTCCCGCCGGCCGGCCAGGATCTCGCGGATCACCTCCGCGTCGGTCATACCGTTCCTCCTTCCATTGGGAACAAAAGGACAAAGTACCAGGAACAAAGGTTGAAAGGGAATGGTCCCGCGTCCTTTGTGTCATACATTCTAATTAGACGCGAAGAAAGCTCATTCCCCTTCAACCGGAAGCGAAAAAAACCACCCCGAACCGAGCCTTCTCCGGCCGTCGGCCGAAAACGGGTTTTTCGCACCTCTAGAGCAAGGATCATATGGGCAGGCTAAGAAGGAGACCAAATCGAGGAGGAGCCAACGCATGGAACAAGTGACCGTCTATACCACCCCGACCTGCCCGTGGTGCGACAGGCTCAAGGACTACCTGCGCGAAAAGGGTGTCTCCTATAATGAAGTGG
>JBLNCE010000023.1:0-36247 GCA_050260415.1 Bacteroidota bacterium | reverse complement strand
GCCTGCTTCTGGGCGGTGATGTCCTGTAGGACAAGGGCTTTGCCAAGATAGCGGCCCCGCCGGTTGACCAGGGGAGTAACGTGGATCAGGTAATCCCTTCGTTCCCCGTCGAACTCCAGGCCATCCTCGATTGTCACCGTTTCTCGCTTGGCCGCCAGCTCCGCCAGACGGGGATAAGCCCGAAACGCATCCGCGAATTTCTCCCCGATAATCGCCAATTTCGAGCCGCCCAGCAACTTTTGGGCGTCCACATTGAGCTCGATGATATAGTCGTCTTGATCGATAACCACCAGGCCGTCTCCCATATTCTGGGCCGCCGTCGTCAAAGCCATGGGCATGATATCGAAGAAACGCAACCGTAAAGCGCCCCAGCTGATAATCCAGGCTGTTACCCCAAGCGGTAATAATAGCAGTAATCCAAGAGGCAGGGTCGCGTGAAAGTGGCGCAGCCGCCAAATCGTGAGGATAACCGCCGCCGCCATGCCCGGCAGCGCCCCCGCAAACATCACGCCGGCCTGACGGCGCCGCCAGCCTGATGTGCTGAAAAAACGCTGTCCGAAAATTGCCGTGCCCCAACCGATCAGCAGATAAATCATCCCTACCAACAGCCAGTAGGCAAATCCCCGCTCTCCGTTGATTTGATTGAATTCAACCCGGGGATTACCCATGTACCAACCGTGATATCTGTTGGTAATCATTAAGCCAAGACATATTGCCGAGAGCGCGGCCATCAACCAGATCACCCGGCTACGAAACCGTCTCCGGTAGCCGGACATCGCCAGAGCCATGACAAACCAGGCCAAACCGAAGAGATAAGCCGCCGAAACGTAATAATTGGTCCATAGCAACTTCTCCCGGATCCCGCTGGCATTACTGTTTATATAAGTTCCGACAATGTATTGGGTGAGGGCGATCATCACCGCCGCGAAAGGCGCGGCACCCGAAACCGTCCGATTCCGCCAGGCAATCGCCGCCAATGCGCTGAGAATTACGATCGCCATGAACACCAACCAAGTATAGAGAGATGATATATAATTTATTATGAACCAATCCTTTCTTCGCGGTTCCATGTGAAATCTAAAAGCGATTTGAAGAACCTGTGATCTCGTAAAGACGCAAAGAAAACCATGGTCCAAAACCAACTCTTTATCAGTGGATTTCTCCGTGCATCCTCTGTGTTCTCTTTGTCCTCTGTGGT
Source organism: Bacteroidota bacterium (assembly GCA_050260415.1). GTDB lineage: Bacteria > Bacillota > UBA4882 > JAAYXC01 > JAAYXC01 > JBLNCE01. The sequence continues at coordinate 35,049 of JBLNCE010000023.1, read as the reverse complement.
GAACGGCTTTTTTCACAGCACTGGTTAGAAAATGGCATCAAACTCACCCCCCGTCCCCCTCTCTAAACTTAGAGAGGGGGTGCCCGCAGGGCGGGGGTGAGTTGACAAACGCAGCAGCTGTCTCATTTTCATCCTTGGTTGTCCCGGCAGAATGCCGGGGTGGATACTTCTAAAGACATCCGGGATTGGTAAGAATTCTACCCATCGTCCTGCTTCCCTGCCTGGAATGGCCTTATCCGGAAGCGAAGGCAATTCAGAGAGGCCGGCCGCAAAAAAAGAGGGGCGCGGTAAAAACCGCGCCCCGCAGGACTTACCCCATTCCTTAGTTTCTTCTTTCCCGTACCTCCGCCAGCAATTCCTCCTTGAACCGCCCGACCGCCACGGCGCCGCGGTCCCCGCCGGCTCTGGTCCGCACGGCCACGGCGTTCTCCGCAACTTCCTTATCCCCAACGACCAGCATATACGGGATCCGGTCGGTCTGGGCTTCGCGGATGCGGTAGCCGAGTTTTTCGTCGCGGGCGTCGACCTCCACGCGCAGGCCGGCCGCCACCAGTTCGGCGCGGACCTGCTCCGCGTAGTCGGCGTGCGCCTGCGCGACGGGGATGACCACGGCCTGCACGGGCGCGAGCCAGACGGGGAAGGCCCCGGCGTAGTGCTCGATCAGCACACCGATGAAGCGTTCCAGGGAACCGAGGAGGGCCCGGTGGATCATATAGGGCCGGCGATCCTTGCCGTCGCTGTCCCGGTAGGTCAGGTCGAACCGCTCGGACATGTTGAAATCGAACTGGATGGTCGTGCACTGCCATTCCCGGCCCAGGGCGTCCTTGATCTTGATGTCGATCTTCGGGCCGTAGAAGGCGCCGCCGCCCTCGTCCACCTCGTACTCCAGTCCCGCCCGCTTGACGGACTCCTCCAGGGCCTGCGTCGCGGCGGTCCAGCGTTCGGGCTCGCCGACCGCCCCCTCCTTGGGCCGGGTTGCCAGGTAGATCCTGAAATCCTGGAAACCGAAGGACCGTAGCAGATGGAGACTGAAAGCCAGGACGCGGTCGATCTCCGCCGGCATCTGGTCCGGCCGGCAGAAAAGATGGGCGTCGTCCTGGGTAAACCCGCGTACACGCAGGAGTCCGTGAAGCGCGCCGCTCCGCTCGTAGCGGTAGACCGTGCCCAGTTCCGCCCAGCGCAGCGGCAGGTCGCGGTAGGACCAGGCCCGGTTCTTGTAGATCATGATGTGGAAGGGGCAGTTCATGGGCTTGGCGTAATACTCGATGCCGTCGATATCCATGGACGAGTACATGTTTTCGCGGTAGAAACCCAAGTGTCCGCTGGTCTCCCAGAGCAGCCCCTTGCCGATGTGGGGCGAGTATACGATCTCGTAGCCGTTCCGGAAATGCTCCTCGCGCCAAAAGCTCTCGATGGCGTTACGCAGCCGGCCGCCCTTGGGATGCCAAAGGATCAGGCCGGCCCCCGTCTCTTCGTGCACCGAGAAGAGGTCCAGGTCCTTACCGAGCCGCCGGTGGTCGCGCCGCTCGATCTCCTCCAGTTTCTTCAGATATGCTTCGAGCTCTTCCTTGGTCCCCCAGGCCGTGCCGTAGATACGCTGGAGCATCGGGCGCTTCTCGTCGCCGCGCCAATACGCCCCGGCGACGGAGAGCAGCTTAAAGGCGGCCACCCGGCCCGTGGAAATGAGATGGGGCCCGCGGCAGAGATCGACGAACTCACCCTGCCGGTAGAGACTCACTTCATCGTCCGCCAGGCCCTCGATCAGCTCGGCCTTGTAGGGCTCCTTTTCCGCGAAAAGCTTCAGCGCCTCCGCCTTGGGCAGACAGAACCGTTCCAGGGGAAGATCCTCCGCGACGATGCGGCGCATCTCCTCCTCGATCTTGGCCAGTTCCTCGGGGGCAAATGCCCGGGCCAGGCCGAAGTCATAATAGAAGCCGTTCTCAATCGCCGGGCCGATGGCCAAAGCGACATCGCCGAAGAGCCTCCGCACGGCCTGGGCCATGACGTGGGAGGTGGTATGGCGCAACACTTCCAGGCCCTCGGGGTCCTTCAGCGTCAGGATCCGCACTTCCGCCCGGTCAGGCAATGGCGCCTTCAGGTCGACCGTCGCGCCGTTTACCACTGCGGCCACGGCGTCGCGGGCCAGCTTGGGTCCGATGGCCTGCGCCAGGTCCATGGCCGTCGCGCCGGGGGGCATCTGTCTTACCGACCCGTCCGGCAATCCAACCTCGATCATCCTCATCCATCCTCTCTCTCGGCGGCCGCGGCGGTCAAGGCCCGCCGGGCCAATTCCCGGTCATGCGTAAAAGTAAACGTCCCAAGTTCGTCCGGCCCGAGCCAGCGGAACGCGGTGAACATCCCCGCTTCCGGCTCGACCTCGCCCGGTCCGGCGAACATCAGAAACCAGCGTACACGCTTACGGTGCTGAATGCCGTCTTCCGCGTGGGTATAAGCCGTTTCGCCAAGCATGCCTCCGGTCGTGGCCGCCAGGCCCGTTTCCTCCCGGACTTCGCGCAGGGCCGCCTCGATCGGCGTCTCGCCCGGATCGATGTGACCTTTCGGCGGAAGCCATACCCCATTCCAGCGCCGCAAGGCCAAGACTCTACCGTCGCGCACCACGAAGCCGCCGGCGCACAACTCCTCCTCGGGCATCACACCCTCACACTCCCCGCGTAAGGGCCATCCATGGCCGTCCGTTACCTGTGTGTACCCCATGAACATCTGCGGCTTAAGCTCAAAAACAGAAAACCCGTCCCACACTGGGACGGGCTATACCCGCGGTTCCACCCGGATTGGCGCCGGCTCAGCATGGCGCCCTCTCTTTAGACCCTTATCGGGGTCACCGGCCGGCTTCATTTCGCAACGACAATAGATGTTGCCGTCGGAGTTCGCCGGCGGCTCGGGGTTGGTCTTCGCCATGCAGGCCCGTGGGAGACTTACAGCCACCGGTCCCCCATCTCTGTCAGGCCGCCTATGGGCTACTCTTCCCGTCATCGCCGTCTATCTTCACTTGGCTTCATTATAGTGTTCCCCCCGGTCGATGTCAAGCGGGGCACCGTCACGCCGTCCCATCGCCATCATCGATCCCGCTGAGTATGGCGCCCAGTTCAGGCCAGTTGAGCGCGGGCGGAAAATCCGACCGGAGCGCGGCCCGGATCGTTTCCCAGCGCCGGTGCCAACCTTGAGTGCGGCAGAGCCTGCCGGCCGCCCGCAGAAAATCACGGGCACGCGCGCGGGCGGCGCGGCCGCCGTCGGACAAGGCCGAGCGCGCGCCCTGCACGAGGTAGTCCAGACTTTTTTCGGGCGCCAATTCGCCCAGGGCGGTCCAGATCGCCAGGGCATGCCGATCGGTTTCATCGGCGGTACCGGCGAGGTTCATGAGCAGTTCGGGATCGGCTTCGTCGAGCGCCGCCCGGGTCTGGATCTCCAGGTCGGCGTTTACGACCACGGGCCAGATCTCCAGCTTGACACGCGGCCACTCGTCCGCCGCCATGGCCGTCCGGCGCAAGGTTTCCCAGCCCGCGACATCCGGCCGCTCACGGAAGTTCGCGATGAGATAGGCCAGCGCCTGGCGCCGCTCCCCCAAACGTTCGTGGTATTGCGCCAGGCGGCCGCGCAAGACATAACGTTCCGCTCTGTCCGGCCGGCGCAGCCCCGCTTGGGCAAGGGCGGCGGCCTCGCGGATCTGGTCCCATCGTTCGTAGGCATCGAGCAGCAGGAGCAAGCTTTCGAACGAGGCGGTCTTGACCGGCTGCGCGTCCGCGCGGCCGAGCAGCGCGAAGATCTCGCGGCTCACCGGTTCACCGATCAACGCCGTCAATTCGGAGCCGCCCGCCGCGCGCAGAAAGATCCCCAGCTCGGGCGCGAAAACGGTTCTCTCCGGTCGGCATAACCCCGCCAGGCGCTCCGGTTCGATCGGCCTGCGAGCGCGCGGCCATGTTTCCGCCAGACGCTTGATATACCCGGAGACCAGGGCGGTGAATCCCGGTTTTGCCGGCGCCTCGCTCCAAGCCGCCAACAGCTTCTCCAGCAGTTCCACGGCTGCGCGCGCGGCTTCGACATCGCCGTCGATGACCCCCGCCAGCAGCCGGCTGCTTACCCAGTCAAGCCGCTCGGCTAGACCGGCCGGGTCATGGGTGGCCTTCGGCCAGGCAAGCAGGTTTCGCGCGAGCGCGGCCGCGGCCGCATGCGGCGTCTCGGCGGGTTTCGCGAGCAGGGCGGCCGCCGCCCGCGGCGCGGCCAGACAAAGCTCCATGCAGATGCGCCGCAGCACATCCGCATCGGCGGTCATCAGGAGTGAAGCGTGGCATAGGTCGAGAAAAGAGCCGGGGTCCGCCAGCCATGCCAGCACCAGCGCTACCGCATGCTTGCAGAACCTGCCCTGATAAGGACAAGAGCAGGCCGCCTCGATCTCCCCGGCGCGCAACGAGACGAGCGTGACGTACCAACCGCTGCTGCCGAGGACCGCGCCCGCCAACCGGTCGTCCGCCGCCAGACAGGCGCCGACATGCCCGCGCGCGAGGTACTCGCGGCCGCGTGCCATAAGATGCTCGTCCACAAGGACCGCCAAGTCCTCCAGACAAACATCCCGCCAACCGCGCGGGGTCAATCCCACCCGACTTTCCTCCTTCAGATCCCGCCTGAGCCCTGGAGGTTATCCACAGATTGACGCTCTCCTGTCTGCAGCCACGCCCAAATTGTCCACATTATCCACAGGTTTGTTAACAGGAAGAACCGGGGATCGCCCGCCTTATGACGGCGGGATCTAGGAGAGTTGTCCACCCCGTCCACATCCAGGTTGACGAAAAGTGGCGCCAAACCTGCAAAATTCGACAATCGCGCGCGCCGAAAGTAGGGAAACGAGCATGATTAGGCGGCACTCAGAGGCGCAGGTCCGGGTCAACCCCCAGACCGAGCCCGTCGGCGCCGCCACAAAGAAAACGGTGGTAACCAGCGCAAGCAACCATGGCCGCATTATCCGTGCACAGGTGCCTCGGAGGCGCATGGAATACGGCGCCGACCTCCGCGGCCATGGCCGCGGTCCGCGCTTGCAGTGTCTGGTTGGCGGACACACCCCCGGCCAGGAGGACGGTCTTCACTCCGGTCGCCTGAACCGCCCGCCGCAACTGTTTTAGCAATCCGTCCACCACCGCTTCCTGGAGGCTGGCGGCCAAGTCGGACCGGGGAATCGTCTCGCCCCGCGCCTCCAGACGGTGGCACAGGTTGACCACGGCCGTCTTGAGGCCGCTGAAGCTGAAATCAAGACCCCCGTCAATGGCCGGGGACGGCAAAGAAAACCGCGCCGTCCCATCACGCGCGGCGGATTCGATGGCGGGACCTCCTGGATAGCCGAGGCCGAGGACCCTGGCCGCCTTATCGAGACACTCTCCAGCCGCGTCGTCGCGCGTCTGCCCGAGCGCCTCGAGATGGTGGTGTGCCGTCATGTAATACAGACCCGTATGTCCACCAGATACGGTCAGACAGAGCAAGGGGAATGCCGGCGGCGTCCCGCCGATGAAATTGGCGTAGATATGCGCCACGATGTGATTGACCCCGACAAACGGCTTGTCCGCGGCCCAGGCGATGGCTTTGGCCGCGGAAAACCCAACCAGCAGGGCGCCGATTAGCCCCGGACCGCGCGTCGCGCAGACCATGTCCAGCCGGCCGGGATCCATGCCGGCCTGGGCGAAAGCCTCGTCCAGCAGAGGACGGAGGGCTTCGAGGTGCATGCGCGCCGCCAACTCGGGCACGACCCCGCCAAAAGGCTGATGGGTGGCCAACTGGGAAGAGACGAGATTAGCCAGGATCTCCCGGTCGCGCAAGATCGCAACCGCCGTCTCATCGCAGGATGATTCCAGGGCCAGGATGAACAAAGCGTTGATCCTCCTGATTCTTGCCCGCGCTTGCTATATCGGCGACTTCCACATGATGAACGCATCCTCGTTGTTGTCCCGGTAATACCTGCGCCGCACGCCGCTGCAGATAAAACCATGTCTGGCGTAGAGCAACTGCGCCCCGATATTGGAGCGGCGCACTTCGAGCGTGAGACGTTGCACGCCGCGTTCTTTAGCGATCAGGCACAGCTCCGAAAGCAGCCGGGAGGCGATCCCCTGCCGGCGGCAGTTCGGGTGGACGGCCAGGTTTGTGATATGACCTTCCTCAAAGATGACCCACATGCCGATATAGCCCACGATTGCCGTGCCGTCATCGGCCACGATATAGACCGCGCGGGTGTTTTCGGTGAGCTCGTGGCGGAAGGACTCCCGTGACCATGGGCTGGCAAAGGCCAGGTTCTCGATCTCGAGCACCCCGTCCAGATCGGCCAGGGTCATGGCGGCGATATTAACCGGCATCCTGCCCTCACACCCCAGAAACCAAGCGTTCCTCGGCCTCGGTACGCCGAAGATAGATCGGATACGGCCGCGCGACGGGCCTCACGGCGCCCAGCCTTGCCACGGTTATCCCGCGCACCAGGTCTTGCTCGGGGTGGCCGTAGACCAGCTCCAAGCCCGGCGGGAGCGGTGCCGCGCGCAGCAGACCGGCCCCGCTTCCCAGCGCGAGAATCCGCTCCTCTCCAAGCGCGGCCAGTTCGAGCAGGAGACTGGCAGGGGGCTTTGGCGAGGGGGGGGAGATTTCTCTCCCGGCCCGGTAGACCGCCGCGTAAACCTCGCCGCGTCTGGCGACGACCGAAGCGCAGACGGGACCGGGAAAGTCCGGCGCGTTTTCGGCCAGCGCCGCAAGGGTGCAGACGCCGGTGACCGGGCGGTCTAAGGTAAAGGACAGGGCCTCGGCCATGGCGATCCCGATGCGGAGACCCGTATACGACCCGGGACCGCAACCCACGGCGATAAGATCCAGCGCGGACGGCGCCAAGCCGGCCCGCGCCATCATCTCCGCCAGTACCGGGAGGAACTGCTCCGCCTGATTCTTACCCACCCGCCAAACCGTTTCGGCCACCGCGGTCCCGTCCTGAAACAAGCCGAGGCAGCCCCAGCCCGTGGTCGTATCAAGACCCAGGGTCAGCATGTCTCTTCAGCTCCGCCGCCAATTCAATATACCTGGCGCCATGCGGCGTGATGGTGAGTCGCCGGCATTCGTCCCGCCCAGGTAGATGCGCCAGTTCCACTTCGAGACGTTCCGGGAAATCCGCCGCCGCGATGGCGGCCCATTCGATGATAAGCACACCGTCCATCCCCAGTTCCGCCAGACCCAGATCCTCCACCTCGGAGCGGCCGGTGAGACGGTACAAGTCGGCGTGGTAGACGGGGATCTTGGCCTGGTAGACATGGACCAGCGCGAAACTCGGGCTGCGCGCGCCATCCGCCCCTAAACCCGCGGCGATTCCCTGGGCGAAACGCGTCTTACCAACGCCAAGACCTCCCAGGAGAAAAACGACGTCCCCGGAACGCAAAAGGCTGCCAAGCCGGCAGCCAAACGCCAACGTCTCATCCGGTGAAGTGCTTGTCGCGGTCCAGGACAACGGCTGTCCTCCCAAGGGGCTCCGCGGAGCTTGCCGGCCAGGTCGTCAATCTACGTATGCGTGAGCCCTTACGTAGAGAGTAGCATAACCACTTACCAGCGTCAAGCGGCGCGCGATCATGAACGGACCAGGCCGTAGTATGTGAGCAACGTACTCAGGGTATTGGCCACGCCGTGGGCCAGGATCGGCACATAAAGGCTGCCGGCCCGTTCGTAAAAGATCGCCAGGCAGGCACCGAGCAAAAAGATGGGGACGCGCATGAACAACGGCTCGGCATGCAGCATCGCAAAGAGAACGCCGCTCAGGAGCACACCGGCCGTCACGCCCAAACGGCGGCGGATGGCCGGGTAGGCAAGGCCGCGAAAGAAGATCTCTTCCCAGAGCGGGGCGATAACCGCGGCAATCAGCAAGAAAAGGAGCAACCGGTCCGGACGGCGGTCCAGCAGCAAGGTTTCGGCCAGAATTTTCTGAGGCGCGAACCGTGCTCCGCACCGTTCCATCAGGCTCCCGCAGCCCTGAACCATGAGGAAGAGGAGCAACCCGCCCAACAGACCCAGAAAGAGGATCTTACGCCAAGAACAGCGGCCCAGCCCGAATTGATCGAGATGTCGCGCCCCCCGCCAACGCGCGATAAGAAATACCGCCGGCAGTACGGAGGCAGCTTCCAGTGTGACGCCGATGGTCACCTGGTTCCATTTGCTGGCCAACAGCAACGGAGCGGCCACTATGGTCAGCGGCGCCATGAAGATCGCGGAGAGAAGGCCGGCGTAAGCCAGGTCTCTTAAGCGCAAGTCCGGACCCGCTAAGGAAGTTGGGGTTACGGCCACGAGGATCCCCCCGGCGACGCTTTCATGCATTAGGATTATGCACCGCCCGAGGAATAATATGCCGGTATGCTGCTCCGCCCGGGCGTGCGCGCCTGTTCGCTGAGCCATCTGAATAACGCGAAGGCCTCCGCCGCCTGATCGAGGTAGTTCTCTGGATGCCATTGCACCGCCAGCACAGGCCTGCCGGGCAGACACGCGGCCTCGATGATTCCGTCGGGGGAGTGGGCCGCGGCTGACAGGCCGGAGGCCAGACGGCCGACCGCTTGGTGGTGAAAGGAATTGACCGGCATGCTCCCGGGCATGAGGTCCGCCAGCGGGGTGCCCTGTACCGGCGTCACGGCATGCGTGCGCACCGATCTCGGTTCGGTCTGGTCGTGGCACGTATAGCCCATCGATGGCAGATCCTGGATTAAATCCCCGCCCAGAGCCACATTGAGCACCTGCATGCCGCGGCAGATGGCGAGGAGCGGACGGCCCGCCGCGACGGCCATCCGGACCAGGGCAAGCTCGGCCTGGTCGCGTTCACGGTCTGCCGGCCCGGTCATCGGGTGCGGCTCCTGTCCGTAATGGCAGGGGTCGATATCGCCGCCGCCGGACAAGAGAAAACCGTCGCAGAGCGAGCAGACGCCCTCCCCGGCCGCCAGAATCATCGCCCCTGGAAGCAGCACGGGTTGGCCGCCGCCCGCCAGCACGGCGCGGACATAGTCAGACGGGCATTGGTACCGCCAGCGATCGTCGGTAAACACCTTGCCAATGGTTATACCGATTGTTGGCATGCTAATCTCCTGGTCAGAGAATCCATAAAGTGCTTCACTCGAGCGGCAGCAGTCCCAGGCTGATGCTGAGGGCGTGATCCACGCGGGCCATAGCGCCCTCGTCCAGGTGCGCGAGGGGTTCGCGGAGGCGCCGTTTGTCGATGGTGCGGACTTGCTCCAGGAGGACGACGGAGTCGCGATCCAGGTGGTAGCGCGCGCCCGAGAGTTCGACGTGGGTGGGCAGTTTGGCGCGTTTGATGCGGGAGGTAACCGCGGCGACGATGGTTGTGGGGCTGTATGTGTTACCGATATCGTTTTGGAGGATGAGGACCGGGCGCAGGCCGCCCTGTTCGGAACCGACGACCGGGTTGAGGTCGGCAAAGAAAATATCTCCCCGGCGAACGATCACCCGTTCTCACGCTCGCCCAATGTCCGCTCATAAGCCTCGATCGACTTCAGGTCCTCGCGCCATCCTTCCTCGGACAATGCCAGGTTGATCAGGCCCATGGCCTCATAACCCCGCTTTAGACGCGCCAATCCAGCCCGGGTCCGTTGACGCTGGCGCACCAAGAGACGCAAAGCTTCCCGCACAAAGGCGCTACGGTTCCGCTCGCCCTCCAGCACCAATCCGTCAACCGAGGCCAATAAATCATCGGGCATACAGACCACGATCCGTTTGGTCTGGGCCACAAGTCCACCCCCGATATCGGCAGGAGGTCAAGGCCGAAGTGCCGCGGCGCGAAGTTTAGCGTGATGATTGAGCCAGGCGTAAGCCGGAACGAACCCTGGCTGGAAGTGGTGGGTCTGATTGCCGGCAAAACTTAAGCCACAGACCTATTATATACGGTTTGGGGAAAATCAGTCAAATGAAAGTGGTCCCATTAAGGCCTGGAAGGCTGTTATGCCAGGAAATCGGGGGCGAAAACGAATGCCAAGAGCTCCCCGGATACGAGTGTCACGGCCGCTTCCGCACCGATGAATTCGTTGTGTACGCCCCGCGACCCACCCAAAAAGAGCGACTCCCCGCGCAAGGGAAAACGGAGGTTCTCGGTGGCGACCCCGGTGACTTCCGGCGTCAATGGGATCAATGATAATGCCTGGCCGGCCGCGCCGTTGATCCTTGTCCGGCCGGGCCGGAGCAGCATGATTTCGTGGCCCGGGGCAAAGATGGCGGCCCTGAGCCCGAGCATCGCGGCACGTCTTAGCATGCCCAGATTTGTGACCGTATGATCGAGCCGCGTACCGGTGGCGCCGAAGATCGCCGCCGAATCGGCCCCCAATTCCACGGCCAGTTCCAGGGCGATCTCCATGTCGGTCTGGTCCTTGTCGTGCGGATAGCGGCGCACGCGAACCCCCTCGGCCTGCAGGCGGAGAAGATCGTTCTCGCCCAGGGAATCACCGTCTCCAACCACCCAATGGGGCGCCCCCCCCGCGCGTTCGATCGCAAGCGCCCCGCCGTCGGCGCCGATCAGGATCGGAGTTGTTTGGAGCATCCGGGCAAGCTTGCCCGCATCCACCTCGCCGCCGCCGACCAGCACGGCCGCATACTCCGCCACGATGGGTCCCCCTTTTTGAAAGTGGCAAAACCCCATATCTCACAAAGCCGCAGAGGCACGGAGAGGTTCCGCCTTGATGATCATCCGGTCATAGCTCGGCGCGATCGTCTCTCCGGGGCGCACGACCAGGAACCGTTCCGCATCCCAGCGGCCGTCGAGCCAAGCCTCGATCAGCGCCGGGTTTCCTTGACACTCGTCAAACCGCCAGTTCAAGTGTTTGGCGCAGTTGCGCGTATAGTTCCGGTAGGTATTCGCCCCCGGCAGGTCCCAGTTCACGTAGGTTGCCCATTTGTATTCCCTGTACCACGACATCTCGGTCTCCATCAGGTAGTCCGCGTTCTCCGCCCCGTACTTCTCCGTGTACCGGCGCCGCGTTTCAGTGATCCGCTCCGGGCCGGGCTGCAAGGAACGCTCGATCCAACCGGCGGTATACCAGTACGTGCCCGGATGGGTCTCGAGGTACGCTTGATAAGCCTCCTTGCTTCCGAGGAAAAGAGTGATGCAGTCGTGAGCGCGGGGCATGACCAGGGGAAAACGCCCTGACCGCAGGCCGACGGTGCCGTTGCTGCAAAGACCGTAGCCCAGCAGGATGGCGTCGCAATGATAAGCGGTCTCCTTACCGAACGGCCCGCCCAGATAGGCTCGATCTTCACCGCTCTCCACCAGATCGATTTCCCTCTGGACGCGGCGGCGCAAGGCATCGGGATCGTTATGCAAGCCGTGGGGCAGGAAACGAAGATCGATGACCGGGTTGACGCGGGCGGCCAAGGATGCCACTTCCCTGGTCAAAACCTCGCACCCGATAAAACAGAGCCGCAATGAAATCCCCTCCGAGGTGGGGATTCGACGCGAAGCGTTCGTAACCTGCCGCCCGGGCCGACTTTCTCGCCGGGAGGAACCGCGCCGCAAAAAGTGAATTCTCTTTCCAAGGGCAGCGGTAGTTCCCCAGGACGCGGAGGCCGGGTGAGAAGATGGAAATCGGCCAGGAATACCGGCAGACACAAACGCAGCGGGGGGTTATGACGCCTGCGATCCGACAGTCGCTCGCGATCCTCCAAATGCCGCTGACGGAGCTTGAGGCGCATCTCTCGCAGCAATTGCTGGAGAACTGCGTTCTCGAGCGGCTGGATGAGTGCATGGAACCGGCCGCCGTCGATCGGGCGGCGCCGGAGTCCGACACCCCGCGCGACGACGAGGACCCACCCGACCTCGGATGGATGGAGTTGTTCTCCGACGGGAGGGACCTAGGGGAGCCGCTTGCATCCGGGCGGAAAGATACCGGGAGCGGGCGGGCTTCCGACCCGGCCGCTCCCCGACCGTCCTTGACGGAACACTTGCTCTCTCAGCTCGGGGTGACTCTGACCGATGCCGAAACGGGTAGAATCGCGGCTCTCCTGATCGGCGAGATCGACGGCAACGGCTACCTGAGAAGCACTGTCGCGGAGATGGCCGCGGCGCTCGGCGTCAAAAGCCGGGTCGTGGCGGACGCCCTCCGCCTGATTCAGACTTTTGAACCGGCGGGCGTGGGCGCGCGCGACCTTCGCGAGTGCCTCCTCTTGCAGCTTGAGGCCGATAACGGGCTGGCCCACCGCGCCGATGACGTCGAGCTACGTACGCTGGCCGCGGCCATCGTGCGCGACCACCTGCAAGAACTGGCAGCGAACAACCACGCGAGCATTTCGAAGGCTCTGGGAAGTCCGCGGGAAAGGGTGCGCGCCGCCATAGATGTTATCCGGATGCTGGATCCGAAACCAGGCCGTAATTTCGGCCCGCATGAACCGCCCTACGTCCTGCCGGACCTGACCGTAAAGCAGTGCGGCGGCGAGTATTCGATCTTGGTGAATGAAGGCTTGTCGGGCTTATTGCGTGTGAACCCGTACTATCGGCGGATCGCCACCGGAGCGCTGACGGCTGATCCCGAAACGGTCGGTTTCATTCGGGATAGGTATAGCGCCGCATGCCGGCTGCTCAAGTGCATTGAGGGACGAAAACGGACCCTGCTCCGGGTCGCGGAGGCTGTTTTTCGCCGGCAGAAAGACTTTCTCGACGGCGGCAGCAAGCATCTGAGACCCATGAACCTGCAGGAAGTGGCCGCGGACGTGGGGCTGCACGAATCGACGGTCAGCCGCGCCATCGCCGGCAAATATGTGGACACGCCCAGGGGGGTCTACGGCATGCGGTACTTCTTCGATACGCGCCTCGGCGCCCGTAACGGAGGCGAAGTCTCCGCCGAGAGCGTCAAGCGTGTCCTCAAGGAGAAAGTCTTACATGAGGATCCCGGAAGCCGCCTAAGCGACCAGCGCTTGGTGGAACTCCTTCGGGAGGCCGGGATCGATATCTCCCGGCGCACCGTGGCCAAATACCGAAAGGAGCTCTCCATTCCATCCCTGTCCGCCAGGACGAAACGCTAGGATGGGCCATGGTCACAATCTCACCCAAGCCGTTGTCCCCCCTGTACTGCCAGCATAAGCTGGAGTATATTACAGAAAGGGTGGGATAGCAGTGTCCATCCCGTTTCAACCCGAGACGCCGGAGCAATTTCAGTTCGGCCCGGGCTTCTTTAACCTCCCCGCTCGTGTAGCCCGACTTGAGCAACAGGTCTTTTTCTTGAACAGAGAGCTTAACCGGTTGGATCGCGAAGTGGATCAGCTTCGGCGCCGGCTGGCCCAGTGCTGCCCACGGTTCTAGTTCCGCGCCAATGGCCTTGCGCCGCGCATTGTCCTTACGGGTTGAACTTCCGGACCCGGATTCAAGGTTCAACCCGCTTTTTTTGCCCGCTGGGCGGCAAACGTTTCTTGCAATCGCCGCAATCCTGACCTGTTCGTTTCGGAAAAAACGCTCGTGAGGCTTTCGCCGCCCTGCAGCCGCACCGAGAGAGATAGAACGCCGCCGGCTTCGCCCGCCACGGACAACTCCTCGACCTTGCGGAGCGGTATATAACTCCAGATGCCGCCGTAGCATTCCCGGACTCCCCGGGGGCAATCGTCTCCGATGGTTATCAGCTCCCGGTCGGTCAGGATCGCGAGGTGGGCGGGCACGGCGGCGCGAAGGCCGAGAAGCCTCTTTTGCCGCAGGCCGGGTTCAAAGACGCTGTCCAGCACTTGTTCGCCGGGTAAGATGCTTAGCTTGGCAAAGTTGGCATACTTGTAGCTGCCGGCGGAAAGAGCGTCGAACTTCCTCCGCTCCAGGGGAAGGGTTTCATCGCCGGCGGATGGGATACCGGCCGCGACGATACGGATCATCTCCACGACCGGGCGAAAGAGGTCCTCGACCACGCTGTTGAACTCCATCTGGACCGCGGCCGTCCGTCCCTCGATAATCCCGCTGATCTTGAGCCAGGCATGGAGCAGAATCCTTCCCACCTCCACGCAAGTGATCTCGGCAATAGGAAAGCGCCGTTCGGTCACACCTTCCCTATCCAACGCGAGGAAAGAGAGGCAACCATCATGAAGATATAGAAGCTTTGGGTGTACCTTTCGAAAACCCCATCGGCCGGCCGGCGCAAAGATGGCGTAGAGCATGGCGCCCGCATCCTCCGCGGGCAAAAAGCTCCGGAAGATCTTGGGCACCTTGGCAAGGTCATCGATTCTCTTCGCCCATGTATCGGTGTGGTGCATCGGGAAGACCTCCTCGCCCGGGCCAGAACACCCGCGCCCTCACTTCTTGCTGGCCTGGCGTTGATAGATCAGCACCGAAGTCAGGATCAGACCCGCCTTGACGGTATATTGCAAGTATGGATCCACATTGAGCAGCGTCATGCCGTTGGTGATCACGCCGAGAAAGATGACCCCGATAAAAGTACCCCAGATGCGCCCGATCCCGCCCATCAGGCTTGTGCCGCCGATGATTACCGCGGCGATCACGTCCAGTTCCCAGCCGTTACCCGCCTGGGGCGTACCCGCCATGCACATGGAGGAGACGATGATGCCGCTGATGGCGGCCAGTGCCCCCGTAATGGCGAAGACCGTCATCTTCGTTTTGGGAACGTTGATCCCGCTCAGACGCGAGGCTTCCGTATTACCGCCGATCGCATAGACCGCCCGGCCAAAAGTCGTGTATTTTGAGATAAAATACATGATGCCGAATATGATCGCGAAAACGATCGATGAAAATGGAATCACCTTAAAAACGTATCCGCTACCGAAGAAACTGTACCATTCGGGGAAAGGAATCACGGGAAAACTATCGGTGATGATATATGCGCCGCCTTTGTAGGCAAACATGAGCGCAAGCGTTGTGATAAAGGCCGGTACGCTGAAACGCGTACGAAACCACCCCGTCATCACCCCGCCCAAACAACCCGAGAGAACCGCGGCAAGCATCGCCAGCGGGATTACCAACCCAACCGGCCATTGCCGCGCCAATAGATCCCTGGTGATAACGGCCGTCAGGCAACCGGACCAAGCGATCGCATTGCCCACGCTCAGATCGATATCGCCCATGATAATCACCAGGGTCATGCCGAAAGCGATAATGCCTTGCTGTGATACATTGCGCAGGATATTAAAGATATTTGCGCTGGAGGAAAACCCCGTTGCTCTCAGGGCGAAAAACACGCAAATCATCAAGAGAATTGCTTCGAGCGCAAACTCGTTGAATCTCGAATTCAGCTTGGAAGGCGATCGTACAATAGTAGTCAGCGTTGCCATCTCTTATGCCCCCATACAAAGCGAATATAACCGATCGAGACTGGTCTTCTCCGGGATCACCTCATGGAGTATTCGTCCTTGTCTCATGATCAATATCCGGTGGCAGACTTCCAGCAGTTCCTCCAGTTCGGTCGAGATGAAAACCATGCTCAGACCGTATTGGCTCAATTGCCACATGATGTTAAAGATCTGTTGTTTCGCTTGCACATCTATCCCGCGGGTCGGTTCGTCAAAAAAGACCACTCTGGGCCTGGTGCTAAGCCAATTGCCGATGACCACCTTTTGTTGGTTGCCGCCGCTCAGCGAGGAAACGGGTTTTTCGACGCTCGCCAGTTTGATTTGCAGGTTCGTTATCTGCTGGTTTATATAGGGCGTTTCCATTCTCCGATTGAGGAAACCATACCGCGCCATCATCCGCAGGCTTGCAAGGCTGAGGTTCTCTCTCGTGCTCAAGACTTGGATCAGTCCTTCTTCCTTGCGGTTTTCCGGCGTCATGGCCAATCCCATTTTTTTCATCCTGAGGATATCAGGCCTGTTGACCAGCTTACCGCCGATCTCGATCTCGCCGCTGTCATACCTGTCGGCCCCGAAGACGGCGCGCAGCAACTCCGATCTGCCGGAACCAAGCATGCCGGCGATGCCCAGGATCTCACCCTTGTGGAGCTTGAAACTGACGTCTGAAAAGGCGGGTTTTCTAGAGAGATGCCTGACTTCAAGCGTCACTTCCGGCGATACCTCCAAGTTCGCCGGGCGTGAGATCTGCCGCACCTCGCCGAACATCATCTCCACGATTCTCTTCGGGTCCGCTTCCTGGATCGCGATCGTGCCGATATTGATCCCATCGCGGACCACCGTGACATAATCGGCGATTGCCTGGAGCTCATGAAGCTTGTGGGTAATGTAGATTATGATGACGCCTCTGGTCCTCAGCTTGCGCAGGACATCGAAAAGGCTCTCGACCTCGTGCTGGGCCAAGGCGGATGTTGGTTCATCCAGGATCAGAACCGATGGGTTGTAGGACATCGCCTTCGCGATTTCCACCATCTGTTGTTGCCCGACGCTGAGTTTCCTCACCGTGGCCGCGACGGAGAGATCGATGCGCAACGATCTCAGGATCTCCTCCGCTTTCCGGTTGGTCCTTTCCCAATCGATCATGGAATCATGGAGGCCTTTCTTATAATAGCGGCCCAGCAATATATTCTCACCGACCGTAAGGTCCCGGACCAAGCTGAGCTCTTGATAGACGATGGCGATCCCCGAGGAAAAGGCGTCGATCGGCGATCTGGGTTGCAGAGGCTTGCCGTTGATGAACATCCTGCCCTCCGTGGGTTGAATGGCGCCCGAGATGCATTTGACCAGCGTGCTTTTGCCGGAGCCGTTCTTACCCAGGAGAGCATAGACATTTCCGCCATAAAAGGTCGTGGAAAAATCCCGCAGGGCGATGGTGCCTGGATAAACCTTGGTCAGATTCTGCACTTCCAGTTCGAAGTTATCCATCTGTTTACCTACTCCACTTCATTTGTACCCTCACCGCCCCCTTCCCCCGCGCGGGGGAAGGGGGAGGGGTGAGGACCGGGGTACCGGCCTGGAATAGACCGCGCTAGGTATCTTCAGGTCTTCCAGCACAAGGTCTTGAAGCAGACTTCCAGCCTGGACCTACTTCAGGCTGTCGACAAACGCTTGCACGGCCTTGGGATCGGTGCGGGAAAGCAGTTTTCCGGGAACGATGACGCTCTTCGGCACGCCCTCGCCCTTCAGGGCCTTGACCGCGAATTCCAGACTCATGTACCCGATCTTGAAGGGATCCTGACCGGTGACGGCTTGAAGGATATTGTCCTTGGAGAGGAGGAACTGCGCGATCTGGGCGTCGGTGTCAATGCCGAAGACGGCGATCTTGCCGGCTTTGCCCGCGTTCTTGACGGCTAATACCGCGCCTTTGGTCGCGCCGTCGTTACAACCATAGATGATGTCCAGCTTCGGGTTGGCGGTGATGATGTCCCCGGCTGTCTTGGTGCCCGTATCAATGAGCCAGGCGGATTGCTGGGAAACCACCTTTACGCCGGCGATGCCCATGAGTTGTAGGAGGAAGTTGTTCAGGCGGGCGTCGCTGTCCGCGGGAAGCTGGGGTTTAAAGTCGATGGTCGCGACCTGAATCTCGGTTCTTCCTCTGAGATTGGCCTGGATATACGCTCTGGCCGCTTTTCCGGTGGATGCGCCGAGGTCGGCGTTCTCGGATTTGATGGTGGAAACGGGGAAATCGCCCTTGATCGGCGAGTTGAAGCAGACAATCTTGATACCTTTGTCATGCGCCGCCTTCAAAGCCGGAACGGAGGCGGTGTCGCTCAAGGCAGTGATGCAGATGGCATCCACGGGTCTTGCCGCATAGGTATTGACGACTTCAATCTCCTTGGTGATCTGGTTGGCCGTGTTGGCGGTGAGCAAATCCACGCCGTATTTCTCGGCCGCGGCCTTCATCCCGTCCAGGACCGTCTTCATGAATTGGTCTTCCTGGAAGACGATGCCGGCTACGGTGAGTTTCTTCTCCGCAAAGACGGTGGAGAAGGCGCCCGCCACGATCGCCACGATGAACAGGATCGCTAGTAAACGTTTCACGATGATTCCTCCTTTTTTTCTTCCTGGCTATTGCCATACTGGCCCAGACCCGTTCTAACCCCTCCGACGACCACCCCCCTGCTGAGATGAGGCCAAAACGCTTACAATGAATATACTTAGCAAAAACCGTGCCAAGATCGGAGTCAACGGGAAACGAATTTTGTCGTACCTCCCCCTCCAGGTCATAACCGCGTATACGGGCCGATAAGACCACCATCGGAGTCGGGATCGAAAACGTCCCGAATAGCCGGCATTTTCCGGCATCGATTCCGATCGCGCCCCGATTTCGGCCCCAAAAGGCAACTGGCAATCGCTGAGGCCCGCCTTCCCAAAAAAAACAAGGGCATGATGCACAAAAAATGTGCACCATGCCCTTGCCCACTGCACCGATCGTGTTCAAAACGCCTGGGGGATCAGGATCGCGTCTCCTCTCTTAGATTGAACCGCTCGATCTTGTTGCGCAACGTGTTGCGATGGATCCCCAAGAGTTCGGCGGCCTTGCTCTGGTTCCATTTCACCTCGCGCAGGACCTGGACGATATGCTCTCTTTCCAGATCATCCAGGGAAGCGCGGTTGGCGCCCAGGACGGGTCTGCCGGAGCGCGGCGCCACGATCTCCTCCGGCAGATGCGTAATGAGGATCGATGAACCCTCGCCAAGCAGGATCGCCTTTTCGAGGACGTTCTTTAATTCTCGGACGTTGCCGGGCCACTGATACCGCATGAGGCAGTCCATCGCTTCCGGGGAGACCGTGACGAAGTCCTTGTGAAACAACGGATTGAGT
Source organism: Bacteroidota bacterium (assembly GCA_050260415.1). Classification (GTDB taxonomy): domain Bacteria; phylum Bacillota; class UBA4882; order JAAYXC01; family JAAYXC01; genus JBLNCE01. The sequence goes on along the minus strand of JBLNCE010000023.1, from coordinate 16,386 downwards.
TCGCGCAGGAAGTGATCGACCAGGGCCGGTATGTCTTCGCGCCGCTCCCGCAAGGGCGGAAGGCTGATCGGTACCACGTTAAGCCGATAATACAGGTCCTCCCGAAATCTTTTTGCCTCTACCTCCTGTTTCAGATCGCGGTTGGTGGCGGCCAGAATCCGCACATCCACCTTGATCGTCCGCCGGCCGCCGACGCGCTCGAACTCCTTTTCCTGCAAGACGCGAAGCAGTTTGGCCTGCATATTGGGGCTTGTATCGCCGATCTCATCGAGAAAGAGGGTACCGCCCTCGGCCAGTTCGAACCGGCCCGGTTTCGCGGTCACCGCGCCGGTAAACGCTCCCTTGTCGTAGCCGAAGAGCTCGCTCTCCAGCAGGGTATCGGGCAGCGCGGCGCAGTTCAGCTTGATGAACGGCCCCGCCCGGCGGGTGCTGTTATGGTGGATGGCTTGGGCGACCATCTCCTTCCCGGTCCCGCTTTCGCCGCAGATCAGGATGGTTACGTCATAGTCCACGACTTTACGGATGACCGCAAAGACCTCTTGCATGGCCTTGCTCGTACCGATAATCTCCCGAAAAACCAGCCTATCCTGGAGCATGGCCCGCAGTTCCTTGTTTTCCCGGGTCAATTGTTGCAGCTCCAGAACCTTCCCGATCGACAGGCGCACCTCATCCAGCTCGAACGGCTTGGTAAGGAAATCATACGCGCCGTTCTTGACCGCTTCGACCGCGGTTTTCACCGTGCCGTAAGCGGTCATCATGATTACCGCCGCCTCGGGGAGGATCCTCTTGACCTGGGTAAGGACATCCAAGCCGCTGGCATCCGGCATGCGCACGTCCAAAAGGATCACATCGAAGGCTTTGCCCTTGACGGACCTTATGGCCTGCGCGCCATCGCCGGCGGTCTCCACTTGGTAGCCGTCTTCCCTGAGGACGGCCTCGAGCGTCTCCCGCATGCCCAGATCGTCGTCCACGATCAGTATCTTTCCGGCCATCATTCACCACACCCGGAAATGAATTTTCAGCGGGTAGCCCTGGTATAGATCCCGATCCGCACCGGGATCAGCGACGCCACGTGCTCCCCGCGAAAATGGGCGGCCATTGCCTTGACGGCGAGCCGGCCGATTTCCTGCGGATACTGGATGACATCCCCATAGATGATCCCGGCGTCGATCGCCTTCCGCGCCTCGGGAGTGCCGTCATAGCCCACGATTTTGATCTCACCCGTACGCCCGGCGGCCTCGATGGCCTTGGCCGCGCCAAGGGCCGAGTCGTCGTTGATGGCAAAGACCCCTTTCACGTCCGGGAGCATGAGCAGCAGATCCTCCATGATCGACATCGCCCGATCCCTCTGCCCCCAGGCTGGGATGTCGGCGATAACCTGGATGCCGGGGTAGGTGCGCACATACTCCTTGAATGCCGCGACGCGATCGATCACCGACGAGACGCGCGGGTGGTTGATGATTACGATCTTGCCTTTCCCCGCGAGTGCCTGCACCATAAGGCGGCCCGCTTGGCGCCCGCCCTCCGCGTTGTCGGAGCCGATATGGGCGACGACCTTTCCCTTGCCGGAATGGTTGGCGATGTCCACGGTAAAGACGGGGATCTTCGCAGTATTCGCCTTCACGATCGCCTCACCCACCGCAGTCGAATCGCAGGGGGCCAGAACGAGCGCATCCACCTTGCGGTCGATGAAGGCCTTGATCTGCGCAACCTGTCGCGCATGATCGAACTCGCCGTATGCCACGGCGAGCTTCAGACCCGCCTTTCTTGCCTCACCGGCCAATCCTTCCTCAAGTTCCTGGTAAAAACGATGCTCGTGCGTCAAGAGCGCGACCCCGATGGTCCGAATATTCGCGCTGTGGACGGCGCCTCCCAAGGAGCAGGAGAGAACGGCCACCGTGAGCGCGGCAACCGATCGTAACAGCCTCACCTTCTGCACGATGCTCGCCTCCTTAGCAGTAACCACCCCGGTATTCAACGGGACAACGAGGATGAAAACGAGACGGCTTCTGCGTTTGCCGACTCACCCCCGCCCTGCGTGAGCCCCTCTAAGCTTAGGAGGGGGGGACCGGGGGCGGGTTCTCCGGCACGGGCGCATGCCCGCCAAAGCCGGGCTCGGCGCAGGCCGGCAGCCTGACCGCGAAAACGGTGCCCTCTCCCACGGTGCTGCGAACCTCGATGCTCCCATTGTGCTCCGCCACGATCTGCCGCACGATTGCCAGTCCCAAGCCGGTTCCCGTTCTCCGCGTGGAAAAGAACGGGGCGAAGATCTTCTCAAGCTGGGGCGCAGGTATGCCTTCGCCCGTATCGCTCAGCTCCACGAGCACCTGTCCGTCCGCCGCCGCAAAGGAGGCTTTGATCCCGCATCTCCCCCCGTCCGGCATGGCATCGAGCGCATTGAGAATTATATTGAGGAAAGCCTGCTGCAACCGCTTCGCATCCGCGAACACGCGGGGGAGATCCGCGCCGCACTCCGTCACCAGGGAGACTTTCTGTTCGCGGGCCTTCAACTCGGCCAGGGAGGTCACTTTTTCCAGGATGTCCCCTAGGTCCTCATACTGGAAGTCCTTCTCGCCGGGGCGGGCGAAGTTCAAGAGCCGTTCCACCAGATGGTTCAGGCGCTCCGTCTCCCGCAAGATCAGCTGGACGAACTTGTATCTGGCGTCATCCGGGGTCAACTTGTCCACGAGAAACTGCGCGCAGGTCTTGAGCGCCCCCAGGGGATTGCGCACCTCGTGCGCGATACCGACCACCAACTCCCCCATGGCCGCCAGTTTTTCCGACTCGTTGATGCGCTTTTGGAGCTGCCTGACCTCCGTGACGTCTTCGAACGTGGCGGCCAGGCCGACCGGCACCGTACCGCGCTGGCGCAGCCAAGCCGTATTGACGTTCAGCAGGAGCTCGCCCCGATCCTCACCGGCGATCGTCAACTCCCGCCCCTGGTATTCCCTTTCCAGCGTCAGGGCTTCTTCCAACAGCGTTCTGAGGCCGTGTCCTTCATCGAAGACAGCCCCGATCCTCTTCCCGACCGCCTCCTCCCGCCGGAGTTGCAGTATCCTGGCCCCGGCCTCGTTCAAGGTGGTGATATCGCCGGCGAGATCCAAGGTGATCACGCCCGTGGTGATGCTGGCCAGGATGTTCTCCGTATATCGCTGCAGCTTCTCTATGGTGGCGGCGTGTGTCTCCAATTGCGCGTTGGCTTTGACAAGATTGCCCGTGTAATCCCGGAGGCGTTCCGTCATGTAATTGAAGGACGCCGCCAATTGACCGATCTCATCCTTGGTCGCCACCACGATCTCGGTCTCGAGGTCCCCGGTGGCAATCCGTTCCGCGGCCCGGACGAGTTCCTTGATGGGATGCGTCATGGTCCGGGCAAAAAGCCAGACATACGCCACCCCGAACGCCAGGGCGAAGAGGGCGATGACCAGGGACTGGTTGTTTGTGCGCCGAACCGCCTGGGCGATGCTGGTCATCTCCAGGCCGATCTCGAGCACGCCGATCACCGAATCCAGGATGACAAGGGGCACCACTACCCGGCAAGTCTTCCGGCCCCCCTCGTGTTCTTCCACTTTGGTCCGGGGCCGCCTCCCCTTTTCCACGGCCGTGACCGGCGTCATCAAGGCCTGCCGGCATAGCTCGTCGCGGTCGGTGGTCCCGACCAGCCTTATATCTGTATGGCCGATGATCCGGAGATCCTTGTTGACGATTTTAAGATATTCGATCCCCTTGGTCCGGCTTGCGACGCCGGTGAGCCTGCTTAGCCCGGCATGCACCAGAATGGCATTCTCCGCGCTCAGGGCATATGACAAAGCCAGGGCTTCCCCGTCTTTGCGCATCTGGTCGAAGATGCCCTGGCTGTCGCGCTTGATGCTGGTGTAGGTCGTTACCATCGTGAGCAGGGACAGCAGCAAAACCACGGAGAAGATCATCTTCGCCTGCAGGCCGGGCTCGATCGGGATGCGTCTAGCCATGGCTTGCAATCTCCTTATCCGGCGATGCCGGTTGACGCCGCCATCAAAGGTAAACTTGGCATCCTCGCGCCCGCAGTTGGTCCAGGACTCGGCTCGCGGGAGAATCAGCGGGCACGTCTTGCGGATGGCCGGCCGCCTTTTGCAGCGCGGCGGCGAGCGACGGATCGCGAAAATCCAGCGCCACGCGGCACCCCAGCTTCAGGAAGCCGTCGACCCGCGCACGCGCGGGCAAGCCGGGCGCGATCTCGAGGCCCGGATTGTCCCTGAGGTCGAGTTCCCTGAGATTCGTCAAGCCCGCCAGATCTTGGAGGTCGGTAATCTGATTGCCCCGCAGGTAGAGCCGCTCGAGCCGGGCAAGTCCCGCCAACGGACGCAGGTCCGCGAGCTGATTGCCCTCCAGGCGCAGTTCGCGCAGGTGAATCAGGTCGGCGAGCGGGTCGAGCGCCTGGACCTTGTTCCGGGAGAGATCCAACTTCACCAGTTCACCGGCATAATCCAACCCGGTCAAGTCCTTGATCCCGCGGCCGGCAGCCTCGAATTCGACCAGTCGCACCAGATCGGCGAAATATATAATCTGATTCGGCTTCCCCGTTGCCTGCTGGATGGCGGTTCGCAGCGCCGGATCGGGAAAAGCGATCGGCACGGTATCGAAGGAAGCCTTGAAATCCACACTCTTGTCGGCTCTGCTCACCTGTTCGGATTCGGGCCGGAACTTCCACCCCTTCTTGACCGGAACGATCGTCACCTTTCCCTGCAATCCTTCCATGCGCCAGCGTCCATCGGGGCCGGTGGACACTGAGCCGAAACCTCCACTGAAGCTCAGGACCACGCCTTCCAAGCCTTGCTTGTTATCAGCCCTGGTCACCGTACCGGACACGGTATAGGTGGTCGGTGCGGCCGCTCTTGCGCCATGCCCGCCGACCACCGCCAAAACCAGCACCAGGCAAATCAAGGCCTTGAGGGTCGCCTTCTTCATGTTCCCCGCCTCCCATGCATACCCACGCTTTATCCCGGGCCGCACATGCACCCTAAAGAGCTGCGGTTTTGGCGTGAAAGCACGTATGCGGCATAACCGCCGGGAGCTGCATGTCCGGCTCTTGCTCTTAAGATCCCGGTTAATACATCGGTATCCGAGTACGGCCCCATGAGCGCGGGTGGATCCTCCGGACAGCCTCACCGCCGGTTCTTGCCGCGCTTGACACGCCTCGCCCTCCCTGCAGGCGGAAGATCGAGGCTGAGAGAGTTCGCCGATCGAAGAGGCGGAAACGTGTGAATATTCACCAGGCGATGGACGCATCCTTCTATTGACGGAACAAATTGTCTAGCGTTCCAAGAAACAGGGCGTACGGGCGCGATTGATTGCGAAATTCGGGCCTATAGCGTGCTCATTGGCCCTGGGAGGGTTGGTATCAGTCTAGAGCATGATCGCCTTGCTTGAAAAGGAAGAACATGCTCTCTAAAATGGGAATGTGATTAGCACTCACTCTTGGTGAGTGCTAACAAGACGCAACAAGTTCGAGGGGAGGCATGTCAATGACAGTCCAGCCAATCGCCGACCGGGTTCTGGTCAAACCGCTCGAGACGGAGGACCGCAGTAAGGGTGGGGTAATCATCCCCGACACCGCAAAAGAGAAGCCTCAGATGGGTGAGGTCATGGCCGTGGGCCCTGGCAAGATCCAGGAAAACGGCCAACGTCTAGCCCCCGAGGTCAAGAAGGGCGATAAGATCCTCTACACAAGCTACGCCGGGACCGAAGTCAAAGTGGACGGGGAAAAATACTTGCTGATGCGTGAGTCGGACATCCTGGCCGTGGTCGGTTAAGGCAGAGGCAAATCCTGGTCTTAGTAATAAGGAGGTAAGAGACGTGGCAAAACAGTTGGTCTTCGACGAAGAAGCCCGCCATGCCCTGGAACGCGGGGTCAACAAACTCGCCGACGCGGTCAAGATCACCCTCGGCCCGAAGGGCCGGAATGTGGTCCTGGAGAAGAAATACGGTTCACCGACCATTACCAATGACGGAGTGACCATCGCCCGCGAGATCGAGCTCGAGGACCCCTATGAGAACATGGGCGCCCAGCTCGCCCGGGAAGTCGCCAGCAAGACAAATGACGTCGCCGGTGACGGCACCACCACCGCCACCGTTCTGGCCCAATCCATGATCCGCGAAGGCTTGAAGAATGTCGCCGCCGGCGCCAATCCGATGGTGATCAAACGCGGCATCGAGAAAGCCGTCGAGGCCGTCGTGGAAGAGCTCAAGAAACAGAGCAAGACCGTGGAAGACAAGGCCCAGATCTCGCATGTGGCGGCGATCTCCGCCGCGGATCCGGCCATCGGCGAGATTATCGCCGAGGCCATGGAGAAAGTCGGCAAAGACGGCGTCATCACCGTCGAGGAATCCCAGACCATGGGGACGACGCTCGAGACCGTCGAAGGCATGCAGTTCGACAAGGGGTACATCTCCGCCTATATGGTGACCGACACAGAGCGCATGGAAGCCGAGCTCAATGACCCCTACATCCTGATTACGGACAAGAAAATCAGCGCCGTCAAAGACCTTCTCCCGATCCTGGAAAAGATGGTCCAGATCGGGAAGCCGCTCCTGATCGTCGCCGAGGATGTCGAGGGCGAAGCCCTCTCAACCCTGGTCGTCAACAAGATCCGGGGCGCCCTGTCCGCGGTCGCCGTAAAGGCGCCGGCCTTTGGCGATCGCCGCAAGGCAATGCTGGGCGACATCGCGATCTTGACCGGCGGCCAGTTGATCTCGGATGAAGTCGGCATCAAGCTCGAAAACGTGGACCTCAACATGTTGGGCCGGGCGGCCCGGGTCCGCGTGGGTAAGGAAGAGACGACCATCGTAGGCGGCAAGGGCGACGAGCGCGAGATCAAAAACCGCATCTCGCAGATTAAGTTGCAGATCGAAGACACCAAGTCCGACTACGACCGGGAGAAACTCCAGGAGCGCCTGGCCAAGCTGGCCGGCGGCGTCGCGGTGATCCAGGTCGGCGCGGCGACCGAGACCGAACTCAAGGAAAAGAAGCATCGTATCGAAGACGCGCTGAACGCCACCCGGGCGGCGGTCGCGGAGGGTATCGTCGCGGGCGGCGGCGTGGCGTTGCTCAACGCCGCCAAGGTCCTGGACAACCTGAAACTCACCGACGAGGAAGCGGTGGGCGTTCAGATCGTCAAGCGGTCCCTCGAGGATCCGTTGCGCCAGATCGCGGCCAACGCCGGTGTCGAAGGCTCCGTCGTCGTCGAAAAAGTCAAGACGCTGGAACCAGGGCACGGCTATAACGCGGCGACCGGTACTTTCGGGAACATGTTCAAGGCCGGAGTTATCGATCCGACCAAGGTCACCCGCAGCGCCCTTCAGAACGCGGCCAGCATCGCCAGTATGTTGCTGACCACGGAGACGCTCGTGACCGACAAACCGAAGAAGGAAGAAAAAACCCCGCCGGCGGGACCGCCGATGGATTACTGAGATTCCAACCCAAGGTAAGAGGCCCCGCGCCATGCGGGGCCTCTTCTTTCTTCTTATTACTTGGCGATCCCGGTTCATGTCATCTCGCCGCCGTCTCCTACCAAGGTCCTGCCCCAGTTTTGGGCGCCCTCCCCGGCCGATACGCCCACAAGTCACTTAGCCCGAGGCATCCTGCCTGTATCTGGCAACGCACCGCCGGCATATTACATAGGATATTGGGGAGGTGAAGAACCATGGCTAGCCCCGCGTTCCTCGTCAACAGCATCATCGCTGTCGAGCAGATCGTCGCGGATTTTCTGACCGACAACAACTTCGGACCCACCGAGGCCCAATCGCTAATCCAAACCATCGAAGGCTTGCGCGGCGGAATTCAGGCTCTGCCCGTCACCGCCTTTGTCAAAGACGACCTTCTCAACCGCCTGAATTCGATTCAGGCCCTTTTGAATGCGTTCATCTCGAACTTCTCCGGTCTCACCGGATTCGAGGTGCTGACGGCCGTGCTTGCCCTGCTTACGCTGCTCAAACAGAAGATCCAGGCTCTGAATCTCAAGCCGTGCCGAGGCAAGCTCTCGGTTTGTTTCCCGTGCGTCTTCAGCACCAACAACGTCTGCCGCTAATGGAACCCGGTTTCTAAGAGGTAATGCGCCTCCCGCGGTTTTGACGCTTGGAAGCATCAGCGGCCGGGCCGCGGCCAGGCAAGGCCCATTCTATATCGGAAGCCGAGAGGCTCCGGCGGTTGCCGGAGCCTCTCCTGGAGGAGACGGACACAGGCGCCGCGAAATCCTTCCCGCTCGCCAATCTGCGCGCACGCGCGGTCAGCACCGGTTTGGACAACCGTCCAAGGCGCAAAAGCCATATCGCTCGGGGATTGGCGGCTGCGTCATTGCTGCTGGAGATGGATCTTCCCCGAAAAACAGGGCCTGGAGGTGCCGCCGATGAAAATAAGCCCCGGTGACCTAACCCGTCTTCGCAGGCTGCTCCTGGCGGAACATGGGCGGATCGAGGACTGGAGCGAGGATTTCCCGCTGCATGCCGCCGCCTCTGACCCCTTGGCGGCATTGATTGCCACCGTTCTCTCACAGGCCACGAACGACCGGAATTCGTCCCGCGCCTTTGCCGATCTTTGCCGCACCTTTCTGACCTGGTCCGAGGTGTTATCCGCCCCCGAGGCGGCGGTGGCCGCCGCGATCGCGCGCGGGGGACTGGGATCCCAGAAGGCCAAGACCATTCAGGCCATCCTGGCCCGCCTGCTGGCGGATCGGGGCTCCCTTGCGCTCGATTTCCTGGCGTCCATGCCGCCCGGGGAAGCGCGCGCCTATCTTCTTTCACTGCCGGGCGTCGGCCCCAAGACCGCGGCCTGCGTACAGTTGTTCTCCCTGGGGCAAAAGGCGTTTCCGGTGGACACGCACGTCCATCGGGTCGCCAGGCGTTTGGGGCTCGTGCCGCAAAAGGCCGACGCGGCCAAGACCCAGGCGCTGCTGGAGGAGATGATCGCGCCGGAAGAATGCCTGCCGCTCCACTTGCTCCTGATCCAGCATGGGAGGCGGTTTTGCCGCCCGGCGAAACCGCGCTGCGGGGAGTGTCCGCTTAGAAAGGACTGCCCGGCCTCGGAAAGCGCGCAGCAGGAGAGATGAGCGCATCGTCTACCGCGGACGCGGGCCGGGATCCTCGCACCGGATAACCTCCGCCTCCGTCACCACCGCATCCACCCGCGCATCATGGGACGCATGCGGCAGTTCGTCCACCACCTGACAGGCAAAGGCCAGACCGACCTTGGCGCATGCTGGCCTCAATAGCGGCAGGTAACGATCGTAATAGCCCCCGCCGTACCCCAGGCGATAACCCAGACGGTCGAAGCCGAGACCAGGGACGATCGCCAACTCCATCTCTCCGGGTTCCACGAGCGGGCAAGCGGCGGAGGGCTGACGCAGACCGAATGGGCCGGGACGGAGCTCATGCCAATGACACAGCCGCCGAAAGTGCAGGTATTTATTACCCCGCTCCACTACCGGCAGAGCCAGTTCCTTGCCTGACAGGTGGAGGAGGAGGGCGAGTCTGGCCGTGGCGACTTCATCAGGCAGCCCCGCGTACAGGGCAATCGTCCTTGCGGCCGCCGTTTCAGGCAGCGCGCACACGCATGCCGCGATCCGCCGCGCCGCTTCACGACGGACGGCCGGCGGTAGCGCGGCCCGCCGGCATTTCAGTTCTTCACGCCAGGCCTCTTTGTTCATGTCAAAAAAATCCCCACCGTGCCGTTGTGCTGAATGTTATCTGAACCCTGCTCCTGCAGGTGGGCGCCTCCTGGTTGACATGGGCTTCCGCGAGCGCGGCTGCACGCCGTCAATCAGAGTCCGGCTCCCCAGATAACGCCGTGGGTTCATAACGGTTCAGCTTGACCACGAACACGGCAGGGGTTACATATTCCGCATGCATTATCATACCACGACGTCGCGGACTATTTCAAGCCGCCCTGACAGATACCAGCCGTGGCAAGACACCACTCTATCGGTTAGTGCACCCAGATCGGGCACCTCTTACACGTCCGCTCGGCGAAGGTCCTTGCTGGAGCACACAGCCCGTACGCCCCTACGGAACGTTGCTGTCTTTTACCTGGCGCCGATTCAACTCGCGACTCGTGACTTTCGACTCACCCCTCTTGCCTCTTGCCTCCCGCCTCTTGCCTCATGCCTTCTGCCTCACGCCTCCCGCCTCTCACTGCCTAACCTCCACATGCAGCTCCCGGAGCTGATGCGGCGCGACGGCCGACGGCGCCCCGGTCATCAGACAGGTGGCGCTCGCGGTCTTGGGAAAAGCGATCACGTCGCGAATCGACCCGGCGCCGGTGAGCAGCATGATCAGGCGGTCCAGGCCGAAAGCGATGCCCCCGTGCGGCGGCGTACCGTACTCGAACGCCTCGAGCAGGAAGCCGAATTTCTCTTGCGCGTCTTCCTTTGAAAAACCCAAGGCGGCAAACATGCGTTCCTGCACGTCGCGCCGGTGGATCCTGATGCTGCCCCCCCCAAGCTCCACTCCGTTTTGGACCAAGTCATACGCATTGGCGCGGACGCGCCCGGGTTCCGTCTCCAGGAGCGCAAGATCCTCTTCACAGGGCGAGGTGAAGGGATGGTGCACGGCCACGTACCGGCCCTCTTCTTCGTCGAACTCGAGCAGGGGGAAGTCCACCACCCACAGGAAGTTATTCTTGCTCTCATCGATCAGGCCTAGGCGTCGTCCGAATTCCAGCCTCAGGCCGCCAAGCGCGGCGGCGACGACCGCGGGTTTGTCCGCCACGACGAGCAGCAGATCGCCGTCATTAGCGGCAATCCTGGTCTTGATCCCCGCCACTTCCTCTTCGCGCAAGAACTTGGCCACGGGGGATTTGACGCCCTCGGCGGTAAAGAGGAAATAAGCGAGACCCGCGGCGCCGTAAGCCGCCGCCCTCGGTGCCAGTTCGTCAAGTTCGCGCCGCGTGTAGTCCCCGCAGCCCGGGATCTTGATCGCCTTGATCAGGCCGCCGGTCTGGATCACGCGGGAAAAGACCTTGAACTCGGACTCGCGCAACAGATCGGTAAGATCGATCAGCTCCAGACCGAAACGGGTGTCGGGCTTGTCCGAGCCGAACCTGTTCATCGCTTCGTCGTAGCTCAGACGGGGGAACGGTCGCGGCAGATCGATCCCCTTGATCTCCCGGTAGATGAGGGCCATCATCTCCTCCATGAGCCCGAGGAGAAGGTCGCGGTCCAGGAATGAGAGTTCGAGGTCGATCTGGGTGAATTCGGGCTGCCGGTCGGCCCGCAAGTCCTCGTCCCGGAAACAGCGCACGATCTGAAAGTATCGCTCGAAACCGGCCACCATGAGCAATTGCTTGAAGAGCTGAGGCGACTGCGGCAAGGCATAGAATCTGCCCGGGTTGACCCTGCTCGGCACGAGGAAATCCCGCGCTCCCTCCGGCGTGCTCTTGGTCAACATGGGCGTCTCTATCTCCAGGAAGCCGTTTTGATCGAGAAAGTTCCGCACGAGCTGGACCACGCGATGCCTGGTAATGAGCTGGCTCTGCATCTCCGCCCGGCGCAGGTCGAGATAGCGATAGCGGAGGCGCACGCCCTCCTCGACATTGGCCGTGGTCTTGTCGCTTATGTAGATGGGGGGGGTCTTGGCTTCGCTGAGCACCAGGAGCCGGTCCGCGACCACCTCGACCGCGCCCGTCTCCATCTCGGCATTCTCCGTGCCGTCCGGGCGGAGGCGAACCTTGCCCCAGACCGCCACGACATACTCGAGCCTGAGATCCTCGGCCGCGGCAAAGACTTGCGCGTCCTGTTCCGGCGTGAAGACCACCTGCACCAGACCGCTGCGGTCGCGCAGGTCGATGAAGATCAAACCGCCATGATCGCGGCGCCGGGCCACCCAGCCGTTCAGGACCACCTGCTTGCCGGCGTCGGCCGACCGCAATCTACCGCAGTCGATCGTGCGTTTCCATGTCGACAAACCCACCACCCCTGTCATGAAAGCATTTCTTGCCGCAGATAAGCAACCACCCCGGCCAGATCGACCTGGGTTTGCGATCCGTCAACCAGCCACCTAACTGTTGCCATGCCCTGGGCCAGTTCATCCGCGCCGATGATTACGGCCGCCCGGGCGCCTTGGCGGTCTCCCTCCCGCAATTGCGCCTTGAGACTCCGCCCGAAATAATCAAGATCGGCCCGTATACCGGACGCCCGTATCTCGCGCGCCAGCCGGACCGCAACCTCCTTGGCCGCCGGGCCGAGCGGCGCCAGGAAGACGCCCGGACCGCTTTCGGCCTGAGGCAGCCGTCCGGCGCTCGATAGGGCAAGCAGGAGGCGTTCAAAGCCGCCCGCGAAACCCACGCCGGGTGTGGGTGGCCCGCCGCAGGTCTCAATCAGCCCGTCGTAGCGCCCCCCGCCCAGGATCGCGTTCTGGGCGCCCAAGCCGGCGGCGACGACTTCAAAAACGGTATTGGTGTAATAGTCCAATCCCCGGACCAACCGGGGGTCCAACGAAAACCGCCGCCCCAGCGCCGTCAGGCAGCGCTGGACGGCGGCGAAGTGTTCCGCGCATTCCGCGCATAGATGATCGACGGTCGCCGGAGCTTTCGCCAGGGCTTCCTGGCACGACGGTGACTTACAGTCCAAGACGCGCAGCGGGTTGCGTTCCACCCGCTCACGGCAGGTCGCGCAGAGTTGAGCGCGGCGATCGCCCAGGACCTTGAGCAAGGCCTCGCGATAGAGCGGCCGGCACGTGGAGCAACCAATCGAGTTCAGACGCAGATGCGTCTCCGGAAGACCTGCTTCCTGCACGAAGGCCAGCGCAAGGTCGATCGTTTCCGCATCCAGGGCTGGATCGCGACTGCCGAAACACTCGATCCCGTACTGGGTAAACTGCTGGTACCTGCCGGCCTGTGGGCGTTCCTGGCGAAAGGCCGGACCGAGGTAACAGAGCTTGGTCAGCGACCCTTCACCGGCCAGGTTATGCTCCAGATAGGCCCGCACGGCGCCGGCCGTAAGCTCCGGACGCAGGGTCAGACTGCGATCGCCGCGGTCCAGAAAGGTGAACATCTCTTTTTGCACGATGTCCGTTGCATCTCCGATCCCGCGCGCAAAAAGCTCCGTCCGCTCGAAGATCGGCGTTCGCAGTTCACGGTAACCATAGAGCTCGGCCAGGCGCAGAAAAAGGCGTTCGAGCATATGCCAGGCACCGCTCTGCGCGGGCAGTATATCCTTGGTGCCTTTTGGCGCGCTGAAACGCATCGGCTTTCCGCCTCCCCCAAGTGCCGATGATACGCAAACGCGGAGGGCGGGTAATCCCCGCCGCCCGCGTTCCCAACGACGCAATGTGATTCGTTCTTCGTCCGCGCTTACTTCTTTTCGGCCGCCTCGGCCGCCGCGGCCTCTTTTTGCTGTTTGGCCAGCTCTTCCTCGTACTCTTTCTGCTGCCGCGCTTCCTCTTCAGCCTGTGCCTTGAGGAGATCCTGAATCTTCTTCTCGATCGCCTGCGATTCCTTGGTCAGTTTGAGGTCCTGATAGACGCGGGCGATCTTGCCCAGGGCCTGCATGTCGTCACCGGCCAGAGACTTGGCCTTGGCGAGCAGGGCCAGGCCATCCTTCCGATCCTTATCCTTATTGCGCGTATAGAGCGCCTTGCCGACCGCGGCGTTGAGATCCATGTCATCGCTCAGGCGACCGAGGGCGCGGCGACCGTAGGTGATCGCCTTGTCCAATTGCTTTTCGTGCTCAAAGACTTCGAGCGCGGAGAGGAAGACATCCCGATCCCAGCGATGCTGGCGCATCTTGACGGCTTTCTCGTAGAACTTGGCCGCTTCGGCCCATTCGCCCTTGATCTTGAGCTGGTACGCTCTGAGCGCCGGATCGAGGATGATGACCTCGGCATCGGCGGTGCGGGCCTGGACCCAATCCTTGTACTTGTTCTCATCGGCGAAGAATTTCTGCGCGACCAGCTCCGCCTCGGTCGCTCTGGACTCGTTCTTGAATTCCGGTCCGCTTGCATCGCGGCTGTCCACCAGCTTGATCAGATGGTAGCCGAACTGCGATTTAACCGGTTCGCTGTATTCACCCTTTTTCAACTTGAGCGCGGCCTCGGTGAACGCCTTATCATACGAGGTCTTGAGATCGTTGACCTTGATCTCGCCCAAGCTGCCGCCCTTATCCTTGTTGCTCGTATCGGTGGAGTATTCCTTGGCCAGCTTATCCCAGTCCCCGCCGGCCTTGATCTTCGCGTATACCTCATCCGCCTTCTTTTTGGCCTCGGCATCGGTCATACCGCCCGCCTCCGCCTGGGTGCCGAGCAGGATGTGGCTCAAGGTGCGCGTGGCATAAGCGTCACGGATCTCCGCTTGCGTTACCGTGATGTCGATCTTCTTGTTCTTGGCGAGTTCCCGATAGAGGTAGATCTGCTCAAGATATTCCTTGATCGCGGTCTTGAAATCACGGTCGCCCCTGTACTCGTTCCGCTCGTAGAACTGTTGCCGCTCTTCCTTGGTGGGGAAGTACTGTTTCGCCAGACGGTTGAAATACCGGTTCACATCAGCGTTGGGTACCGAGATCTTGTTCTTTTTGATCTCGGCCCTGATGACCAGTTCCCTGATCGCGTTCTGCAGGGCGTCTTCCCGCATCTGTTCGACAGTGGGGCTTTCCCCGTACATGGCGTACTGCGCAGCTTGGCGTGCAACGTTGGCGTAATGCTTCTGGAATTCCGCATCCTTCAGTGTAATGCCGTTGACACGCACAGCCGGCCCGTGATACAGGTAATCAGGCCCAGCATTGCTCGCCTTGGGCAGCCCAACGAAGAAGACGCCGAGTCCCATGGCCACGATCAAGACCACCACAACGCCCAGGAGCATACGCTGGCATACCCGTCTGATTGCGGTCATTCCCATGATTATTCCCCCTCTTAGACGATAAAAGCGCCGGGAAGCACAGGAGCCTTTTCAAATAAGGCCGGATGGCCGGCCATAAACCGGCACCACCCGGCTACCGGCACAACATGAAGCCCATAGCGCCGCGTGACGACAACTGCTAATATCTTAACCGAGATCCCCAGGCTTGTCAACGTCAGGACCGCTGCATCCAGCGGACTCTCTCCCGTGGGACAGGCAGGCGCGGCCACCATCCCTTAATCGATCAGGAAAGGGTTGTCACGCCGCTCACGCCCGATGTTCGTGGCATCTCCATGGCCGGGGTAGACCAGTACATCATCGGCCAGGGTCATGAGCTCGCGTTTGATGGAGAGAAGCAGAGCCGTCTCGTCCCCTCCCGGCAGGTCCGTGCGCCCGACGCCGCCGGCAAAGAGCGTATCGCCGGTGAAGGCCACCCCTTCCCCCACCAGCGATATGCCGCCCGGCGTGTGGCCGGGCGTGGCGCGAACGATGAAGCTTGCTCCGCCGACCGTTACCAGGTCCCCGTGCCGCAACAGCCGCGACGCGGGGGGACTGGTCATCGCGCAGCCGAGCCAGGACGAGAGGTTTGCTTCCGCTTCAATCAGCATCGGCGCGTCCTCCGCCCCGACGGCCAACGCCGCCCCTGTGGCGCTGACCAACCGGCCGTTGCCGAGGATATGATCCGCGTGACCGTGCGTATTGACAACAACCTTCAATGAGAGCTCTTCCCGCTCCATCTCGGCCAGGATCTCCGTCACGTCCCCGCCGGGATCGATCACCATCGCCTGCCTCGTCGGCGGCGACCAGAGGAGGTAACAGTTGGTCTCCAGCTCACCGAGGACGTACCGTCTGACCCGAACCCTATCCTCCAAACGTCTCACCTTCGTTTTTGTTCCAGAAATCGTAACGCGCCGAACACGCCCCGATCTATTCTTCTCCCGGGAGGGGTTTCCTGCTGCGCTAACTGGGATTCGGGCTCTTCCACAACGCTTCTGGTAGAGGCGTGAGAAGCCCATGCTCGAGATTGGATGGAGGCCCACTCCCCCTCTCCCGCGAGCGCAGGAGAGGGGAATGGAGGAGGAATATGCCTGAAAGCGGCGTGGGAGCCGGGGTCAGCCGGGATTATCCGGCGGGTGGTTGACGTCTCCGACCGGTTTTTGCCGTTGGAGAAACAGGTGAAAAACGTAGTCCACGAGGCCGATCGCGAGCGCCGGGAGGGTCAGCCGTCCTAACGGCAACGAGAGACCGGGCAGCAGCAAGACAAAACCCCACAGCGTGAGGAAGGCCAGGCCCACGTCGGCCAGGGCCGTCCAGAGCGGGCCGTAATAAGGCAGCACGAAGAGATCTCCCCCCGCATACAGTGCAAAAGCCAACCCGCCGGCGCTGACGACGGCCTCGGCCAGCGGCGCCCGCCCCAGGACCGGCAGGAAGAAACCCAAGACCACGGCATAGAGTAGGAACTTCACGACCAGGTTGCGCAGGTGATTCATGGCGATCCCCTCCGGACCATAGCCTGCCCTGGCACC
>JBLNCE010000022.1:0-4227 GCA_050260415.1 Bacteroidota bacterium | reverse complement strand
GGCAAGACAGTTAAGACGGCACTCTTCGGCGCTATAGTGAAACCAGACCCGGACTGTTAATAATGATCGTCAAAAACGGAACGGCAAGCCGTCCTATGCCGGTTTTCCGCCATTAAAGCGTAACACCCCCCCCGGACCTTCGAACATGCCGTCCGCCGCCCGGACTGGCCGATGCTCCGCTCGTTGACAAGCGGACCCCATAGCACTATAATAGGCTTTTGTAAGTTCTTGCAACCAATGTGATGCTTGACGCGGGGGGTGCCCCTACCCAAGTGTTTCATCTGCCGGAGATGCAAATCAGACTAAAGCCGCCGCAGATCCTGGTGCTGGGCTTCGCGGCGGTTATCCTTTGCGGCGCCTTTCTGCTCACCCTCCCGGCAGCCTCCAATGACGGCCGGAGCCTTCGTTTTCTCGACGCCCTCTTTACCGCGACCTCCGCCGTGTGCGTCACCGGGCTGGTGGTGGTGGACACGGCCATACAATACACGCGGTTCGGGCAGATCGTCGTGATGTGCCTGATCCAGGTGGGCGGCCTGGGGTTTATGACCATGTCCACCTTGATCGCGCTGCTCATCGGGAAGCGCATCTCCCTTCATGAACGCCTCGTCATGCAGGAGGCTTATAACCAGTTTTCCCCGGCCGGTCTGGTGCGACTGGCGCGCAATGTCCTCCTGACCACGCTGGTGGTGGAAGGAACGGGCGCGGCCATCCTCGCCGCCCGCTTCGCCTTCGATTACCCACTGGGGCAGAGCTTGTACTTGGGCGTCTTTCACGCGGTCTCCGCCTTTTGCAACGCCGGCTTTGACGTCATGGGCCGTTTGACCGGCAAGTTCAGCAACCTCACGGCTTACGTCGCGGACCCGTTCGTCTCGCTGACCATCGGGGGACTTATCGTGGTAGGGGGCATCGGTTTCCCCGTCATCCAGGAACTGTACCATTATCGGCGGACGAGACGGCTTTCCCTCCACTCCAAGCTGGTACTGAAGATCACGGCCGCCCTAATCAGCGTGGGCGCCATCCTGATCCTCATCTTCGAGCTCTCCAACCCGGAGACCATGAAACCGCTGGGTTGGGGCGGGCGGATCCTGGGCGCCCTCTTCCAGTCCATTACCCCGCGCACGGCCGGGTTCAATACGCTCAACATCGGGGCCATGCGCCTCGGATCACTGTTCCTGCTCACCATCCTGATGTTCATCGGCGCCTCGCCCAGTTCCACCGGGGGCGGCATCAAGACCAGCACCTTCGGTGTGCTCCTGGCCACCGTCCTCGCCACCATCCGCGGCTACGACGAGGTGGACATCGCCCGGCGCCGCCTGCCCAAGGATCTCATCTTCAAGGCCCTGACCATCACCGCCCTGGCCGGCGCCCTGGTCACCGTGGTCACGTTCGTGCTGACCTTCACGGAAAAAGCCAATTTCATGCAGATCCTCTTCGAGGTCACCTCCGCCTTCGGCACGGTGGGGCTCTCCATGGGCATCACCCCGAACCTGACCGATTTGGCGCGGGTCTTGATCATCCTCACCATGTTCATCGGCCGTCTGGGGCCTCTGACCGTGGCGGTGGCCCTGGGCCAACGGCCGCGGCAGGGCCGGGTGGAATATATCGAGGACCGGGTGATGATCGGCTGATATCCTCGTTTTCCCGGCCGCGCCACGGGTGGGGAAATGTTATGATCACTCTGCGGGAGGCATTATGATGCGCCGTCAATACGCCGTCATCGGCCTGGGCCGTTTCGGTACCAACGTGGCCCGGACCCTCTTTCATCTGGGCCAGGAGGTCCTGGCCATCGACACCAACGAGGAACGGTTGCGGTATATCAATGAAGAGGTGACCGCCACCGCCATCGCAGACACGACCAATGTCGCCGCCTTGAAAGACCTGGGCATCCGCAACTTCGACGTGGTCGTGGTGGCCATCGGCGGGGACGTGCAGGCCAGCATCATGACCACGCTTCTCCTGAAGGAACAAGGGGTACCCTATGTGGTGGCCAAGGCCCTCAACAAGATGCAGGGCCGCGTTCTGGAGAAAGTCGGCGCCGACCGGGTGGTCTACCCCGAGCGCGATATGGGCAAGCGCGTGGCGCACAACCTGGTCTGCCCGAACCTCATCGACTACATCGACATCACCGCGGGCTACCGGGTGGAGGAGATCGTCGCGCCCCGCTGGATGCACGGGCGTACGCTCGGCCAAATGGAACTGAGACGCAAGCACGGCGTGACGGCCATCTTGATCCGCCATCCGGATGGAAGCATCGATTTTTCACCGGGCGCCGCTTCGACCGTCGGCGAGGGGGACATGGTCGTGCTGGCGGGTTCGGTGAACGATCTGGAGCGGTTGGAGCGCAAGGAATAACCAAGGTGCCATCATTTCGTGGCAGGAGTTTCCCTCTGTTTGGCGAAAGACTTCTGCTGTCTTTTCCTTTGTGAAATGGGGTCGAATTCATGCTGGAAGTCTGGGATGAGATAAGATCCGCCGAGGAACGGGCCGAGGCCTTAGTGGCCGCTGCCAGGGAAGAAGCCGGGCGGATTCTGGCCGCGGCCGAAAAGGAAGCCCGCGCCTTGCTGGCGCGAGGCGAGGAAGAAGCCAAGCGTAAGAGCGCCGAACTGCTGGCCAAGCGTCGCGAAGCCGCCGAGACGGAAGCACGCGCCCGGGCGGAAGCGGCGGCGCGGGAAAGCAGGGATCGCATCGCGCGCGCTCGCGCGCGGGTGGCTAACGGGATCGCGCTTGTCCGGGAGAAGGTGACCAGCTGATGGCCGTCGCCGCCATGAGCCGGCTGGAACTGTTCGGCCTCCGCGCTGATCTGCCGCGGATCATAACCCTCCTGCAGGAGGCCGAGGCCGTGGAGATCGAGCCGGCCGAGAGCGAGAGCAGCACGCTCGTCGAACCCCCGGCCGTCAGCGCTCTCGAACGGCAGATCGGCGATCTCGAACGGATCCTGGCCTTCTTTGACCGCGTCGCTCCCAGGCGCGCGAACCTCATCGAACAGTTCGCCGGGGTCAAGACCATCCTAACCGAGCGGGAGTTCATAACCCTGGCCGCGGACGCGCAGGCCGCGGAGCGGCTGAGCGAGCGGGTGCGCGCGGTGGAAGCCGGGATGGCCGAGATCGCGGCCCGGCTCCACGAGGAGCGGGCGATGCAAGCGCAACTGGAGCCGTGGAGCGGGCTGCCCCTGACCCGGGCCGATCTGAACGGGACCAGACATGTCCAGATCGTCCTCGGTCTCGTGCCGGCCGACCGATACGCGGACTTCGTCCCGGCTCTCCGCGCGGCGGAGCCGCGCTCCCTGGCGGCGGCCGTCGCCGGGGACGGAGAGTCGGTACGGACCGTTATCTTCTGGCCGCGCGACGCGGAGTTGGCGAAAGTGCTGGCGGACCTGCCGTTCAATCCCATCTCCCTGCCCGATTTCCCTGACCGGGTGGACGAGGCCTTGGCCGCGCGGGCGGCCTGGATCCATGAATTGCAGGGGAAAGCCGCGGAATTGGCGGCGGAGGCCGCGAGACTCGCGGCTGAGCGGCCGCGGTTCGAAGCGCGGCTGGACTACCTCCGCAATGAATGGGCCAAACTCAACGCCATGCGCAATTTGGCCGAGACCAGGCATACATTCCGGCTAAGCGGGTGGATCCCCACGAGTCGGATCGAGGAACTCCGCCGCACTCTGGACCGCGGGACCCAGGCTTACGCCCTCGCCACGCGCCCGCCTTTGCCCGAGGAAACGGTCCCGGTGGTCATGCGGAACCCGGGTCCGATCGTGCCTTTCGAGGCCCTCATCCAGGGTTTTAGCTATCCGAAGTATGGCGAGATCGATCCGACCGCCGTCACGGCGCCCTTTTTCTTCCTCTTTTTCGGCTTTTGCCTCGCCGACGTCGGTTACGGCCTGACGCTGATCCTTTTCTGCCTGGCCTTGCTGCGCTGGCTCAAGATGGGTCCGGTCGGGAAGAAACTGGCCAAGCTGTTCATCTTCGGCGGGATCGGCGCGATCCTCATGGGGGTCGTCACCGGAAGCATTTTCGGAGATCTCATCCGGATCAAGGCCATCATCAACCCGATCGAGAACGCCCTGGTCCTCCTGGGGCTGGCCTTGGCCCTCGGCGTGATCCAGCTCTTTCTCGGCACGGCGCTTTCGGCCCTGCCAAGCCTGCGCCAGGGGCAATGGCGCGACGCATTCTTCAACCAAGGGATGTGGCTGCTCTTCCTGTCCTCGGTCATGCTCCTGCTGGGCAAAGGCGC
>JBLNCE010000021.1:0-16869 GCA_050260415.1 Bacteroidota bacterium | reverse complement strand
TCACCAACAACGAAATCATAATATCTTTTTAACCAAAAAGACAAAAGCTGAGAGCCTTTTTCATATACTACTTTATTATCTACTTTGATTCTCTGTTCTCCTTGCAACTCTTCAAAATAATGCTCAATTAAATGCTTTTCCCTTTCACCCACTTCAAACTCAAAGATCATAGCTCTACCCCCATGGTCCATTACCTTGGCGGCCACGATGGCCGCCCGTGCGGCATGTCAGATAACGTCCACGCATTGTCGACGTCCCGGCCGTTAGTCGCGACGCGGACTTACGGCCGGGGATGTAGGTCGGAGCGCCGCATTCCCAGATGTTCTACAATCCGGCGCGGAGCCGACAATGCGTTGTTATCCGATGTGCGCGCCACTTAATCAACAGCCAAGGAGGGCGTCAAGTAGTTATAATCATAATGACAACAATTTGATGTTTTAAGAATTGGGGCGTCTTTCAATTTGTTTCGGAATGAATTCAAGCAATATTATTCTAAATATAAAAGCCGTTAGACACGCAAAAATGACAGCGATGATTTCAAATACGAGACTAAAAGACTTTCTCAGGAAGTATCTATTCACAATATATAAACATATAACCGAGAAAGACAAGGTGGCAGCGACATCTATTATCTGACCCCACTCAGTCCATTCCATGACTGTTTTACAGTTTGGGCACGTGTATACTTCTTCAAATGAACGTTTTCGAAGATATAGCCATTTAAATGAAATTCTCTTAGAGCATTTTGGGCATTTGAATCTGAATCTCATAATCGTTCCTCCATCAGCGCGGCCCGGAAGGCCGCGATTGGCCTAAATGGCGCGCATGTCGGATAACGTCGGGCGTCTGCGACGCGCCTGAGCCTAGCCGCGACGCGGGCTTGGCGAAGGCGTGTGGCGCGGCATATTAAATCAATCTTCTTCTTCGAAATGCCTCAGTTTTCCTCTATCTTCCATGCCGCGCCCTTGCGCAGACGCCGTGTTCGGCGATGTTCCCCCACCCCAGCATCAGCCAAGGATGGCGCTCAAATCCGCCCAGATGTCCGCTTTCAAATCAATAGGCCTGGATCCTCATTCGTCAATCTGGTCTTTTCTTCTCGAAATGCCTGTGCAACGAGGTCTTAAGTCTTTCCGGTCCCAATCATAGGCCCGGTTAATCATCCTTCAAATCATCTTCCTCGAAATGCCCACTCAATATGGTTTTTAATGTGTTTTCAATAGGCCCAAAGGACATGCCCTAACAATCTCTCATCCGTTTCCTGCTCTTGATCGCTTTTCGATCCCTGGCGGCACGAAGCCGCCATGGCCCAGATGGGGGAATTTCGCCGAACGTCCGCGTTTCCGAAGTACTTCGCATATGCCGCCAGGGAGGGCGCATATCCGAAGTTCGGAATAAGATCTGAATTTGGACTTATTGCGAAGTATTTCGTGTATGCGCCATATAGGAGATGATTCGTATCAGTCTTTATATCCGATTTTCAATGTATCCAACGGACTGACGATCCTGCCTAGTGCTTTTTGGCTGACATGAGTATAGATCTCCGTAGTCTTCGGGTTGCTATGACCCAGCAAGACCTGGATATACCTGAGATCAGTACCGGCTTCCAATAGATGCGTGGCAAAGGAATGCCGTAATGCATGCACGCCAAAATGATGCGGGATCCCGGCCTTTAGCCTGGCAGACTCCAAGATTTTCTCCACTGTCCTCGTTGTTAAGTGTTGAGTATGCTCCGCGCCGGGAAACAGCCACGGCCCCGTCGGCCATCTTTCCACGTAATCTTTCACCGTCCGCAAAGCAATCTCGGACAGCAGCGTGACCCGGTCCTTTCTGCCCTTGCCGCCTTGGACGCGGACCAAACGGCGTTCCTCATCCAAGTCCTCGCGCCTCAGTCTGACTACCTCGCTCACGCGCAAACCGGCGGAGTAGACCAGCATCAAAATGGCCAAGTGTTTGAGGTTATCCACCGCGTCGAGCAGCCTTTGGACCGCCTCACGGCTCAAGACCGTCGGGAGCTTGCGCTCCTTTTTGGGCCTGACGATCTCCTCCACCTGTACGGGCGAACGCAAAACCCGTAGATATAAGAACTTCACGGCGCTGACGGCTTGATCGTAATAAGATCGAGAAACGCCGACCTCATCGATGAGATGGAGCATGTATTTCCTGATGTCCTCGGATATTGCTGTTTCGGGATCCTTGCCGAGATAGCGCAGATAACGTTGACAATGCCGCAGATATACCAGGCGTGTTTTCGGGCTATAGCCGGCCAGCTTTAGTTCCTCGGTCAGCCTCTTCGTAAGGGTGTGATCGACGCTTGATGCGGGCCTGGCGTCTATAGTCTCCACCAGTTCCCCCGAAAAAAGGATCCGGAGCTTCTCAACTACTTCCCTGCTCCCGGGCACGCTCCATGCCTTCTCCTTCGGGTGCCACTTGCGCCCGGGGATGGTCCGCATCTTCTCCACCCGTTCCGGGGAATACGGCAACTCCACCCAGAGCCGCCCGTCGGCGCCCGGCTTGATCCGTACGGTCATTATCATCAACCCCATGGGCGTCCCTGCCAGTTCAGCCCGGGCCGCCCGCCCGGCCGAAAAGGACCCTAACTACTTCGTCAACCTTCCTATATTTCCTGCAAATGACAATCCACCCCGCTTGGAGGTCTCGGCGGCTCAAGACGCCAGTTTTCCGTTGCCGCTCCTGCCCTCTCCTGGAGAGGGCGGCATGGAATGCCGGGCGTGGTT
The DNA here is from genome assembly GCA_050260415.1 of Bacteroidota bacterium. Lineage (GTDB taxonomy): Bacteria > Bacillota > UBA4882 > JAAYXC01 > JAAYXC01 > JBLNCE01. Next base: position 14,134 of record JBLNCE010000021.1, on the reverse strand, counting down.
CGCCTCAGGGATTCGGTTATTTTCTTGCTCAAAACGGCCAAAGAAAAAGCACCCCTGCATATGCGGGGGCGCTTTTCAATCACTTACCTGCCACCAAGGCATCCACTTACCGCGATGACTTTAATCTTTCGACTTTCGACTTTTGACGCGTGACGCGTGACTAAGCTCTCACGCCTTCTCCGGGAACTTCCCCCTTGGCGTGTACTTCGTGTGCAGCAGTTCATGCGACTTGTGCCCCAGGGGTTTCTCCAGGAACTCCTGGTAGAGCGCCTGCACGGCCGGGTTGTGGTGCGACTTGCGGATGGTCATGCGCTCGTCGGCGGTGTATATGGCTCCGATACGCTGGTTGCGGATCTCCTCGGTGGTGGGGATGGGCTGGCCGCCGCCGCCGATACAGCCGCCCGGGCAGCACATGACTTCCACGAAGTGGTAATCGGCCTCGCCGGCCTTGATCTTGTCCAGCACCTTGCGGGCGTTGCCCAGGCCGTTGGTGACCGCCACCTTGACCGTGGTGCCGCCCATATTGATGGCCGCTTCCTTTACCCCCTGCAGGCCGCGCACGGCGGTGAAATCGATCTGCTTCAGGTCTTCCTTGGTCACCAGTTCATAGGCGGTGCGCAGGGCAGCCTCCATCACGCCGCCGGAGGCGCCGAAGATGAGGCCGGCGCCGGTCGAGATGCCCAGGGGAGCGTCGTATTCCTCTTCCGGCAGCGTGTTCCAGTCGATGCCCACCTGCTGCAGCAGACGGCCCAGTTCCCTGGTGGTCAGGACCACGTCCACGTCCGTATAGCCGCTGCTATTCATCTCCGGCCGCTGGGCCTCGAACTTCTTGGCCGTGCAAGGCATGAGGGAGACCACGAAGATGTCCGCCGGGTCGATCCCGGTCTTCTGCGCGTAGTAGGTCTTGGCCAGGGCGCCGAACATCTGCTGCGGCGACTTGCAGGTCGATAGATTGGGCAGCAGTTCCGGGTAGAAATGTTCGATGAACTTGATCCAGCCGGGGCTGCAGGAGGTGATGAGCGGCAGGGTGCCTCCGTTGGCCAGTCGCGCCAATAGTTCGCTGCCCTCTTCCATAATCGTCAGGTCGGCGGTGAAGTCGGTATCAAAGACCTTGTCAAACCCGGCCCGCCGCAGGGCGGCCACCATCTTGCCCGTGACGATGGCGCCCGGCTCCATGCCGAAGTACTCGCCCAGGGAAACGCGCACCGCCGGGGCGGTCTGCACCACCACGTGTTTCTTGGGGTCCGCCAGGGCGGCCCAGACTTCATGCACCTGGTCGCGCTCGTGGATGGCCGCGGTCGGACAGACCAGGGCGCACTGGCCGCAGAGCGAACAGGCCACATCCATCAGCGGTTGGTGGAAGGCCGGATCGATCACGGTCTCGAAACCGCGTTCCTGCGGCCAGATGGCCTTGACGGTCTGGACCTTTTCGCACACGGCCACGCAGCGGCGGCACAGGATACACTTCTGCGGCTCCCGCACGAGCGACGGCGTGGAAGTATCGTTCGGGTAATTGGTCCGCTCACCCTCGAACCGCATCTGCCGGATGCCGAAGGATTCGGCCAGCCGCTGCAACTCGCAGTTCAGGTTGCGGATACAGGTCAGACAGTCCTTGGGGTGGTTGGACAGGATCAGTTCCAGGGTCAGTTTACGGGCCTGCCGCACGGCCGGGGTATTGGTAAATACCTCCATATCCTTCGTAACCGGCGTCACGCAGGCCGCCTGCAGGGAACGGGCGCCCTTCACCTGCACCACGCAGATGCGGCAGGCGCCGATGGCGTTGATTTCCTTCAGGTAGCACAGCGTCGGAATGTCCACCCCGGCTTTCTTGGCGGCCTCCAGGATGGTGGCTCCCGCCTCGATCTGCACCGGTTGCTTGTCGATATATACGGTCACCTGTTCCATTGTCGTACCTCCATCCTCTCTACTCGGCCACATCGCAGCGGAGGCAGCGCGAAGCCTCGGCGCAGGCCTGCGCTTCGTTAAAGCCCTGCAGCCCGCACTTCTGGCGCGGGGTTACCTGTTCGATCAGGGTGCCGCTCACCCGCCGCTCGATGGTCAGAGGTTCGGTTACCATGCCGTCCCCGCCCAAGTATCGGTCGATCGCCGCCGCCGCTTTCTTGCCGTCGGCGATGGCGGTGATCACCGTGTCGGGACCGCTCACGCAGTCGCCGCCGGCAAAGATGCCTGGCACGCTGGTGGCCATGGTCTCCGCGTCGGCTGCCACCGTCCCCCAGCGCGTGAGCTTGATCTCCGTCCCCAATGGCGCCGTTTCCACCGACTGGCCGATGGCGGCGATGATCACATCCGCGTCCACGTCAAACTCCGAGCCCGCGACCGGTGCCGGCCGGCGGCGGCCGCTCTTGTCGAATTCGCCCAACTGCATCTTGGTCAGACGCAGGCCCTTGACCCGCCCTTTTTCGCCTATGACTTCCAGGGGCGCGACCAAGTAATTGATGGCGATCCCCTCATGCTCCATTTCCTCGATCTCTTCCGGCATGGCCGGCATTTCCTCCCGGGTCCGGCGGTAGTACACCGAGACGGCTTCCGCCCCCATCTGTAGGGCGCTGCGGGCCGCGTCGGCCGCCACGTTGCCGCCGCCGATGACCGCGACTTTCTTGCCTTTCAGATTCATGGTCCGGCCCAAGTTCAACTCCCGCAGGAAGGTAATGCCGGAGAGCACGCCGTCCTGGTCTTCGCCGGGGATCCCCAGACGCTGGTCGACATGGGCGCCCACGGCGATGAAGACCGCGTCGTGGTCCCGGCGCAGATCCGCCAGGCTTAGCCCTTCGCCGATCTTGACCCCGGTGCGGATTTCCACGCCCAGTTGCTTGATGGCGTCAATCTCCGCGTTGAGCGCTTTCTTTGGCAGGCGGTATTCCGGGATGCCCACGGCCATCATGCCTCCGGCTACCGGCAGCGCTTCAAAGACCGTTACCCCGTAACCCTGTTTGGCTAGATAGTGGGCGGCGGTCAGGCCGGCCGGCCCGGCGCCGATAACGGCCACCTTTTGGGGCTTGCGCGCTCTTGTCGCGAGCGGCGGGAAATTCCCGCTGTTCAGCACATAGTCCGCAGCATAGCGCTTCAAGGCGCGGATGGCCAATGGTTCGTCCAGCTGGCTGCGGCGGCATTTCCGCTCGCAGGGGTGATGGCAAACCCGGCCGCAGACGATGGGGAACGGGTTCTCGTTGCGCACCGTCGCGTAAGCCTCGGCGGGCTTGCCGTTCTTGACGGCGTCGATGTAGATCGGTACGTCCACCCCAGCCGGGCAAGTATTCTGACACGGCGACTTGAACAGCGAGGCGCAGACCGAAGCCGGGCAGTGCTTATCCTTGATATGGGCCTCGTATTCATCCCGGAAATACCGGATAGTGCTCAAGACCGGATTGGGCGCGCCCTGTCCCAGGCCGCACAAGGCCGCGGACTGAATGCCCTCGCTCAATTCGATTAGGAGTTCGATGTCGCCCTGCCTGCCTTGGCCACGGGTGATCCGCTGGAGGATCTCCAGCATGCGCTTGGTACCAATCCGGCAGGGGGCGCACTTGCCGCAGGACTCATCCTGGACAAATTCCATGAAATACTTGGCGATATCCACCATGCAGGTGTCTTCGTCCATGATGATCAAACCGCCGGAACCGATATAGGTGCCCAAGGCTTTCAGGGAGTCGTAATCGACGGGCACATTCAAGTTATCCTTGGTTATGCAACCGCCGGACGGACCACCGGTCTGGGCGGCCTTGAATTTCTTGCCGCCCGGGATACCGCCGCCCACGCCGTAGATGATCTCGCCCAGGGAGGTGCCCATGGGCACTTCCACCAAGCCGGTGTTGTTAATCTTGCCGGCCAGGGCGAAAACCTTGGTCCCCTTGCTTTTCTCCGTGCCGATGGCGGCGAACCAGGCGGCGCCGTTCAGAATGATGGGCGGGATATTGGCCCAGGTTTCCACGTTATTCAGCACGGTGGGTTTGCCAAAGAGCCCTTCGCTCGCCGGGAAGGGGGGCTTGGGCTTGGGCTCGCCGCGCTTGCCTTCGATGGAGGCTATGAGGGCGGTTTCTTCGCCGCAGACAAATGCGCCGGCGCCCATGCGGATTTCCACGTCAAAGCCAAAACCGGTCCCGAAGATATTCTCGCCCAGAAGGCCGTATTCCCTGGCCTGTTTGATGGCGGTACTCAGGTGTTCCACCGCCAGCGGGTATTCGGCGCGCACGTAAATGTAGCCCATCTGGGCGCCGATGGCGTAACCGCAGATGGCCATGGCTTCCAGCACGGAGTGGGGATCGCCCTCCAGGATGCTGCGGTCCATAAAGGCGCCGGGGTCACCCTCGTCCGCGTTGCAGACCACATACTTGGGCGAACCCTTGGCATTGGCGGTCAGCTCCCACTTCAAGCCGGTGGGGAAACCGGCGCCGCCCCGTCCCCGCAGGCCGGAGTCTTTTACGGCCTTGATCACGTCTTCCGGCTGCATTTCCGTCAGGACCTTACCCAGCGCGCGGTAGCCATCGCGGGCGATGTATTCCTCCACCCGTTCCGGGTCGATTATACCGGCGTTGCGCAGGGCAATCCGTGTCTGCTTGCTGAAGAACTCAATCTCCTTGAAGGTCGGCTTTGCTTCATTGCTGGGCGTGTGATAGACCAACCGCTCGACGATGCGGCCCTTCAGCAGGTGTTGGCCGGCGATATCGTCGGTATCCTCCGGTTTCACTCGCTTATAAAATACGCCTTCCGGATAGATTACCACCACCGGACCCAGGTCGCAGGGTCCCATACACCCCGTTTCCACGACCCTTACTTCGTTTTCCAAACCGTATTTCGATATCTGTTCCAATAGCGCTTGTTTGACCGCCTGGCAGCCGGAGGAAACGCACCCGGCCCCGGCGCAGACGAGTACATGAGAACGGTACATCGGCATGACCAGTGTTCCCCTTTCAAAGATCTTTCGGTATCGTATCGGAATCGGTTTCGTACATGTCATCACCGTCTATTACGATCATGCCTGCGGCTTTCTTGAAAACTCATTCCGATCGCGATCCCGATTCCGGCCCCGTTACAAATTCGAGGATGGGACGTTTGTACGCCTTGCTTGTATCTGATTTGTATCCAACACATAACCTCGGCGGCTATCTTTCGAGAGCGCGTTCAGCGATATTTCTTCAGGATCGACGGCAATTGGTCCGGTTTCAGCCGGGCGTGGACGTCTTCATCGACGGTCATCACGGGGCCCAAGCCGCACGCCCCCAGACAGCGGACGACATCCACGGAAAAATTTCCGTCCGCCGTGGTATCCCCGGCGGTTATCCCCAGTTCCTTTTCCAACCGTTCCAGCACTTTGTTGCTTCCGCGCACGTAACACGCTGTTCCCTGGCAGACGCTAATCTGATGTTTCCCTTTTGGTTTCAAAGAGAAAAAGGAATAGAACGAGGCCACCCCATATACCTCGTTGAGCGAAACATTCAACCCTTCCGCCACCCGTTTCTGTGCTTCCTCCGGGAGATAGCCGAAGAGTTGCTGCGCCTTGTGCAGTACCTGGATGAGGCAGTCAGACTGACCGTGATAAGCGGCAATGACTTGATCGAGTTGTTTGTAGAGCTCCTGTTCACAACGACATCCGTTCCCCGACATGATAAAGCCTCCTCCTTATTGGTAACAACGGTGGCAGTGCTATTGAGCTTTTTTCCATTGCAGACCCGCGGCGGCTTCATCCTCCCGCCGCAGTTCGGCAAGGCTGTTTGCCAGAAAATCTTTGAGATGGGTCAGGACGACCGGTTCACACAAGGACACTTCGCCGCCGAGCACGCGCCGGCAGTCAGCCGTGGTGAATTCGAAGCGGAAACCGTTCCAATCGGCCTTGAGATCCAGTTCCAGCCATGGGTTGCAGGCGATCAGGCCCACGATCGTACCCGCCAGATCCCCGAGCGGCATCCTGTCCACGTGGCTGAGGCGAAAGGTCGAGGCTACGGATGTGCCCGCGCCGGGAACCGAGGAGATCGTGAGCGCGCCTTCGCAGCGCTCCGCCGCCGCTTTTAAGAGCGGGAGCCCTAGGCCCACATGGCGCGTGGCGCGCGTCGTGACGAACGGATCGGTTACCTGCGCCAGCATTCCCGGCGCAATGCCCCGCCCGTTGTCTTTGATTTCCATGCTCAGACGGTCGGCGCGTTGGTCGAGCCGAACTTCGATCCAGAGGCGCGTTGCCCCCGCGGCCAAAGAGTTCTGGGCCAGATCCAGGAGATGTAGTGCCAGTTCACGCACGCCAGTTTGTCCCTCTTGGAACAAAGTCGGGCAAAAAAACAGCTCTCTAGTGCACGAAAAAGCCGCCGCCACAAATACATCCAGGTATCAGGATAACTCGCGGCAGGGTATTTTGCAACCGATCTACCTGGTATTTTTAGTGAAATATTGTTGCATGCACTAAACCCCATGAGCTGGCGCGGCGGAGCGGCGCTTCGCTCCCTTTTCGGAAACCACCCTCAGACCCTATGCCTCTTGCCATATTGCCGATTGCCTCGGCTTGCCGCCTATTCTTCCCATCCCAACCATCGCCCATGGCCGCCCTCGACCGCCAGGAGAAACTCGCTCCAGGTGGCGGCTTCGACCCGCAGGACCGAGGGTCGGCGGCCGACGTCCGCGGGCCGGTGCGCATCCGACGAGAGAATAAAGCGTGTCGCGGCAGGCAGATTGAACTTCTTCCGAACCGTATCCGCGTCGGCCTGGACCGAGATCTCCAGCGGACTACCGGCAAAGATCGGCGGAATCAAGCCGAGTTGCGGCAAGAGGCCGAATCCCGGCCGGTCGATATGGGCCGGCAAGCAGATGCCGTTATATTTCAGGGATTCGCGGTACACATCCTCGAGGTCCAGCGCCACGGAGGTAAGCAGCAGCCGGTGGCAGCCGACCGGGGTCTCGCGGCCGGGAAGGTAGATCTCTTGCGGGCCAAAGAAGCGTTCGTCATTGGGGCGCGCGGGCAGATGCCGCCAGATGAAACCCTCCCAGGCACGCAAGGCATCGAGGGCGGGGAAATAACAAAGCAGATGGACTTCCTCCCTGGTTTGCACCTCCATGCCTGGGATGGCCCAGATTCCGACCTCTTCCGCCTCGCGCATAACGGCCTCCGCATTGCCGGCCGCGTTGTGATCGGTCACCGCGACGGCGGCCAGACCGGCGTGGAGCGCGGCCCGCACCAAGCCGCGCGGCGTCATGGATCGCTCCGCGCAGGGTGAAAGGGTGCTGTGGAGATGGAGATCGGCAAGCAGACCGGCCATCTATCGCAGACCCAGTTCGTATAGGCGCCCGGCCACGATGAAGCTTGGCTCCGCGGACAGATAGACCGGGATGCCGGCGGATTCAGCCTTGGCGATGGTCTCGGGGCCTGCGCGATGGCCACCGGCAAGGATTACCGCTGCCAGGTCGAGCAACGATGCCACGGCGATTACGTTTTGATGCGTCTGGATCGTAATCCACACCGATCCGCTATGCGCGTGCGCCATCACGTCACTCAGCAGGTCCGAAACATAAGCTCCGGCAACCTCCTGTTCCGGATCGCCGGGCACCAAAGCCTCGAGGGACGCAAACCGAACCAACTCACCCAGCTGCATCAGGGCGACTCCCTTTCTTCCTTGGCCGCCGGGGTTTGTCCCATGGCGGGCGGCAGCTTCTCCGCCAAGTTGAGCAGATCCCCGGCCAGGCGGGCTAGTTGCTCGCGTAGCTTGATCACGCAATCCGTCAAGGCCGCTTCACCCTGCACAATATCCTCGGCCAGGACCCGGCAGGTCGGGCAGCCGCAAGCGCCGCAATCAAGCCCGGGCAGAGTGAGCAAGGTTTCCTCGATCTGGTTCGCCTTGCCGATGGCGGCTTCCACATCCCGGTCCAAGACGAGGGAGGGCCGCGGCCGATACTCCACCGGCGTGGCAAAGAACCCTTCACGGCTCAATACCGGCGCCTCGGACAGAACCTGCTCCTTGAGCGCGGAGATGCCCGTCGCCTCGGCCAACCGCCGGATCTTGACCCGCGCCACGAAGGGGTTTTCCACCGTGAGCGCGCCGCCAACGCAACCGCCGACGCAGGCATTGGCCTCCAGGTAGTCCACGTCCGCCAGCTTGCCCATCTCAATTTCCTCGAGGACCGCGGAGACATTATGGATCCCATCGACAGCCAGCAGATTCTGGCCGGCGATCGCCTGGTTCTCCCCGCCGGCGCGCGCCCAGCCGAGCCCCAACCCCCCGGCGGCCAGCGCAAACTCGGGTATACCGGGCAAGGCAAGCGCTTTCTTTAGCGGTCCATACAGATCGGCCATGGAAAAACAGCCGTCAAGGGTTCCCGTTCCGGCCGCGGCGCGCTCCTTGGCCGCCGTGATCTTGGCCGGGCACGGCGTCACAAAGAAGATGCCGATCTCCGGCGGCTCGAGGCCGAGAGCGGCCTTGAGCCGCCGGCGACAGAGTTTGGCCGCGATATCGACCGGCGCTTCCAAACGGAGTACCTGATCCAATAGTCCGGGAAAACGAACCTCGATCAGCCGGACGACCGCGGGACAGGCTGGCGAGATCGATGGGCGTTGTCCTTTGTAACCGGCGAGGGCTTCCTTGATCGCGAACGTCGCATATTCCGCCCCCTCGGCCACCTCGGCGATCTCGTCGAAACCCAGCGTGGTCAAGGCGCCGAGGATACGGCCCGGCGTATGGTCCCCGCGAAACTGCGCGAACAGCGATGGCGCCACCAAGGCCACCCGGTATTTATAACGCGCGATTATCTCCAGGCTGTCACTAACCGCGCGCTTGGCATGGTTCTCGCAGATCCTGATGCACTCGCCGCAATCGATGCACCGACCGGTATTGATCCGCGCCTTGCCTTCTTTGACCCGGATCGCTTCCGTGGGGCATCGCTTGATGCAGTTGGTACACCCGCGGCATCGTTCCTCATCCAGGCGAACCGAATGATAATAGGCGATTGTCCCCACCCCCGCTAAAAGACCTGAGTGCCAAGTACTAAGTCCAAAGTACTAAAGAGACAGATACTGGATCCATGTCAAAGTACTTAGTACTAAAGACAAAGCACCAAAAAGAAAAGCGGGAAAATGGATAATACCGCGTTTAGCGGTCTAGACAGATTTCGCACCTTAGTCGCTGTTCAAAGTATCTAGCAGTCCATGCTTCGTACTTCGTACTTAGTACTTAGTACTTAGTACTTATCATCTAATGCCCACCCTTCAGATCAAACCTTAACCGTACCGTGGTGCCGTGGCCGACTTGGCTTTCGATGACCAGCTTGTCCGCGCAGCGTTTCATGTTCGGCAGGCCCATGCCGGCGCCGAACCCCATCTCCCGCGCGGCCTGGGGTGCCGTCGAGTAACCCTCGCGCATGGCCAGCTCGATATCGGGAATACCGGGACCTCTATCGATAGTCTCCACCTCAACCTGGGTGGGATTGATGCGTACGTTGATCTGACCCGCGGTGGCATGAATGACCACGTTCATCTCCGCTTCATAGGTTGCGATCGCAATGCGGCGTATCAGATCGGCGCTCAGGCCGACTTGACGCAAGGTCGCCTTGATCCGGCTCGATGCCTCGCCGGCCGCGGCGAAATCACCGCCCGCGATCGAGAAATGAAGGACCATCCCCTCACCGGCGTTCACGGCCGACCTGTCCCTGGCACCCAGCCAGGCCCCCCGAATAAAGCAGACCGCATGTCTCATAGAGCGGATAGCTCGTCAGCAAGACCGGCAGCCGCCTCTCCTTGGCCATGTCCACGACCTCCGCGGGCGGTCTCTTGCCGCGCACGAAGACCAGGCCGCAGAGATCCACCAGTTCCGCCGTGCGTACGACTTGAGGGTTTGTCAGACCCGTCAGCAGCAATGTCCTTTCCTTGGTAAACGCCAGGACATCGCTCATCAGGTCGGCGCCGCACGCCGACAACGCCTCAACCTGTTCGAGCAAGTCCTCCCCGGTCAGTACTTCCGCGCCGAGGATTTGACAAACCTCCGTAAGCTTCACCACGGCACCTCCAGTGTCCGGAACTGTATGACAAAAAAAACGACAGGCCGGGTAAGCCTGCCGCGGCCAAATTGACCTCTTGATCCCTATTCAGCCTGAATCGCGACGGAATAACCTTTCTGTGATAGCTGTGTCTTTAGCGTCGCAGCGTTATCCTTGTTGGCAAAGGCGCCGACCTGGATAAGGTACGGGGCGTGATTTGCCAGATAGATGGGATAGCCTTCCGCCCGCAAGGCTTCGGCGGCCTTTGCAGCCTGCGCGTAGTCTGGATATGGACCGACTCTGACGCGATACTTCACGGTGGTGGTTACCGGCGCGGGTACCGCGGCTTCTCCGGTTACGCCGACGCTTTCCCCCGTCGTCTCGCCCGGCGGCAGGGCCACCTCTTCGATCGGGGTCTCGAGGCTGGTCGTCGACGTCGGCGTCCCCGTCTCCCCGCCCACCCATTTCTCGAACATGACACCAAAGACCACGCCGAGGGCGATGGCTAACAAGGAAAAGAAGACCAGACCCGCCGTCTTGGATGCCACGTCTTTGATCACCTGCATTCCTTTTCTGTCCACTAGCCGTCTCCTCCTCAATCATAGTGACTTATCTCGGTCACTAATAGATATGACGACCAGTGGACGTTCTTTACAGTTTCTCGGTCAAGCAGACGGCGAGTTTCGCAAGCCGTCAGACGGCGGCTTTGGGTGAGAAAGCCTGCCCGCGTTCGAGCGCCGCTTGATTTACGGGCAGGAGATCCTGCCTGTGCGGGGGCAGGGCCTTGGCCAAAGCCTTCATCACCCCCGCCGCGGACACAACGCCCGTCCCCTTGAGCAAGGCGCCCAGCGCCACCATATTGGCCACCCGGTTTGACCCCAATTGGTTCGCGATCTCGTTGGCTGGTACGGCGACGATGTTGATATCGGCCCGTCCGGGCTCGACCTCGATCAGCGAACTGTTATAGACCAGCATCCCGCCGGGTCTGAGCATCGGCAAGAAGCGTTCCAATGAAGGCCGGTTCATAACCACGATCGCGGTGGGTTCCGAGACCACGGGCGATCCCACGGTGGTCTCCGAGACCACCACCGCGCAGTTGGCCGTACCGCCCCGCATCTCCGCGCCGTAGGACGGAAACCAGGATACTTCCTTGCCCTCGGACATGGCGGCATACGCGACCAACTGGCCCATGAGCAGCACGCCCTGGCCGCCGAAACCAGCGAAGATAATCTCATGCACCAATTGGCTTCTCCTCCTCCGGCCGCCGAAAAGACCCGAGCGGGTAGTACGGGATCATCTTCTCCTCCACCCACTTGAGCGCTTCAAACGGCGCCATCCCCCAGTTCGTGGGACAACTGGACAGGACTTCGACCAGAGCGAAACCCCGCCCCGCCTCCTGGACCTGGAACGCTTCCTTGATCGCCGTCTTGGCCTGGCCGACGTGCTTTGGATCGTGCACGCTGACCCGCGACAGGTATACCGCGCCCGGCAGCGTCGCCAGCAGCTCGCAGACGCGGATCGGATAGCCGACCTTGGCTGGATCGCGGCCAGTGGGCGAAGTGGTGGTCTTCTGTCCCACCAGAGTGGTGGGGGCCATCTGTCCGCCCGTCATACCATAGATGGCGTTGTTGACGAAGATAACGGTGATCTTCTCCCCGCGGGCCGCGGCATGCACGATCTCCGCCATGCCGATGCTGGCCAGATCGCCATCGCCCTGGTAGGCAAAGACGGTCCGATCCGGCAGCACGCGCTTGATGCCGGTGGCCACGGCCGGAGCGCGGCCATGCGCCGCTTCCTGCATATCCAGGGCAAAGTAGTTGTAAGCAAAGACGGCGCAACCGACCGGGGCGATGCCGATGGTCTTCTCCCGCAGGCCGAGTTCGTCGATGGCTTCCGCGACCAGGCGGTGGATAATGCCGTGCGTGCAACCAGGGCAATAATGAAGCCTTTTATCAGTCAAGCTGGCCGGACGGCCAAAAACCTTGATCATGCCGCACCTCCAGTCGCGACCTCCGGATAGTCCTTGATCGCTTGGTATATCTGGCGCGCCGTCGGGATGTTGCCGTTCAAGACGGAAAAAAGCTGTACCGGCGCACGCCCCGCCACGGCCTGGCGGACATCCTCCACCAGTTGGCCGGCGCTCATCTCCGCGACCAGGAAGCGCTTGCCCGCCTGCGCCAGAGCCGCCAGGGCGTCCGCGGGGAAAGGCCACAGGGTTATCGGCCGGAACAGACCAACCCGGCCGCCTTCGGCCCGGATCATGTCCGCGGCTGACTTAGCCACCCTGGAAGTCATCCCGTAGGCCACCACCACCAAGTCTGATTCGGCCGTGCCGTCTTCCGTGTAGCGGACCTCCGCCGCCTCAATCCGGCGGTATTTGTCCTGCAGGCGCCGGTTGATCTTCACCAATTCCTCCGCGGGCAGACCCAGCGAGTTTATCAGATTGGGCGCCCGCCCGCCGGCGGCCCCGCTCGTGGCCCACGGCTTCTCGACCCGGCCGGGGAAACCCATCTCCGGCATGGTCATGGGCTCCATCATCTGTCCGAGGATCGCGTCGGCCAGGATGATGACCTGGGTGCGATACCGATCGGCCAGCACAAAGGCCAAGCCGGCCAAGTCGGCCATTTCCTGGACGGAATTGGGGGCCAAGACGATTGGGTGATAGTCTCCATGGCCGCCGCCCTTGGTGGCCTGGAAGTAATCGGACTGGGACGGGCAGAGCCCGCCAAGGCCCGGTCCTCCCCGCTGAATATTGGCGATCACGCATGGAACCTCGGCCCCGGCACAGTACGAGATCCCTTCCATCTTGAGGCTCACGCCCGGGCTGGACGAACTGGTCATCACCCGCGCCCCCGCGCCGCCCGCGCCATAGCACATATTGATCGCGCTAACCTCGCTCTCGGCTTGCAGGAAAGTGCCACCTACCTCGGGCATGCGCCGCGCCATGTACTCCGGGATCTCGTTCTGAGGCGTGATGGGATAACCGAAAAAGAACCGGCAGCCGGCGCGTATCGCTCCCTCCGCCAGCGCTTCATTGCCCTTCATCATCACTCTCTCCGCCAAATTCCGCCACCACCTTTCTAGGCATCTGCGACGCGACCATATCCGGGATCAAAGCACAAGATATGGCGCATAACCCGATGTAACTATCAATCAAGATCTTGTGCGCCGCTGTTTCTTCCGGTAGACATCGCAAAAGCCTTTCACGCTTGCGCCTTAGGCTCGCGGTAGACCTCGATGGCCGTCTCCGGGCACATACGCGCGCATAAGGCGCAACTCGTGCACCGGTCCTGGTCCGTTATCGCGACCGGCTTGAAACCCTGCCTGTTCAGGTGGTCCGCCAGACGCAACAACCCGCGCGGACAAAAATTGAGGCAAAGCTCACAGGCTTTGCAACGTTCTTCATCGATGACAAGCTTCTTCACGGACATCCCCCTTCCGGTACCCAGATTCGATATCCTTTGCCGAAATCTCATTCCCATGGGAGCGTCATATAACGATGCAACGGCAGCAGGGGTCCGAGCCCGCAATCGGCGGCGGCCGCCGCCAGGTCCTCCCGGACCGCGACCAGAACCACCGGTATACCCAGGGCCTCGGACGCGGCGCGGACCGTTTGACATCCTTCACCGATCGTCGCCACCGTCGTCTCCGGACCCAGATTGGGGTTGGCAACCAGGCCGGTGATTTTCCGGCGGCTGGATGCGGCCAAAGCGCCCGCCAGGGAAGCGATCGCAGCCGCCGTCCCCGTATCCGGCCGGTATGGGTTGATGACCATCCACGTCTCAGGCGCTAAAGGTTCCAGCAGGGGATGAAATCTGCCGAGCGCTCTGGCGCCGACCGGATCGCCGCCGACGTCGAAGATCAAAGTGAGACCAGGCGTCCGCAGGGTGCCCAGGATGGCCGGGGACAGCGCCGGCAGGTCCGCCTGTTCGTGTCCGGCCGCGCTCGAGATCACGCGCAGCCCGAGCTTGTCCAGCAAAACCGCGGCATCACGCGAGCGAAAGTAAGGATTGACGATGTCGAGATCGATCAAGGTAACGTTTTTACCCTGCGCGCGTTCCCGGCAGGCAAAATTGACGGCCGTTTCGGTTTTGCCGCTGCCGTAGGCGCCGATGAATATGTGGACCGAGGCGCCGGCCATGATACCTCCCATAGGTTTACGGTCAAATTA
>JBLNCE010000020.1:0-9791 GCA_050260415.1 Bacteroidota bacterium | reverse complement strand
GATCCCCGTGGAGAGCACGCCGGTGATAAAGCGGCCGTCGTAAGCCGCGTCGCGCGCGTAGAACCGGTCCAGCATCCGTTCTGCGGTCAAGCTCATGCACCAATCATACCAGGGTGCGGCCTCAGCTGTCCACCGGATTTGACCGGGGGAATTCTTAGCGACGGGTAAGCTTCAACTCTTCTTGCCCTGGTAACGCATTTACCTTTGCCGGTAAAGATCAGCGATGCCAAGAGCGCGAAAACTGAACCTACCATTTATTGCAATCCACGTGTATTCGTGTTACACTTGTTTACGTGGAGGTGGAACCGATGGAATACCAGAACATCACCCTCTCCGTCCCCAAAGAGACACTGCGCCGCGTCAAACATATCGCGGTGGAGAGGCAGACCTCGGTCTCGGGGCTCATGGTGGAGATGCTGGAAGATTTAGTCCGCAATGATGATGCCTACGCCCAGGCGCGCGCGCGGCAGTTGGCGCTAATGAAGAAGGGCTTTAACATGGGGACTAACGGCAAAATAACGTGGTCCAGGGATGAACTGCATGAGCGTTGACCATCCGAAGCAGTTTGTTGATACGAATATTCTGATCTACGCCTACGATGATTCCGCGGGCGCCAAAGGGGAACGAGCCCGGGGGATACTGGTCGGGCTTTGGCAATCCGGTCTGGGGTGTCTGAGTATTCAGGTCTTGCAGGAATTCTTCACGAATGCCACACGAAAAATCAAGAATCCAATATCTATTGATGATGCCGCGGGTGTCGTCGCCGATGTGGCCCAGTGGCGGGTACATTCTCCCGTCACCGCTGATGTCCTGGCGGCCATCGAGTTAGCCCGGCGCGATAAACTCTCATACTGGGACGCCGCCATCATCACCAGCGCCCAACGCCTCGGTTGCCGGCTGCTATGGTCCGAAGATTTGCCGGATGGGGCGTGCTATGGTGACGTGGTGGTAAGGAATCCGTTTGCCCATCCCTCATTACTGCAAGAGCCCGCGGCGGATTATACGCCGGCTCCGGTCGCCGCGGGACGGCGCGGAGGTCGCCGAAGGTCTCGCAAGGGATAAGGAATCAAGGAGGGCGTGTCGCAGATGAGCGTCACCATCAAAACGGTCGAAACCCGTAGAGCCAGGCGCGATTTCCTCCATATGCCCTGGCGGATCTATCGCGGCGATCCCAACTGGGTTCCCCCGCTGATTGCCAAGATGCGGCGGACCATTGACGCCCGAAGCAACGGATACCTAAAGAGGGGGCCATACCGCCTCTTCGTCGCGTACCGGGACGGCCGTCCGGCGGGCCGGATCATGGCGGGCGTCGATGAATCGACCAACGCGGCCAAAAACTGCCGGGACGGCTGGTTTTCCCTCTTTGAGTCGATCGAGGATTACGAGGCGGCACAAACCCTGCTCGACGCGGCGGGTACCTACCTGGCGGGGCGCGGCTGCGACCGGATGCGCGGCCCGGTCTCGCCCACCGGGGGCGACGATTATCGCGGCTTGCTCATCCAGGGATTCGACTCGCCGCCGGTCTTGATGGATTCCTATAACCCCCCGTATTATCAGAAGTTTTTTGAGCGATACGGCCTGGAAAAGTTCGGCGATTGGTATGCCTACCGTCTGTCGTACAGGATGCCGAAGAACCCGCGGGCCGTGGAATACGCCCAGGAACGCTACGGTTTTCATCTCGACCGGCTCGACCTGGCGCACCTCGATCGCGAGGTTCATGATATCTACCACATCTTGCAGCGGGCCATGCCCGAGTGGCCCGACCAGGTCCCGCCCACGCTCGCACAGGTCGAGGAGATCGCGCGCGGCCTCAAGGCATATGCCGATCCCGACCTGATCTACATCGCGCGCGCCGGCGGCCAGCCCATCGGCTTCAGCATCACCATGCCCGATCTGAACCAGGCGCTGATCCATCTGAACGGCTGGCTCCTGCCCTTCGGGTGGTTGAAGTTTCTGTATTGGCGCCGCAGGATCGAGGCCCTCCGCTTCTTCGTGCTCTTCGTGGTCCCGGAATGGCGCCGGAAGGGCGTCACCGCCGCCATCTACGTGCGAACCTTTGAAGCGGCGGGCCGGAAAGGCATAAAATGGGGCGAAGGCTCGACCATCCGCGAGGAGAACCTCCCGATGCGGCGGGACGTGGAAGGAGCGGGGGGAGAGCATTATAAGACCTATCGGGTGTACAGCCGGGCGCTCTAGATCCGGGAAATCATATCCCCATATTTCTCGGGGTTGCTTTAGAATATCGCCCCCAACAAATACGCATACCCAATCCCTAGATAGGTCCCGATCACCCAGCCGATGATGCCCGTGATTACCCCGGTCACGATCATGGCGCGGTTTTTGAGCGCCGCCGCGACCATGGGGATGAAGGGCGGCGAGAAGATCCCCGCGATGGAGGTGGTGATGATCGTATCGGCGTCGATGCGGAAGATGGCGGCCAAAAGGACATGGACCACGACGCAGACGGCGACCATGAGACCCACCATCGCCATGGCCGCGGGCGCCGCGGTGAGCAGTTGCCCCAGGTCCGCCAGTGAACTCAAGGTCAGGCAAAACACGAGAATGATATAGTGTCCCAACTGGAAACTCATCTCGATCCGCCGGATGGAGGGGATAAAGGAACAGGCGATTCCAAGCGTGGAAACGATGAGGATCGCCACCAAAGCCGAGTACTGCGGCCAGAGGAAGGAGGCGCCTCCCCCGACGGCAAAAATGAGCAAGGCCAGCCCGAACGATTTGGCGAGCCCCAAGAGCCGGCTCGGGGCTAAGATCCCGTAATAGCTGGTGAAGTCTTGCGCTTCGGCGGCGCTCGCCGCGGCGCCCGCCATGTCCCGGAAAGGCGGCAGGACTAGAAGCAGGATGCGTTGCATGACGGTGATGGCCAGGAGGAGATAGAAAGGCGTAATCACCATGTCGGCCACGTTGACCGCCATGAAGAGATTCTTTTCCACGCCCAGCGCCAGGCCGATGGCATTCAGGTTGATGGTGCCCCCGGTATAGCAGCCGATCAGCATCCCCACGGCTTTGTTCGTCTCCGGGCCGATCGCGCCCCGGAAGACGAGGAAGGCGACCGTGGCGCTGACGAGCACGGCCACGGTCTGCAGTAGGAACGCGAAGATGGAGACGCCGGCCAACCGGAACCACTGCCGCACGTCGATGGAGAAAAAGAGCAGGGGTAGGGCGATGGGGATCGTGTACGTCATGAGCGCTTCTTGCGCTCCGCGGGCCGCGGCGGGGATCAGGCCGAGATTGCCCAGGGCCATGCCGGCCGCGTAGCAGAGGAGAACGGCGCCGATCTTATCCAGGATCGGGACCCGGTGACAGATGTAGAGGATCAAGGCCGGGAAGAAAATGATGAAGAGAGCCCAAAAGACCATCTGGATGCCCCCCTAGCTTGGGTTAGATACCTCTTTCCATCCGCCCCCCGTCTTTTCCTGCTGCTTCTGCACGAGGGAAACATGCAAAAGCCCCTCGCCGCTGACGAAGGGCTTGTGGACGTCCAAGATCGACCGAAGCTATTGTTCGCGCTCGGCGCCCAAGACCTCTTGTGCTTGCCGATAGGCGGCTTGGAGCTGGTTCTCCGGCGTGTCGTACGGATTGCTCCATCCTTTTTGCACGACCAACTCCGTCAGCGTCTGTTGCGCCACCAGGGTTTGGTTCAAGTAGTCCGAGAAGAGCCGCTTGACCTCGGGGGTTGAGGCCTCGACGGCCGCCCCGAGATAGGCCGCGGCCAGGGCGGAGGCGGCGGAAACAGCGTTGAGCCCCAACGTTTCCTGCATGCCGGCGCCGGTCGCTTCCCCGAATAGGGAGCCGATAAGCGTGGCCATGGTTATTGCACCTCCCCGACCCGAATGACGTTGTTCTCCGCGATGAACTGCTGCAGGCCCCTGATCCTGGCTTCGCTCGCCGTGATGCCCGATTGCGTCAGCTTCTTCAACTGTTCGTCGGCGATCACCCCGACCGTCGCCTTGGCGACCTCGAGCCCGATGGTTTCCGCTTGGAGAAGTTTGCTGAATGACAGAACCTCGCTCGCCGTAAGCTGCCTCAAGTTATGCGTGACCTCCTCTGTACAGGTTGACCCACCTAGGTTTGCCACGGCGCGATTGAACTATTCTTCCCGGGACCGGGTGATATCCAGAAGGAATCGAAGAAGGTTACGCCCTGACCAGGACGATTCCCGCCCAAGCGCGCCAAAACCTCACCGATGCGAAGAGCCCGCCTCCCCTTGGACGGGCTCTTTCGGTCTAGATCGGGATTCCGACATTGGCGGGAAGCCCGTGATCTGGCGCTATCTTTTCGAAATCAGGGTCAATAATCCTCGTTCGAGGCCCCGCCGATCCGGTCGGGCCGCAAATCCTGGCGCGCGTGACAGATATCGCATTCCGTCTCCGGCTCCCCGGTGCCATCCTCGCTGCCGATTAGAATCATGTTCCCGCAGACCGAGCACTTGACAGCATTCTCGGCGTTATCGGGCATCTCGGGTTTACTCATGCGGTCCAATGAATCAACCTCCTACCTGTTCGAGTTCGTCCGGAAGTATTATGCCTCCGTAGCCGAGGACGAAACCCTCGCTGCGGTGCTCGATGGCGGCCGAGGCGATGGAGTTGGCAAAGCCCGTGACCGGGATGGCGGTACCCGCCCCGCCCCACTGGGCTATGTGGTCAAAGAGTCCGAACCCGGTGAGCAGGACGGCGAGGATGATCAGGCTGGCCACGGTGGGGTTGGACGCCGTGATCTTGTTGAAACCGAAAAAGGTCATATACATCCACTGGAACCCCTGCCCGATGAGGCAGATGGTCCCGCCGGTCAGGAACGCCCGGAGAATGTTGGCGAATAGCGGCCGTTTGGGCTCTCTGGCCTTGGCGAACGCCTGGTATTCCTGCTGAGTCGGCGTAAGTTTCTTTTTCATCTTGTCGGACACGGCGGAGTCTCCTTCCCGTCCCAAAATTGCGCGAAAACGCGGCGCAACCTAACCCCAGTCCCCCATGGGCTTAAGATAAGATCCACACCCTTGCCCCCTCTCTTCGCGGCCGAAGAGAGGGGGCTGGCGCCGCAGCGCCGGGGGTGAGTTCATCTTCGGGCGATGCTCTCTCTTGAACTCACCCTCTCGTACTCTCCCTCTCTTTGACCGCAAAGAGAGGGAGAGACACCGCTGGCATCTGGGTAAAGTGGGCGTATTCCCTAACATCTAGCCGTCTTACGGCCGCCTCAGCGCAGCAGATGGGGCCGGAGCTTGTTCAGGACGGCGCCGAGCTTGTCCGCGTTGCCCGCGTACATGGCCTTGGCCCCCTCGTCCTGGGTCTCCAGGGAGAACTTGGCCAGGTCGGCCTGGGCTTTCTCCAGGCTGGCGTAGAGCATCTCCTTGAGCTTCGGCCGGGGAAGGTGAATGGCGTCGTCGAACAGGTCCACGTAGAGGTCGCCGGCGGAATCCACCTGCCCGAGGTAGACATTGTCCAGGGACAAGCCCATCCGTTCCAACTTGGTTTTGAGCCACTCCCGGTTCAATCCCAGATTGGCCAGCGGCTCATCCAACATGTTGCCGTCGAGGATGACGGTCTGCGGCTCGGCTTGGGGCGCGACTTTCCGCTCCAGGTCGCGCGGGGTGACGGGTTTCTTATCCGACTTCAGCAGCACGCTGACGTCGCCGGTGTTCTCCATGACCGCGAATTCTACGTCGGCCAGGTTGAAAACGTTCTTGGACCGCAGCTCGCGCAGCAGATCCTCCCCGGTCAGCCTGAGCTGTAGCAGGTTTTCCTCCATGATCTTGCCCTGCTTGATCAGGATCGTCTCCCGGCCGCCGACGAGATCGTGGAGCCATTTACTCTTGATCGATAAGGATTCGAGCCCGATCGGGATCAAGCCCCAGACGCCCACGGCGATGAGACCGAAGACGAAACTGCGTATGAGGTTCAAGGCCGTCAAAGCGGCGGTGACGGCGATAAAGACGTAGACGACGAAGTTGAACGGCGTCATCCGCGACGGCTGCCGCTTACCCAGCAGACGTATCAGGACCAGAAGGATGAAGAAGAGCGCCGTCGAGCGCAGGAGGATATTGAGCCACGGCGGCATGTTACAGCCCCTTATATTGAGGTTCTTCGAATTCCAAGGCCTTGAGCCTCCGTTCGAGGTCCCCGACGATTTCCTCCGTGACCTGCAGGGCTTCCCGGTAGACGGCCACGGTCTCGTCCTTCCCGGTCTGGGCGGCGTAAGTCCGCAGCGTGGCCTGGGCCCCTCGCAAGCCGGCCAGGGTTTGTCTGACCTGCGAACTGACGGTCATCAGCGCGTCGCCTCCAATGATTTATTCGATAGTATGGCCGATCGATGCTTGTATATCCCAGAAGGAGACGTCTGCCATCGTCTGCCAAGGGCGTCAGCAAAAAATACGGTTATTTTTCTCCGACAAAGTCAATACGGAAGACGAGGCACAAAGGGGGTGGGGAATTGCCCATCTATCTAGTCGTGGTCATCAGGTCCACGGTATCCTTCTTCGTCCTTCTGATTCTGGTACGCATCATGGGCAAGCAGCAGATGTCGGAGCTGACGTTCTTTGACTACGTGGTGGGGATCACCATCGGTTCCATCGCCGCCGTCCTCTCGGTCGAGGTCAACCAGAACACTTACGCCACCCTGGCCGGCATGGCGACCTGGGTGGCCCTGGCGATCGCCTTGGCCGTCTTGAGCGTCCATAGTGTCTGGATCAGAAAGGTGGTGGAAGGGGAGGCCACGGTGGTAATCGAGAACGGCAAGATTCTGGAAAAGAACCTGGCCAAGATACGCTTGACCATCGATGACTTGATCGCGCAGCTTCGGACGGAAGGCGTCTTCAACCTCGATGATGTGGAATTCGCCCTGTTCGAGACCTGCGGCAAGTTGAGCGTGCAAAAGAAATCGCAGAAGCGAAACCTGACCCCCCAGGACCTCCAACTGCCCACCCAATACGACGGGTTACCCACCACCCTGATCGACGACGGGGCCGTGCTCACGGACGCCTTGAAGTCACTGGGGCTTTCCCGGGCTTGGCTGCAATACCAGTTGGGCAAGGAAAACATCACTGATGTGAAGCAGGTTTCCCTGGCCCAACTGGATACCGGGGGCAACCTCCATGTCGATCTACAGGGGGATAGCGTGTACTATACGATCCCGACCAAGGAGTGACCGGCGATGATCTGGCGGTTATTTGCCCGAGGCAGGAAGATGGCGGCCTGCTTGTTGATTCCGGGGATAATGAGCATCTTGTGCTCATGTTCGTTCTTCAGGGGGATGGCCGATCGCCGCGCCGGTTTCTCAAAGAATCTGGCGGCGACCGAAGACCACGTGCGCAAGGAAGAATGGTCCGCCGCCGCCGCGAGTCTCGCCCGGACCAGACGGGCGTGGAAACAAGTCAAACCCCTCGTGCAGGTGGATATCGACCACGACTACGTCAACCAGATCCAGGACCAGTTGGCGGTGCTGCAGGCAAGCGTGGAGACGCGGGAAAAGCCGGACGCCTTGGCGGGTATCCTGTTGATCGAGGAGATCTGGGACGACCTCGGCTCGCTGTAGCCCGTTCCGCCGCCCTCATTCCTCACGCAGTTCATGGGAGTAATCCCGCCTCCACAACTTCACGGGCTTGGCGGCAGGCGGCCTGGAACTGCTCCACCACGCTGGGGAGGGTGCCGCTGGCGATTAACGGACCACGAGCAGTGACGGCAAAGGCACGGTGATGATACGGGGATCGGCGGCGGCGGGGGTATCGCCGCGCGTGATCAAGAGGCCGAAGGGCGCGTTATTGACGGCCTTTTCAATGAAAACGCGCAAGCCCAGTGTATCGCGCGGATCGACGGCGGGGCGGTATTTGACCTCCACGGGAATGCGGCGCTCGCCGATGGTCAGGATGAAATCCACTTCCGGCTCGCTGGCGCGCTCGGGCAAGTGGGCCACGGAGAGGCCGGTCAACGAGGCGAAGAAGTAACCGGCGGTACTCTCCGCGATCCGCCCGGCGAGGTCGTGCAGATGAGGCACGCGGTCGAGGACCGCCGGAGCGAGTGGAACGCTCTCCTGCAACCAGGCGGCGCGGATCGCATGGTCGCGAAGGCAGAGTTTGCTGTAACCGCGCCTTTTCTTGAGCCTGATCTCCAGGGGTTCAATGGTGCGTAACAGCAGGCTGCTGTCCAGGAAATCAAGATAATGCCGTATGCGCTGCGGCCCGATGTTCGCGTTCAGAGTGCGCCGGGCTTCCTCCGCTAAGGTGGCGGGGTTCGGATTTTGGCCGATATATCGGCAACCCATGCGGAATACTTCCTCCAGGGGTTGCAGTGGCGAGCGAGTGGAGTCTACGCCGCGCCAAAGAGCGAGGCATAGTCCCACAAACGAAAAAAACAAAAACCCCCGCCAATCGCGGGGGTTAAACTTCGTGATGCCATAATAGTAATTATTCGAGGTTTCTTAACCTTAGCTTATGCTTGGAGGGACCTTTTGCTGACCTGCGGCCTATTGGGTAATCCGCTTTAAATGGCTGGATTGTCCATTTCTGGTAGGTGTAACCTCCTGTGCATCTTGAATCTGTGGACTCCTTGGGTGTCCTAAGTTTTTTCTCATCGAAAGTCATGGTAGGCGTGGCACATCCCCTCCTCTCGCCCGCAGTCAAGCTATGGATCTGGGTTATATTTTATGTCAAAGTAGTGTTTTCGTGCGATCCACTTAAATCCTTCATGTTTCGTGATTGCTGCAACCTCTATGGGTCCACCCACACAAGGTGCACCGGGAAGGAAACGGTAGAATAGAATCGACGCCTCGACGAGGAAACCAGCTAGATCGATCGCGTCTTGAATGGGCATCGCAGGATGAACAAGGCTTGCCTGTAAACGCATGGTAATGTGGGTCATGGCGGGAGCAATTTGCCCATCAGGTACCCCGAGCTCACGCAGGACGTCAGGAAGTTCCTGACCGTAACCACTGACTAATCTTTGCACAGCTTCAGGCATACCACTCCAGGCTATGCCGGTTTCATCGTCGGGCTGAAGTAGCTCTGGGGCAGGGGAGCTACCGTTCTCGTCAACGACTATTCTCCAAGTCTCCGGCAAATCCCTGCCGGCCGAATAACCAGCGACGAGATAACCTAATGTTGGCCTTTGCGGGGCTTGACCATAAGCTGGGACATACATTTCATCATATAGAAACTCACGCGCACGTATCGCAACATCAGCCAAAGAGAAGTTCGCTGGGTCTATTCTCCAGTCTGTATGTCGTGGGTCCTCCCCTGTAAACCGCCTGCGCAAGTCTTTTGACAAAGTACAGATCGAAGCGTGTCCGATACTGCCGGCACCCCATGTCATGCTGCCAATAGGAAGACCTTTGTAAAGGTTGGAAGATCTTGTTGGCATTATTGTAGACGTTTACGATCGCGCCATTTGGATCGACAAGCGAAGAGGCGCTGTCGGCAGCTAGGACAATTCCATTATGTACCTTTATGGAAATTGCGATAGTCATACCAATCAAACCCCTCAATTTGACTTGGCATACTTTTTCCGCAATTCGGCATGATTGGCGGTAATCCTTCCAACAATAGGATTTTCTCTGACGGTATACCCAGCATTGCGGAAGAGCGTTAGCGCGATCCATAGGGCCTCATGTGCCCATTTGTGAACAGTAACAAAACAAAAACCCCCGCTCATCGCGGGGGTTGATTTTTTGGTGCCGAAGGCGAGATTTGAACTCGCACGCCCTTGCGGACACAGCGCCCTGAACGCTGCGCGTCTGCCAGTTCCACCACTTCGGCACGTACTTTGGGCCGTCCGGTCTTCTTCAGGGCG